>DATMLF010000147.1:0-68254 GCA_035570595.1 Allostellaceae bacterium
CGGGTCAGGAAGCACGGATCGGGTCCGGGTGGGGTTGCCGGAGGGTGGCGATCGACACGCTCAAAGTCGCGAAACGACTGCGCCAAGCCGGCTTTACCGAGCCGCAAGCCGAAGCCGTCGTCGCCGCAGTCCAGGACGCGACCGGGGGCGCCGATCTCGCCACCAAAGACGACATCACCGGCGTTAAGGCCGAGATCGCGGAGCTGCGCAGCGAGCTGCGCCAATCTGAGCTGCGTCTGGAGGCCAAGATCGAAGCGATCAAAGCCGATATTCTGAACCGCGTCTTTGGCTTGATCCTCGGGACGCTCGTCGTCAACATCGTCGCGATCGTTGGGGCAATGTTCGCGGTGGCCAAGGTGGTCGCGCATTGAGGGCCGTCCCGCTTGACCGGATAGCGGTCTTGTGGGGGCGGTGACGGCGCGCGCCGCCCAACCGGCCAAAATGTCGCATCGCCCGATGTGAAACTTACGCGCGCGGCGCTCGTTCGGCAGGGATGCCGGGCGCATGCCGTTCGTAATCAATCCGTTAGCGAGCCGATTCTGACGCCTTTCGGACGCCGGCAGGCCGGTCTGCGGCTTTAGTGTGCGGGGATGCGCCGACCTTTTCGCGCAGTAGTCATCACGGGGGCTTCGAGCGGTCTCGGCGCCGCTTTGGCCGAAGCCTATGCCGGCCCGCAAACGGTGCTGGGGCTGCTCGGACGCGATCGCTATAGGCTCGGGGAGACCGCCGATGCGTGCGAGGCCAAGGGTGCCGAGGTGAGGATCGCGGCGATCGACGTGGTCGACGCCCCGGCGATGGCCGCGTGGCTGAGTGAATTCGATCGCGACCACCCGGTCGAGCTGCTGATCGCCAACGCTGGGACGTCGGCCGGCCCGGATCCCGACGCGCCGTCCGAGGGCGTGGAAACCGCCACTCGCCAGGTGCGCGTCAACCTGATCGGCGCGGTCAACACGGTCGAGCCGCTGCTGCCGGCGCTGTGCCGGCGCGGGTCGGGGCGGGTCGCCGTCGTGGCCTCGGTCGCGGCGTATCGCGGGCTGCCAGACAGCCCCGGCTACTGCGCGAGCAAAGCCGGGCTGCGCGCCTATGCCGAGGCGCTGCGGCCGCGGCTCGCACCCCGCGGGGTCGGCGTGACGATCGTGTGCCCCGGCTTTTTCGACTCGCCGATGACCGACCGGTTCGAGGGGCCGACCCCCTTCCTGGTCAGCGCCGAGGCGGCCGCGCGCGCGGTAAAGCGCGGCATCGACCGGGGTCGCCGCCGGGTCGCCTTCCCGTGGCCGCTGGTGGTGGGCCTGCAGTTTTGCGACCTCGCCCCCGCCTGGGTCGGCGACGCGATCCTGCGCCGCTATCATTTTCGCATCCGTCCGGCGCGGTCACATGACGGCTGAGGCATTGCGGATCGCGATCGCGGCGGCGGCAGCGGCGGGAGGTTGGCTGATCCCTCGCCGGGTTGCGGCTGCGCGAAACACCGAGCCGGTGGCGGCCGTTCTCGACATCTTCCCGCTGCTGCTCGTCGGCGGCCTGGTCCTTGTCGCCACCGGGCGGCCGATGTTCACCGGCCTTGTGCTGCTCTCGCTGGGCGGCGGGTTTGCGCTTGTGGACCGGGCCAAGCGCGATGCGCTGCGCGAGCCGGTCGTGTTTTCCGACATGTCCGAGCTGCGCCACGTCTTCACCCACCCGCATCTCTATCTCCCGTTCGCGGGTCCGGCGCTCGTCCTCGGTGGGGCGGCGGGCGCGATCGGGCTCGGGGTCGCCCTGCTCGTTCTCGGACCGGCATTGTGGCAGCCGCAGCCGCTGGCCGCGTTCCTTTGCCTCCTCGCGGTCTGGCTCGTCGGGTGGGTCTTGTCGCGCGAGCCGGCGCTCGGCAAAGCCGCCGCCGTTCTGTCCCGGCTTCGGCCGACCGGCGAGCCGCTCGCGGACGCCGCCCGGCTCGGACCGGTTGCCGCTCTTTTCGTCTACGGGGTGATCGCGCGCGCCGAGCGCGCACAGCGCCGCGCCGAATACCACCCGTTTTCGGCCCCGGCAGTAAACGGCGGAGGTGCTTCAACGCCCGTCGTGGTCGTGCAATGCGAGTCCTTTTTTGATGCGCGCCGGATCTCGCCCGATGTCCCGCACGACCTCATGCGCGGCTTCGACGCCTGCCTGCAGCAGGGTGCCACCCACGGCCGCCTCGAGGTTTCGGCCTGGGGCGCCAACACGATGCGCGCCGAGTTCGCGGTGCTGACCGGAATCCCCGAAGAGCGCCTCGGCTATGACCGGTTTAATCCCTACCACGCCTTCGCCCGCACGCCGCTCGCCTCGGTCGCCTCGCGCCTGCGCGACGAGGGTTATCGCACGCTTTGCCTGCATCCGTTCGACCGCGGCTTTTTCGGCCGCGACCGGACCTTGCCGGCGCTCGGCTTCGACTCGTTTCTCGGCCGCGAGACGCTCGGCGGATCGCGCCGCCCGCCCTACCGCTCCGACCCCGATCTCGCCCGACAGGTGCTTCGCGTGCTCGATGCCGCGGGGCCGCGGACGTTCGTTTTTGTGATTACGATGGGCAATCACGGTCCGTGGCACGAGGCCGGAGCGGAGATCGACCCGCGGTTGCGGCGCCGTTTTGATCGTGCCGACCTGCCACAACGCGGCCCCTTGCTGCGCTATCTCGACGGGGTTGGTCGTTCCGACGAGATGCTCGCCATCTTGCTCGACGAGCTCGGGCCGTCCCGCCGCGACGCCGTCTTCAGCTTCTACGGCGACCATCTGCCGAGTCTGCCGCACGCCTTCGCCCATTTCGGGTTTGACGACTGGGCGAGCGACTATGTGCTGGTCGACGGCGCGGCACCCCACGGGCGCCGGGTCGATCTGCCGGCCCATCTGCTGCCGTGGATGATCCTCGACCGGCTGGAAGAGCGGAGGGCAATCAAGCGGCCGCGGGCAGCGGTGGTCGGCGCGGCTTGACACTACCCCTTCCCGGCGCAAAACATCAGGCCGAGCAGGCGCGGGACACGGTGACGGACGGAGAAGTTTCGCGCGCCGAGCCGTCACCCCAGCGCCTCCGGCATCGGCCGAGCGAGAGCTATGAGGAGAGAAAAATGCCCATGCACCGAGCGGCAGTTTTGAGTGTCTTGCTGACGATCGGCTGCGCCGGGGCCGCCCTGGCCCAGGCGATGCCGACCGACAATCCGGCGGCGCAGGCGAACGTCCGCCAAAGCGAGCAATATTCGGCGGCGCTTCGCAGCAATGCCGGATTCCGCAAACACCGCGAAGCGGTCGAATGCGGCCCGATCGCCGACTCGCAACTGCGCCAAAACTGCATCAACTCGTTCGAGGCGTACGCCGCGCCCGCAAAGGGCGGGCACTGACAACCCGCTCAGGAGAGTAGACATGCCGAACCCGGCCCCCGGATTTGTCAGCCGCCCCGATCACCGCGTCGACCTGGTGCCGGAGACGCGCCGCGTGAAAGTGGTCTTCGGCGGGATCACGATCGCCGACAGCACCGCGGCACTCCGCGTCGAGGAAACCGGCCATGACCCGGCCTATTACGTTCCGGAAAAGGACATGCGGCTCGATCTGATGCATCGAACCGACCTTCACACCCGCTGCCCATACAAGGGCGAGGCCTCATACTGGACGATCGAGGTGCCCAACGGCGCCGACATGCGCCGCGCCGAAAACGCGGTCTGGGGCTATCCGACACCGTACGACGAGGTCGCCGGCATCGCCGGCTACTATGCTTTCTATCCGAGCCGCGTCGACGAGATCAGCGTCGCGTAAGCGGCCGGCCGCGATGCCCCTGACCCAGAACTGGACGGTCCGAAAGCCCGGCATCTCGTCGCAAGGCGGCATCGTTGCCGCCCAAAGCCACGCCGCCGCGACGATCGGCGCCGACATTCTGGCGGCCGGCGGAAGCGCGGTCGATGCCGCCGTTGCCGCTGCTCTAGCGGGTGCCGCGGCCGAGCCGTGGAGCAGCGGCCTCGGCGGGATCGGCTTCATGGTTGTGCATCGGGCCGGCGCCCCGCACGCCGAGGTGATCGATTTCGGTCCGGTGTCGCCGCGCGGCCTCGACCCCGCCGCCTATCCGTTGACCGATGCCATACGCACCGAGCTGTTCACTTGGCCGCAGAGCGTTGTCGGCGATCGCAACGTCCACGGCCCGCTCGCCTTTGCCATTCCGAGCGCGGTGCGCGGCTATGGTGCCGCGGTCGAGCGCTTTGGCCGCATGCCGTGGCGCGAGCTGGCGGCCCCGGCCGCGGCGCTCGCGCGCGAGGGCCTGCCGATCGACTGGTTCACGACGCTCAAAGTGGCAAACGCCGCCGCCGACCTGCGGCGCTACGATGAAAGTCGGCGGATATGGCTGCCGGACGGCTTGCCGCCGGTCGGTGCGTCCGATGGCGATATCCCGCGCCTGTCTCTCGGACAATTGGCCGAAACCCTCGAACGGCTGGCCGAGGCCGGCCCCGAGGATTTCTACCAAGGCGAGATCGCCCGCGCGATCGCGGCCGATAGCCGGGCGGCCGGCGGCTTTATGTCCGCCGACGATCTCGCCGATTGCCGGGCGCGCATCGTTGCGTCGCTCGACATCGCCTATCGCGGCGTGACCGTCCAAACCGCCCCCGGAATGACCGCGGGGCCGACCCTTGGCGCGGTCTTGGGACGGCTCGCCAGCCAGCGGTTCGGCGCGATGCCCGACGCCGGTTATTTCGAGGCGGTGATCGAGACGTTGCGCGCAGCCTATGCCGACCGGCTCGAACGTGCCGGTGACGCCGAGGCCGGCGCCCAGACTTCGACGACCCACATCACCGCGATCGACCGCGACGGCACGATCGTCAGCTTGACGACGACGTTGCTGTCGCTGTTTGGCAGCTATTATGTCCTCCCGAGCACCGGGATCCTGATGAACAACGGGATCATGTGGTTCGACCCGCGGCCGGGGCGGCCAAATTCGATCGCACCGGGGAAGCGCGCTCTGACCAACATGTGCCCGATAGTCGTTGCCCGCGACGGACGGCCCTGGTTGGGACTAGGCGCGTCGGGCGGGAGGCGCATCCTCGCCGCGGTTTCGCAGATGACGAGCTTTTTCGTCGATTTCGGCATGGACCCCGAAACGGCGGCGCATCATCCGCGGATCGATGTCAGCGGCAGCGACCGCATCGCCATCGACCGTCGCCTGCCGCCGGCGATCCTCGAGCCGCTGTCGCGCAAGCCGGGCGCGACCCTCGTCGAGCACACGGTCTATCCGGGCCGGTTCGCGTGCCCGAACCTGGTGCTGCGCGACGCAGCGGGTCTAAACCACGGTATTTCGGATGTGATGTCGCCGTGGTCCGCCGCGGTCGCCGAACCCGGTTGAGGCCGCGCGCGGTCAGGCGGCGTCGTGGAAGATAACGCCCAGCGTGTAGCGCTCGCCGCTGCGAACGCGGCTGACGCCGTGCCGCATCGTCACGCGAAAGGCGCCGCGCGCCCCTTCGACGGGACGGTGATGCACCGGGAAGATCACCGCCTCGCCCTGGCCTAGCGGCACGACCTCGCCGCGCGACTGCACCCGCGGCCGCTGCTCGACGAGCAGAAACTCGCCGCCGCTAAAATCGTGTTGTGGATCGCTGAGCAGCACTGTCAGCTGGAACGGGAAGACCAGCGCGCCGTAGAGGTCCTGGTGCAGCCGGTTGTAGTCGCCGGGGCCGTATTTCAGCATTAGCGGCGTCGGCCGCTCTTGACCCGCTTGATGGCACTCGTCGAGATAGTCGTCCAGGCGCGGCGGAAACCGCCCCGGCTCGCGCAGCCGCTCGCGCCAACACCGGGCGATCGGCGCGAGACGTGGGTAGATCGCCTGCCGCAGCCCGGCGACCATCTCGGGCAGCGGGTAGCGGAAATACTTGTACTCGCCGCTGCCGTAGGCGTGGCGCTGCATGACGATGCGGCGGCGAAACGCGCCGTCGTCATCGTAGAGCGCCCTGAGCGAGCGGCATTCCGCAGGGCTCAGCAGCGGCAAGGTGGCGTAGCCCTGTTCGTCGAGCGCCGCCGCGACCGCCGCCCAGTCGGCGGCGGCGACAGCGCGGGTGGCGGCCTCAGGCGGCTTCATCTTTCGCCGCCGCTTCGCGCTCGCGGTCGAGCAAGGCGCGCTTGCGCTCGATCCCCCAGCGATAGCCGGCAAGATCGCCGTCCGCGCCGATCACCCGATGGCAAGGGATCGCGAGCGCCAGGTCGTTGGCGGCACAGGCCCTCGCCACCGCGCGCACCGCCGTCGGCTGGCCCAACGCCAGCGCGATCTCGCTGTAGGTCGCGGTACGGCCGAGCGGGATCTTTTGCAATGCCCGCCACACCCGCGCCTGAAACGCGGTGCCGCGGATGTCGAGCGGTAGGTCGAGGGTCTGCGACGGAGCGGTAATGAAATGCACGACCTGCTCGGCCCAGTCCTTGAGGCCGGTGTCCTGCTCGACCAGCCTGGCGGCGGGAAAGCGCCGGCGCACCATGGCCGCGAGCCGCTCGCGGTCGTCGCCGAGCGCCGTCATGACGATGCCGCGTTCGGTCGCCGCGACGAGCGCCCAGTCAAGCGGGGTCGGCACCGTCACAAAGCGGATCGTCTCGCCCGCGCCGCCGCGCCGCCGCGCGCCCGGCGTCATGCCAAGCCCGGCGGGGGCCGCCTCATAGGCGCGCGAGCTTGACCCGAACCCCGACCCATAGATCGCCGCCGCGACATCCTCGCCGGCCTCGAGCTTTCGCGCGAAATTGCCGAGCCGGTGGGTGCGGGCATAGTCGCGCGGCGTCGCCCCCGTGACCTGCTTGAAGACGCGGTGAAAATGAAACCGGCTGATCCCCGCCGCGTCGGCGAGCTCGGCGAGGCTTGGCGTCGCTTCGCTCGTGCGCAGCAATGCGCAGGCTTTCTCGATCGCCGCGACGTGCCGCGAGGCCGACGACGGATCAGCCGGCCGGCACCGTTTGCACGCCCGCAACCCGGCCGTCTCCGCCGCCGCGGTCGTCTCGAAAAACCGCGTGTTGGCGCGCAACGGCGGGCGCGACGGGCAGCCCGGCCGGCAATAGACCCCTGTGGTTAAGACCCCGTAATAAAAGCTGCCGTCGGCGGCGGCATCCCGCCCCTCGACCGCCGCCCAGCATTTGTCGAAATCCAACATCATCCGCTCCTGCGCATCATCCACAGGCGGAAGATGGCGCGGTCGGGCGCGCGGCTCTATCCGGCGATTGCTGTCTAATTCGCGCGCCGCCCGCCGTTGACGTAGTGCTTCGGCAGCATCGCGTGGATGCCCTTGTTGCCGTCGACGAGCTGGGTCACCCGCAGGTCGACCGCGAGGCTGCAGAACATATAGGCGTCCTCGCGGCCGAGCCCCATGCGCTCGCCGATCAGCGTGATCATCTGGCGCAACGCGGTCTTGGCCGCGTCGTCGAGATCTTCGTCAAAGCCCATCGTTATCAGGTGGGTGGGCGTCTCGGCGCGGGGCAGGTCGATGCCCATTCCCTTGTGCAGGGTCAGGCGGAAGGTGCCGGTCAGCGCGGTTTCGAGTGCGGTCACGCAAACCTCGCCGTCGCCCTGCACGCCGTGGCCGTCGCCCGCCGAGAACAGCCCGCCCTCGCTCCACACCGGCAGGTAAAGCGTCGTGCCCGCGACCAGCTCCTTCAGGTCCATGTTGCCGCCAAACTCGCGCGGCACGATCGAGGTCACCTGGCCGTAGTTGGGCGGCGGCGCCACCCCCATGACCCCGAAAAACGGCGCCAATTCGATCTCGGCACCCCACGGCACCGTGGCAACGCCGCGCTGGCGGTCGATCGCGGTGTGCCAGGTCCGGCGCACCGGGAAATCCTCCGGCAGGGTGCCGGATAATGGCCGAATGCGGGTGTATCCCCAATTCTGCCGGCAGTCGACCGACAGGATCTCGATTCCCAGCGCGTCGCCGGGCTCGGCTCCTTCGACCGCGATCGGCCCGGTCAGGATGTGCGCGCCGAGCCGGGGCTCGACCGCGGCGTGGATCGCCTTGTGCTCGGAGAGGATGTCGAAGCGGCCGTCCACCGGCAAAACGTCGGGCCCGCCCGATACGCTGTCCAAGGTCACCGTGTCGCCCGAGGCGACGGTCAGCACCGGCTTCAGCGCCGAATCGAAGAAGCCCCAATGACAGGTTTCGGGGCTGGCCCGCAAAACGTGATGCTGCGACACGGCAAACTCCCTGAGCTTGGTCAACTGCCGATGTTAGCCCTGGTTTCGTTGCGGTGCACGCATTTCGCCCGCTTCCGGCACGCCGTCCGCTGTAGAACACACTTGGGGATTCGGGGGCGTGGGATGGCCGAGACGGCGCTCTATCCGACCGTGAAGCGGTTTCTCGAAGGTGCCGGGTTTGTCGTAAAGGGCGAGGTTTGCGGCTGCGACATCGCTGCGGTGCGCGACGGCGAGCCGCCGCTGCTGGCGGTCGTCGAGATGAAGCGCGGCTTCAGCCTCGATCTCCTGCTGCAGGCGGTCGACCGGATGCGGCCGGCCGACGAGGTGTGGCTCGCCGTGCCGCTGACCCATCGCGGGCGTGATCGCGACCCGCGCGTGCGCCGGCTCTGCCGGCTGGTCGGCCTCGGCTTGCTGGCGGTCGACGTTGGCCGCGACCGGGTTGAGGTGTTGGCCGAGCCCGGCCCCTATCGGCCCCGCCCGGATCGGCCGCGGCGCACCAGGCTGCTCGCGGAGCATGCCCGGCGTCAGGGCGACCCCTCGCCCGGGGGCTCCGTCCGCCGGCCGGTCATGACCGCGTATCGCCAGCGCGCGCTCGCCTGCGCCGCAGGGCTGCATGTCGGCCGCGCCCGCCCGCGCGACCTGCGTCATGCTGTCCCCGATGCCGGCCGCATCCTGCTGCGCAACGTGTATGGCTGGTTCGAGCGCACCGCACCCGGCCGCTATCGCCTCACCGCGCAGGGCGAAGCCGCGCTGCAGCGCTGGCCGACCTCTGCCCCTGTGCCGCCGGCGACCCGGGTTGCGGCTTAGAGATGATCGCCGCCGTGCGCCGCGGAAAAGCGCTGCCCTGAGCTGTGTGCGGCATCGCCGCCACCGGGTACACGCGGCAGCGCTCGCGAGAATGTCCGATCAACATTCATCGCCCGCCCAAGCCTCCCGGCCCTCCTTGACCAGCAGCCAGACGACGGCCAGCGAAACCATCGAATCAATCCACCACGCCCCGAGCGCGAGTTGGCCCACGAGCCCAATTACGACCACAAAGGAGAGCCAGCCGCACGCGATCGATTCTACGGCGTCAGTGCGCAACGCTCGGCTGTCGAGCTCGTGAGCGAGGCGCAGCTTGCGCCGGGACAAGAGCCACATGATCGGCATCGCCGCGATGCCAACAACCAGCCCCGGCCACGCGAACATCGCGGTTTGCCGCATCCACATCCTCCATCCGGCCGCCGCCACGACATAAGCAGCGAGCGCCATCAGGAGCACGGCGCCGATGCGGCTTGCCGAGCGCTCGGCGGATTCGGCCAAAGACCGGCCTCGTCGCAACTCGATGACGAGACGCCAGATCAGCACGCCCGCCGAGACCAACTCGATCAGGCTGTCGATCCCGAACGCGAGCAGCGCGATCGAGCGCGCGGCGATCCCGGAATTTATCGCCACGCCGGCCTCGACGGCCATCCACCCGACGGCAAGGTATTCCAGGCGAAACGCCTCCCGCACGAGCGAGGCGCGCCGGTCGACCGAGGTTGCCTCTGCCAATTTTTGGCCTTTTTGGCTACTTCCTATGATCACCGTGGATCTATGTAGGCGACGGGGCGGGGATATCGCCGCAAGGTGGCGGGTCGAGCTTCGGTTTGGCGCCGTCGGGTACCGCGGCCCGGCGAGCGGCGCGACCTCGGGAGGCCGGAGATGAGCGGCACCCAGGTGGTCGCAACAGGAGGGGCGGTTCCGTTCGGTCGAGGCCGGCCGTCCAAGCGCCGCCGCCTGTACGGCTCGGATTTCATCTGGTCGATCGCCTTTCTCGTCCCCTATGCGGCGGTGTTCGCCGCCTTTGTCATCTATCCGATCGGCTACGGCCTGTGGATGGGCAGCAATCCGTCGCTTTACGCCGAGCTCTTCGCCGATCCACGCTACACCACGGCGGCGATCAATACTCTGCTGTTCCTTGCTTTGGCGGTAAACGCACAGATGCTGGGCGCCCTGTTGCTGTCCGGCTTTTTCATGCGCCCCCGGCGATGGATCAAGGCGCTCTTGGTTATTTATATCCTGCCGTGGGCATTGCCCGCGGTTCCGGCCTTTCTTTCATTCCATTGGATGTTGGTGGCCGACCGGCAGGGTTTGCTCGACGGTCTGTTGTCGGTGCTCTTCGGAGTCGAAGGACCGGACTGGTTCGCTCAAGGTTGGCTCGCGCTCGCCTGTGACATCGTCTCATATATCTGGAAATGGATGCCGCTGTGGACGTTGATCCTGCTCGGCGGCCGGATGGCGATCCCGCCAGATCTTTACGAAGCGGCTGAGATGGACGGCGCCTCGCCCTACCGCCGGTTCGTTCACGTCACCGTGCCGCTGCTCGCCAACCTTTACTTGATCAGCACGGTGATCTCGACGATCTGGGCATTTGGCGACTATGCCCCGGTGTTGTTCGTCTCGGGCGGGGCACCGGCGTTCTCGTCGAACGTGCTCTCGACGCTCGGGTTTCGCTATGCGCTCGACTTTGCCGACCCGCAGCTTGCGGTCGCGGCGGGTCTGTCGGGTCTTCCACTCCTGATCCCGCTCGTCGTGTTGCTGATGCGCCGGCTGAGCACCGCGGAGGTGCAGCTGTGAGCGCCGCGCCGCCCTTGAAGCGGCGGGCGCGCCGGCCGAATTACCGGCTGCGGCGGGTTCTCGTCGAAGCAGCCTCGGCGGCGCTCGGGGCGGTCGTCGTCGTCTGGTCGCTGATCCCGGTGTACAACATGTTTCTGGTCGCGCTCGACCCGACCGGCCACAACGAATTCACCGGCGAAATCTGGCCGCTGCACCCGACTCTCGACAGCTTTGTCGCATTGTGGACCGAGGGCGCCGACGACGTCGAGCATATCTGGAGCCAGTTCGGCAACAGCATCTACATCGGGATCATGGTAATGGCGCTGACCGTCGTGATCGGCTCGCTCGCCAGTTTCGCGGTCGGCCGGATGCGCCTCGCCCAGGATTGGGCGCTCACCAACACGGCGCTTGTGACTTATGTGATCCCGTCGTCGACCCTGATCATCCCGTTCTTTCGAGTGATGCACATCTATCGGCTGTTGGACAATCCGTGGGCGGTCATCGCTGCGGAAGTGACGTTTGCGACCCCCTACGCCATCCTCGTCCTGCTGCAATATGCGAAATTGATCCCGGTCGAGCTCGACGAAGCGGCCCGGATCGATGGAGCATCGGTGGCCCAGGTCTATCTCCGTATTTATCTGCCGCTAATCGCCCCGGCGCTCGCCGCAGTCGGAAGTTTCGCGATACTGTTATCCTGGAACGATTACTTTTATCAATACATGTTGCTGATGTCGGAAAAGCACACGACAGTGGCCGTGGCGCTGGAGCAGTTCTTCGACGACGACGACGCGCCCTGGAACTACATGATGGCGATCGCGATCGTTTACTCGCTGCCGCCGATCGCGATTTTCTACGCGCTTCGCCGGTATATAGCAGCCGGTCTGACGAAGGGCGGCGTCACGGGCTAAACGCTGCCATTCGCCGGGCCGCACCGCGCCTCAGCGGAACATGCGGCCTTCCGGCGGCAGGCCGAGCAGGATCTGGCCGACGGTCTCGAAATGCACCGGGCGGCCCTGGCCCTGCTGGCTGCCGGCGTGCATGTCGCGCAGCCGTCGCTCGAACGGGTTCTCGTTGAAGATCGCGGTGGCGCCGGCGGCGCTGTAGACCTGGGCGACGACCTCCCGCGACTGCTGAATCGCCCAGGTCGAGGCGAGCCTCAGGCGCGCGTGCTGGTCGGGGCGGAACTCGCCGTTGCGTTGGGCCTCGTCCCACATCTCTTCGAGCGTCTGGTGGATAAAGGCGCGGCACGAGCGCAGCCGGGCCTCGCATTGCGCGACTTGCGACTGGATCACGTTGTTGTTGCGCAATGGGTTGCGCGCCCCGCGCGGGATCTTGTCGCGCGCCAGCACGATAAACGACTCGAGCGCGCCGCGGGCGATGCCCAGGGACACGTTCGAAAAGCCCATCGCATAGACCATGCCGCTGGTGAACTTGTAGAGGGTGCCCGGCTCGCGCCGCTCGGCGGCGTTGTCGCGCCCGCAGGTGTAGCGTTGCGGCACAAACAAATCCTCGACCGCGTAGCTGTCGCTGCCGGTGCCGCGCAGCCCGATCACCTGCCAGTTATCGATGATTTTGGCGCTGGTTTTCGGGAACAGCACGGTGCGCACGGCGGGCCGGCCGTTCGGGTTCATTCGCGGCGTGCCGTCCTGCTCGACGATCGGCACATGGGCGCCAAGCCAGGTCGCGTGCCGGCTGCCGGTGGCAAAGCCCCAGCGGCCGGTCACCCGGAGGCCGCCTTCGACCGCGACCCCCCGGCCGGCGCCGGGCAGGTCCGGCCCCCAGGCGAGAATGCCCTGTCGCGGCCCGAAAATCTCGCGCGCAATCACCGGGTCGAGGTAGGGTGCGGTCATCGAGCAGCCGGAATTCTGGCCGAGCGACCACGCCGTCGACGGTTCCGCCTTGGCGATCTCCTCGAGCACCTGGACATAGGTCAGCGGGTGCAACTCGGCGCCGCCCAGCGAGCGCGGGATCAGCAATTTGAAAAAACCGCCTTCGATCAGCGCCTCGACGACGCGCGGCGGCAGTTGGCGGTGCTCCTCGATCTCGTCGGCGGCGTCCTCGAGCAGCGGCTTCAGCGCCCGCGCTCGTTCGATGTAATCGGCCCCGCGCGTCTCGGGCCGAGCCAAATCGAGGTCAATCGACGCCATCTTGTTCTCCCTTTGCCGACACGGCGACGCCCGCCGGCGCTGTCCTGCTGGGCCGGTGCTATCCTTGGGCAAGATACCATCGCATGAAGGGGGCCAGCGACGATTTCCGCGCAACCCGCCCCCGCCCACTGGGCGCGAACCGGCGGGGCTTCAGCCGCGGGCCGCGAGCGGCAGCCACCAGCGCCGCGTCAGCAGCATCGCCGCGAGCCCCGCGCCTCCGGTCGCGGCGACCGCCCACGACGCGCCGATCAGCCCGGCCAGCAGCCCGATCTGAATAAAGCCGACCATGCCGACGCCGATGCACACCGACAAGACGCCATAGACCCGGCTGCGCATCTCGGCCGGCGCCGCCAGATAGACCAGGGTTGCCTGCATGATGCTGAAACAGGCGTTGGCGACGCCCGTCGCCAGCAGCACCGATCCGGCAATCACCGGATACGGCACCAGCGCAAAGATCGGCACCAGGCTCAGATAAAGCACGACGCCGCCGAGATAGATGCGGGAAAACCAGGGCGGCCGCGCCAGGAACACGATGGCGACCGCGCCGCAAAACGCCCCGATCCCGGTCATGCTCGATAAAATGCCGACACCGACGGCGCCCAGCCCCAGCCGATCCTGGCCGATCACCGGGATCATGCTGGTCGACGGCCAGGCGAACACGTTGGAGATCACGGTGACGACCAGGGTCGCGATGAGCCGCGAATCGCGGCGCACCAGCGCAAGACCCTCGATGATCCGCGCCAGCACGCTGCCGGAACCGACCGGCAGGGCGGCGTTGCGGTGACGCACGCGGAAGGCTGCGGTGAGGGCCACGAGATAGCACACGACGCTGACGCAAAACACCCCGCCAATGCCGAACGACGACAGCAGCACGCCGCCGAGCGCGGGGCCGACGATCTGGCTCGCATTGTTGGCGCCGACATCGATCGACATGGCGCTGCTCATGCGCTCGGGGCCGACCGCGTCGCCGATCATCGTGCGCCGCACCGGGTTGTCGGTGGTCCAGCCGATGCCGTTGCAAAAGGCGGCGACCGCCAGATGCCAGATGGCGAGATTGCCCGTCCAGGCCAGGACCGCGAGGGTCAGCGAGGTCAGACCCATCGACAGCACGACGAAGATCAGCGCGGTGCGTCGCTCGAAACGCTCGGCGAGCGCGCCGATCACCGCGCCGAATAGCGCCATCGGCAGCATCCGCAACATCGTCAGCGCCGCGACGACAAACGGCGAATGGGTGTGCTGGTAGGCAAACACCGCGACGGCCAGCATCTCGAGCCAGCGCACCCCGAAGACCACCAGGCCGACGACCCACAGCCGCCAGAAATCGGGGGCGTCGATCAGCCACGCGCCGGGGTGCGGACGCGCGAGCGCCGGGCTCGCGGCATAGCCCCTCGCGGCGAGGCCGGGCAGAGCCCGGCATGCCCGCGGCCAGCGCACGATGCCGCTCATTGACGCCCTCCGACCCGTTTCCGTCCCATCGCGGCGAAACCTGCTTGCCTATCGCCGCGACATCGCCATGTTGCGTGATCGGCTGTCCGATGCCGGCTTGCCGCAGGCTTATCAGAGAATCGCCGGTTGGGCGATTCTTAGGCAGTGGGTCCGGCGGGGGAAGTCGCCGCCGCACCGCCGTTTCTGGCGTGGGCGCCAATCCGCTCGGCGGTGCGTTTACTCGGCGGGGCGTTTACATTCTCCGATCCTGCGATCCTCGGGGAGGTTCCGATTTCGCTCGAGGTTGAACTGAAGCTGACCGTCGATCCCGCGGATTTGCCCAAGCTGAGGGAGGCGCTCGGGGTGCTGGCCCCCGGTTCGGCGACGACCGCGCGCACCCTCGTCTCGACCTATTTCGAGACCCCGGACCGTAAGCTGCGGCGGGCCGGGTCGATCCTGCGCGTGCGCGAGCAAGACGGGCACTTTATCCAGACTCTCAAGACGGAGGATCCCGAGGGCGCGAATCTGCTGGCGCGCGGCGAGTGGGAAGACCCGGTCGCCGACAACTGGCCGGACCCGCAGGCGGCGCAGAGCGGCCCGCATCTGCCCGACGGCGCCGCCGACGGCCTGCGCGCGCTGTTCGTGACCGAGGTCGACCGCCTGACCGTCGATGTCGAGCCGCTACCGGGGACGCTGATCGAAGCGGCGATCGACCGGGGTCAAGTGCGCGCGGTCGACAACGGCCGCAACTGGACGTTGAGCGAACTCGAGCTCGAGCTCAAGGAAGGCGACCCGGCCGCGCTCTACGACGTGGCGCTCGCCTTGCTCGAAACCGTCCCGCTGCGGGTCGATCTGCGCAGCAAGTCGGAGCGCGGCTACCGGCTCGCCGATGGGGACGATGCGGAACCGGCGGCGGTCTCGGCCGGGCCTGTCGCGCTCGGCCCGGACATGACGGTCGAAGAGGCGCTGCAGCGCGTCGGGCGGGCCTGCCTCGGGCATTTGTTGCGCAACGAGCCGGCGGCGCTTGCCGGCGGGGTCGAGGGCGTCCACCAGATGCGGGTGGCGATGCGCCGGCTGGGCTCCATGCTCTCTGCCGTCAAAAAGCTGCTGCCCGAGGCCGAGCGGCGCTGGGTTGCCGACGAAATCAGGGTGCTGACCGAGGCGCTTGGCCCGGCGCGCAATCTCGATGTCTTTGCGACCGAGCTGTTGCCGCCGGCGCGGTCCGAGGCTCCCGACCAGCCGGGCTGGGACGAGTTGGCGGCGGCGGCTGCTCGCGCCCGCGACGCGGCCCACCGCCGCGTCGCCGACGAGATCCGCTCGCCGCGACACGCCGCGACGATCTTGCGCCTGTTGCGCTGGTTCGAGGGGCGCGGGTGGCAGGGGCGGGCCGGCGACGCGGAAGGGGCGCTCGGCGTCGCGATCGGCGCGGTGGCGCCTGGCGTGCTCGACCGCCACCGGCGCTCGATGCGCAAGCGCAGCCGGCATTTTCGGCGGCTGCCGGCGCGCGGCCGCCATCGCGCGCGCATCGCCGTCAAAAAGCTGCGTTACGCGATCGAGCTGCTCGACAGCCTTTACGACAAGCGCGACGCCCGGCCGTTTGTCAACCGGCTGAAACGGGTGCAGGATGAGCTCGGCCGCGCCAACGACGTGCGCGTCGCCTACGGCCTCGTCATCGAGCTTGGCCGCTCGGAGACGCGCGCCGAGCCGTTCGCGGACGCGGCGGCTCAGTTGCTCGGCCGGCACGAGCGAGCGCTCGCGAAATCCGAAAAAAAGCTGCGTCGGCAGCTGCGGGAGCTGAACCGGGCGCGGCCGTTTTGGCACGGATGAGGCCGGATGCGGCGGCAGCGCGCGGCGCAGACCTCGCCGGCCGAACCTCAGTCGGCGGCGGCCCTGGCCGGGACTGGGCAGCTCACCCCAGTGCCGCCGAGCCCGCAGTATCCGCGCGGGTTCTTTGCGAGATATTGCTGGTGATACTCCTCGGCGAAATAAAACGGCGGGGCGTCCGCGATTTCGGTCGTGATCGCGCCGAAGCGCGCGCCTTCAAGAGCCGGCTGGTACGCGCCGCGCGAAGCGTCGGCAGCGCGCCGCTGCTCGGGTGAAAATGTGTAGATCGCGGAGCGGTACTGGGTGCCCCAGTCGTTGCCTTGGCGCATCCCCTGGGTCGGGTCGTGACTCTCCCAGAACAGCTTCAGCAAAGCCTCGTAGCTGACCGCCGTCGGGTCGTAGACGACGAGAACCGCCTCGGTGTGGCCGGTGCGCCCGCTGCACACCTCTTCGTAGGTCGGGTTCGGGGTCGAGCCGCCGGCGTAGCCGACGGCGGTCACCCACACGCCCGGCATCTGCCAAAAGATACGCTCGGCGCCCCAGAAGCAGCCGAGTGCAAACAGCGCCTTCTCAAACCCGGCGGGATAAGGGCGGGCAAGCGCATGGCCGTTGACGAAATGCCGCTCCGGCACCTTGATCGCCGCGGCGCGTCCGGGCAGGCAATCCTCGGGCCGCGGAACGGCCAGCTTGTCACGCATCGACGGCCACATGGCGGCCCCCTTCTATTAGAAATCCGCCGGCATTGGCGGATCATGCCTCGATGTAGGCAGGATCGCCGGCCCGGCCAAGGGCGTGCGCCGCCGCCATGCCGGGGGATTGCGCCAGGTCGGCAATCGGCCGGCGGCGCCGAAGTCGCCGAGCCGGTTGCGCGGGACCCGATTGGGTTATGATTTGGGCTCCGCCATGACTCGGCAAACGGCCGGCGGGAAATTCGCGGCGGCGGCGCAGCACGGGGACTTGAGACGCGGCAGCACGGGGACTTGAGATGGTAAGGGGATTTGTAGTCGGCGTGGTGGTCGCCATCGTGGTAGCGCTCGTCGTCGCCTATCTCGTGGTGACCAACGGCGTCATCCCGGCCAACGCCGACGGCAAGCCGCTTCCGCTCGAAAGCTGGGCGGCCAAGGCCTCGCTGGGGGCGACCCTCGCGCGCGAGGCGCCCAAGGGTGCAAACCCGGTCACGCTGAGCGACGCAAACCTGGTCGTCGGCATCGGCCTTTTCGGCAAGCATTGCGCGATTTGCCACGGCACGGCGAAAGGCGACGCCTCGGCCACCGCGCTCGCCAAGGGGCTCTACCCGCGGCCGCCGCAACTGGCGACAGATGGCGTGGAGGACGACCCCGAGGGATATTCCTTCTGGAAAATCAAGCACGGGATTCGCTGGACCGCGATGCCGTCGTGGGGCGACGCGCTGAGCGACCAGCAGATCTGGACCCTCGCACTTTTTTTGAAGCACATGGACAAATTGCCGCCGGCCGCCGCACAAGCTTGGCAGCAAGTCACGAATTGAGATGCCGGCGCGCCGCCGCCCGCCATCCTTGACCGAACGACCGCGACGCTGTTGTCAGGCACAGGCCGACGCGGTATTAGAGCGCGGCGAGCCAAGGCCGAAGGGGGCGGTTATCATGGCGTTACCCAGCTGCCAGAAACTTGTTTGGCCGACCCGCGATCGGCGCGAGCGTAGCGCGCGCTGGGCGGGCCGGATGGTCTTGTTGATCGCGCTGCCGTTACTGGTCGCCGCCGGGCCGGTGATTGCCGCGCCGACCGGCGACAGCGACCCAAAGGCCGCCGCGTTTATGAACCAGTTGTGGTCGCGCGCGCTGGAGCTCCTCAACAAAAAGGCGCCGGCCGCCGAACGGCAAGCCCGGTTCCGCGAGCTGTTCCACGATGATTTCGACTCGCCAGGCATTGCCCGCTTTGTCCTCGGCCGCTATTGGCGGACCGCCAGCCCCGAGGAGCAAAAGGAATTCCTGAAGCTGTTCGAAGACTACGTCGTTTACGTCTACACCGCGCGCCTTTCCGATTTTCAGGGGGAAGAGTTCAAGATCAACAGCGCGCGCTCGGACGAGGGTTCGGTGATTGTCTCGACGGACGTGCTCACGCCCGGGGCGCCGACGCCGCTCAAGGTGGATTGGCGGCTCGTCAACGACGACGGCGTCTATAAAATCTCCGACGTGATCGTCGAGGGCGTGAGCATGCTGGTGACCCAGCGCTCCGAATTCGCCTCGATCATCCAGCGCCACGGCGGACAGGTCCAGGGTCTGTTGGACCTGATGCGGGAAAAGACCGCGAGCACGACTCAGTAACCCGGCCCGGCTTGGGCGCGGCGCATCGCCCTTGCCTCGCGGCGGTGGGCGGGACCCCTCGCCGCCGCGCACCCGTTTACCCGCGCAGGCTCGGCGCATAGCCCTTGCGCGGGTACTCCTCCCAATACTGGCGAAAGCCGTGCGCGGTTGTCTCCTGGTGGGGGTGGGCGCGCAGTTTGGCGACATCGAGGTCGATGCCGAGCCCGGGGGCGGTCGGCAGCTCGACCCACCCGTCCGCTACCGCCAGCGACTGGGTGGCGATGTCACGGCACAAATCCTGAAAATTGACGAAATACTCGGCGATCCGAAAATTGGGGATCACCGCCGACAGGTGCACGGTCGCCGCAAGCCCGACGAGCGTGCTGTTGTAGTTGTGCGGCGCCATGACGACCGCCTGCGGCTGCGCCATTGCAGCAATGTCGAGCATCGCGGTAATGCCGCCGACGACGCAGATGTCGGGGTTCAGAATATCGGCCGCGCGCTTGGCGAGGCATTCGAAAAACGCTTCCTTCGTGTAGAGCGCCTCGCCGGTGACAATCGGGACCGGCACCGCGCGGCGCACCTCGGCGACGAGGTCGATGTTTTCGGCGAGGCAGGGCTCCTCGTACCAGTCGACGCCGAGCTCGGCGAGGCGGTGGCCGATGCGGATCGCGTGCGCCGGCGCGAAACGGCGGTGCGCCTCGATCAGCAATTCGAAATCGGGGCCGAGCGCCTCACGCATCGCGCGGACATGGTCGATCGCGAAATCCTCGTCGCGGCGGTCGACAAAGGTGCGCCACGGCCCCGGGAACGGGTCGAACTTGGCGGCGCTGAAGCCCATCGCCTTGACCTTCAGCCCGCATTCGACGCGCTCGTCGATCGTGGCGCCGCGCGCCCAACCGTTGGCGTAGACGCGGATGCGCTCGCGCGAGGCGCCGCCGATCAGGTTGTAGACCGGCAGGCCGGCGCGCTTGCCGAGCAGGTCCCACGAGGCGATCTCGATGGCGCTCCACGCCGACAGCAGCTCCGGCGAGCCCCGCTTGATCGCGAAATCCTCAAAGATGATTTGGGCGGTATGGCGGATGTTGAACGCGCTGCGCCCGACGACGTGCGGCGCCATCGTGCGGATGCATTCGGCGACCACGCTCTCCTTGCCGTGCGTGACATAGGCCTCGCCCCAGCCGTGCTGGCCGTCCTCGGTCTCGACCCGGCAGAACAGCAGGTCCTTCGAGCTGCCGGTGCCGAGGATAAAGCTCTCGATGCGGGCGATTTTCATGGCGGGCTCTTTTCCGGTCGGCGAATTTACGGTTGGCGTGAGGCTGCCGCACCGCCAGCGTAGCATCCGCAGCCGCGCCGGCGCCAGCGCGGGTGCCGGTGTCAGGGTCGGCGGCTGGCTGCGACCAAACGGAACGAGCCGGAACAGCCGTTCAGCGGTTATGGTGGACCGATTGTGTTCCGGATCCGCAGTAACGGAAACCATTATGTCCGATGAAGCCCGTTCCTTTCGCGACCAGGTTGGCGCCCCGGGCGGGGAGCACCAGGAGGGCCGCCGCGATTTTCTGATGCTGGTGGCGGGTGCGGTCGGCGCCGTTGCCGTCGTCGCGACCGGCTATGCGGTCGTCGACTCGATGAGCCCCGCCGAGGACGTGCTGGCCGCCGGCGGCCCGGTCGACGTCGACCTGAGCAAGGTGGCGCCTGGGCAGCAGGTCGTCGTCCAGTGGCGCGGTAAGCCGATTTTTGTCGTCGACCGGACCCCGGCGCTGCTCAAGGAGCTGCAGGACCCGAAGCTGGTTGGCCGGCTCAGCGACCCGAACTCCGACAACAACCAGCAGCCGCCCTATGCCGACAACTGGCACCGCTCGATCAACCCCCAATATGCGATCCTGGTCGGGGTGTGCACGCATCTTGGCTGCATCCCGCTGTTCTTTCCCAAACCCGATCCGAGCAATCCCGCGCCCGATTGGCTCGGCGGCTATTTCTGCCCGTGTCACGGGTCGAAATACGATTTGGCAGGCCGGGTCTTCGCGGGTGTGCCGGCCCCTTACAACCTGCCGGTGCCGCCCTACCATTTCCCCGACAAAAAAACGCTCCGGATCGGCGAGAACCCGCCCAACCAGACCTGGGACTTCGGCTCGATCGTACAGATCTGAGCCGCGCGTGGCCGGGACGGTCTACAGAGTTAGCTGCGGCTGCAGGCGCCGCCGCCGAGCACGCAGAACTTGGCGCAGTGCGGGTGGTTGAGCGCCACCGGGCCGCTTGCCGCGGCGAGGCTCGCGCCGAGCTCGAAGCGCTCGTCATAGGGCAGGAGGGTGCAGGCGAGGACGGCGGGGCGTGCCGCCCCCTTGCGTTTCACGACCATGCGCGCCGACCCGCACATGACGCTTTGGGGCGACTTGCCGAGAATACCCCAGCACGCCTCGGTGATCTCCGGCACTTCGGCGGCCTGGTCCATCTCGGGAAACACCATCAGCCGCACCGGGTCGGCGGCGTCGATCGCGACGCCAAGCTCGGCGAAGAGCCGAGCGAAGCCGGCGCGGATTTCGGTTTCCGACTCGCCGGACAGCCGGCGGCTCGCGACGTGCAGCGAGAACCCGTTGCGGGCGAGCCAGCACAGCCCGTCGATCGTCGGCTTCCAGCTGCGCCGGCCCCGCTCCGCCTCGTGGACGGCGGGGCCGTAATGGTCGATCGACACGCGGATCGTCAGCCGCTCCCCGTAGCGCTCGTTGAGCTGCCGCAACGCGGTCCTGCATTTGGCCATCGGCTTCATTGCGTTGGTCAGCACCAGCGCGTCAAAACCCCGCGACAGAGCGTCGTCGAGCATTGCCGGCAGCTCGGCGTTCATGAACGGCTCGCCGCCGGTAAAGCCGATCAGTCTCGTCGGCAGCCCGCCCTCGGCGACCTCGTCGAGGAATCCGCCCACTTCAGAAGCTGACAAATAGGCCAATCGGTCGTTTTTCGGCGACGATTCAATGTAGCAGTGGCCGCAGGTCAGGTTGCACAACGTGCCGGTGTTGAACCACACCGTCTCCAGCGCCTTTAGCGCGACCTGAGCCCGCCGCTCGCCTGTGGCGGTCAAAAACGGGTCCTCGAACTTGCGCAGCTCCACGGCGAGCCTACGACGGACAGTGTCCGATCGCGTCAGCTTAATGCCAAGCCGCCGGCTCGGCGACCCGTTTCTCCGCCCAGATCATCCGGTCAACGGCCGTAATTGGACCCGCCGTCGTAATTGGACCCGCGATGGTCGTAACTGGACCCGTTGCGGTCGTAATTGCTTGAACCCATCTGGTCTTGACGGGTGCGCTCCCGCGCGTGTTTGGCGGCTTCGTGATGACCGATGACGCAGCCGGCACCGGCCCCTAGGAGCCCGTGATGGCCGGCGAAATGTCCCGCGACACCGCCGATGACGGCGCCCTTCAGGCAGCCGGCGGCATGTGCCGGCGCGGCCGCGAGACCGGCCGCAAACAATACGCCTGCGGCAGCCGAGATCAGCGTGCGGTTCATGGGCATTCTCCATTCAGTTTAGCGGTTGGGTCGTCCCCTGCTAAACATCGTGGTCGCGGAAAAGGTTCGAGCAGGACCCGACATCGTTCTACCGTATGGCGCAAGCTGCCCCTTCGGCGCCCCGCAACCCCGCTTCCGGAATTGCGATTGACGGTGGTGCTCACCATGTTTTCTAGTTCCGGCGGTTGCCGGGGAACGAGACAGAACAGGAAATGGAGCACCCGATCCCGCGTCACATCCGGCTCACCTCGCATCCGGCGAGCGCGGGCCACAGCGCGCCCCCATTGCGCTGGGGGGCCGCGACCCCCGCCGAGCGTGGCCCCGTTGTAGCGAGCCCGGCCGAGCCCGGCCGGCGCAACGCCATCGGCTCCTATTGTGGTGCCTACGGGATCTACCGCGCGCTGGCGGTGGCGACCAAGGCCCTGGCGCGGGATCACCGCCCGGACCTCACCGACACCGCGCCCGCCGCCCTGGTCGCGCCCAGCGCGCAATGGGGCGACCCGGCCAAGATCGTCTCGCTCGACCCTTGGGGTCACCTGGTCGGCGATGTTTTTGCCGCGGCGATCGCCACCGGCCTCGATGTCCGCCCGACCATCGCGGTCACCACCGCGCGTATCGCCATGCCCGAAATCCGGGAGCTGATGGCGACCGGAAATCTTGCCCCCGACGGCGAGGTTTTGCTCGGGAACGGTGAGATCCGCGTCACCAAGGCGGCGATCGACCCGGTCTGGCATCTGCCTGGGTTGGCGGCACGCTTTGGCGTGGCCGAGAGCGACTTGCGGCGCAGCCTCTTCGAGGAAACCGGGGGGATGTTCCCCGAGCTCGTCACCCGCCCCGACCTCGAGGTGCTGCTGCCGCCGGCCGGCGGGACGACCGTCTACCTGTTCGGCGAGCCGGAGCGGCTGGCGTCACCCGACGCGATCGTGGCGTGCCGCGTTCATGACGAGTGCAACGGGTCGGACGTGTTCGGCTCCGACATCTGCACCTGCCGACCCTACCTCGTGCACGGCATCGAAGTGTGTGTCGCGACGGCACAGCAGGGCGGGGTCGGCATCATCGTCTACAACCGCAAGGAAGGCAGGGCGCTCGGCGAGGTCACCAAATTCCTCGTCTACAACGCGCGCAAGCGGCAGCCCGGTGGCGACCGCGCCGACACCTATTTCCGCCGCACCGAATGCGTCGCCGGGGTGCAGGACCTGCGCTTTCAGGAATTGATGCCTGATGTCTTGCATTGGCTCGGCGTGCGCCGCATCGACCGCTGGGTGTCGATGTCGAACATGAAGCGGGCGGCGCTCGAAGCCCAAGGGATCGCGATCGTCGAGCAGGTGGCGATCCCGGAACGGCTGGTGCCGGCCGACGCTTCGGTCGAGATCGCGGCCAAAAAGGCGGCCGGGTATTTCGCCCCGGCGGGCATGCCGGACACATCGGCATTGCACGGCGTAAAGGGTCGTGCCCTCGGCGAGTGACGGCGCGGCGGGTGCCGTGGCGCTGCTCCGCGCCGCGGCGGTGCGCGAGCGCTGCGAGATCGTGTTCGCCGCTGCCGAACAGGGGGAGACACCGCATTTCCGGCTTGACCTGGGTCGCCTTGGCGAGGTCGCCGACCGCGTTGCCGCCGTCACGCGCCGCCGCTATCCCAATCTTGCCGTCCCGCCGCACAGCCGCTGGCGCCACTTCTCGGTGGGCGGGATCGAACGCGCCGCGCTCGTTGCCGCCGACGCCGACAAGGACGAGCGGGCGCGGGCGCGGATCGATCTCGCGGTCGTGTCGGTGCTGCTCGACGCCGGGACCGGCCAGGGGTGGCGCTACCATGAGGCCGAAACCGGCCAGCGGTGGGGCCGCTCGGAAGGGCTGGCGGTGGCGAGCCTGCGGGCGATGCAGCGGGGTCTGTTCTCCGCCGACCCGACAAACCCGTGGCGCGCCGACGCGGCGGCGCTGGCGCGGATCACGCCCGAAGGTCTCGCCAGCGCGTTTCAGCATGGCCCCGGCAATGAAATTGTCGGGCTCGAAGGCCGCGCCCGATTGCTGCGCCGGCTGGGCGAGGTTTGCGCCGCCGACCCCGCTCGGTTTGGCGCGCCGGCGCGGCCTGGCGGGCTCTACGATCACTGGCGGGCCGAGGGCGGCGTCACCGCGCCCGAAATCCTCGCCACGTTGCTTCGGGCATTGGGTCCGGTGTGGCCGGCGCGGATCAGCTGGGGCGGCGTCTCGCTCGGCGACTGCGGGCGCCACCGGTCGGTGCCGGGCGACGGTTTCGTGCCGTTTCACAAGCTCTCGCAATGGCTTGCGTATTCTTTGATCGAGCCGCTTGAAGCGGGCGGCGTCCGCGTCACCCGCCGCGACGGGCTGACCGGGCTCGCCGAGTACCGTAACGGCGGGCTCTTTCTCGATTGCGGCGTGATCATGGCTCGCGACCCGGGGCTCCTGTCGCGCCCGCTCGACGGGGCGAGCGAGCCGGTTGTCGAGTGGCGGGCCCTCACGGTCGCGCTGCTCGACCGGCTGGCACCCGAGGTCCGCGCCCGGCTCCGCAAGAGCGCCACGGAGTTCCCGCTCGCATGCATGCTTGAAGGCGGCAGCTGGGCGGCCGGGCGCGAGGTCGCCTTCGACCGCCGGCCCGACGGCCGCGCGCCGATAAACGTCGTCAGCGACGGCACCTTGTTCTAAACGTGCCAACGCCCCGGTCCACGCATGTTCCGCCGCCGCCTGCTGGCGTCTTCCAGATAGCCGGAAAGGGCCGGCCCGAGCGCGGTGCACAGCATGCGCGCGCCGCATGCGAAAGCTTCGCATCGAAGGACGGTGGTCGTCGAACGCCGCACATTTGCCAGCGACCGATCGCTCTGGGGGACGAACTTGAAGCCGCCGAGTTGCCGATTGCGGATTTGGCCCACAACACAGATTCTGCTCGCGTCGGTCGTAAAGCGCAGAATTCTCGCGCGCTCGGTAGCGATAGCGTTCTTTCCGCGCGTGGCTCGGCCCCTCACCCCGGCCGAGAAGTTATCAGCCCTTCGCGACCTGGTGATGGGCGAGGTGCTCGAGGACGCGCACCAGCCCCGAGTGATCCCACCCCTTGCCGCCAAGTGCCGCGGCGGCGTTGAACAATTCCTGCGTCGTCGCGGTGTTGGGCAACGACATGCTCAATGCCCGCGCCCCCTGCAGGGCCAGGCTCAAGTCCTTTTGGTGCAGCTCGATGCGAAAGCCGGGGTCGAAGGCGCGCTTGATCATGCGCTCGCCATGGATTTCGAGGATCCGCGAGGAGGCGAAGCCGCCCATCAGCGCCTGCCTGACCTTGGCCGGGTCGGCCCCGGCCTTGGATGCGAACACCAACGCCTCGCCGACCGCCTCGATCGTCAGCGCGACGATGATCTGGTTGGCGACCTTGGTCGTCTGCCCGGCGCCGACCTCGCCGACCAGGGTGATGTTCTTGCCCATCAGGTCGAACAATGGCTTGACCTTGGCGAAATCGCCCTCGGAGCCGCCGACCATGATCGTCAACGACGCCGCCTTGGCGCCGACCTCGCCGCCGGAGACCGGCGCATCGACGTAGCCGCAGCCTTTTTTGGCGATCTCGGCCGCGAATTCCTTGGTCTCGATCGGTGAGATCGAGCTCATGTCGACGACGGTCTTGCCCGGCGCCAGCCCCTCGGCGACCCCGCCCGAGTCGAACAGCACGCTCTTTACATCGGGCGTGTCCGGCACCATTAGGATCACGACCTCGGCGCGCGCGGCGATCTCCTTCAACGTATCGCACACCGTGGCGCCGGCCTCGCGCACATCCGCCGGCAAGCGGCGTTTGCCAAAGACGAACAATTCGTGGCCGCCCTTGACCAAGTTGAGGGCCATCGGGTGCCCCATGATGCCGAGCCCGACAAAACCGATCTTCATGACCCCTCCTGCCCGAATCGAAGAACCGCGCTCGCCGCACAGTGCCCCAGCTCAGCCCGAGCGCTCAAGCGCCGCGCACGCCTCGACCGCATTCGCTGTGCTAGGATGCGGAAGCCAGGATTGGAGGCGCGGCAATGGCCCGCAACGCCGTCGATTACGAGGAAGATTTCTACGCCTGGACCGTCGACCAGGCGCGGCTGTTGCGCGCCGGCGAGTTGTCCACGATCGACGCCGCCAACCTTGCCGAGGAGATCGAGAGCATGGGGCGCAGCGATCGGCGAGAATTGCAGAGCCGACTCGCCGGGCTGACGATGCACTTGTTGAAATGGCGGTTCCAACCCTCGGCAAGGTCGCGGAGCTGGTCGGCGACGATCGAGGAACAGCGGCTGCAGATCGAGCAGGTTTTCGCCGAGTCGCCCAGCCTGCGGCCGCTCGCCGCCGGCATGTTGCAGCAAGCCTATCCGATCGCCCGCGCACGTGCCATCGCCGAGACCGGTCTTGCCGATGACCTGTTACCCACCCTTTGCCCTTTTGCTGTCGACGAAATGTTGTCGCGCTCGTTTCTGCCGCAGCCGTAGGGGGCCGCTCATCCGGCGAAATGGCGCAAGAGCCAGCTCAGGGTCGCCTCGGGCGCCTCCTCCGGCACGTAATGGCCGCAGGGCAGCGCACCGCCCCAGGCGTCGTTCGCGTAATCGCGCTGCCAGACCGCCAGCACGTCGCCGTGCACGCCCTCGGTGTGGCTCTTCGCCCCCCAGATCACCAAGAGCGGCACGGTGATCTTGTGCCCGGCCGCGAAATCGGCCTTGTCCATCTCGAAGTCGCAGGTTGCGCATGCGCGGTAGTCGGCGCATGACCCCTTGATCGTCTTCCAGTTGAAGCAGCGGACGTACTCGGCGAACGCCTCGGGGTCGAAAAACCCGAGGCCGAGGCCGGGCTTCGACAGTTTCTTTTCCATGAAATACTGCGCCGGGATGCCGGCCAGCATCCGCTCCGGAAAGTCGTAGGGCTGCGCCATCATTGCCCAGTGCCACGAGCGCAACGCCCATTCCCGCGAGGTGTGGGTCCAGATGTGGTGGTTCGGCAAGATGTCGATCAGCGCCGCCCGCTTGACCCGGTCGGGATGGTCGAGGCACATGCGCGCGGTGGTGCGGGCGCCGCGGTCATGCCCGGCGACAAAGAACTCGCGGTAGCCGAGCTTCTCCATGACCTCGACCTGGTCCTGCGCCATCGCCCGGAACGAATAGTTGAGGTTGTTCTCGCCGGCGTCGTCGGAGCCGACGCTGTCGCCATAGCCGCGCAGGTCGGCCGCCACGACGTGAAAGCGCTTCGCCAAATCCGGCGCGATCTTGCCCCACGAGGCGTGGGTCAGCGGGTTGCCGTGCAGCAGCAACAGGGGCGGCCCGTCGCCGCCATGGCGCAGATTGATCCGCGCGCTCGAAGTCTCGATTTCCGTCCGGGTGAATCCTTCAAACATTCATCTCTCCTTTCCGCGCTTCACACATCGTCTTGGCCGGGCTTGACCCGGCCATCCACGCCTTCGTTCGGCTTGACGCGGCCGGTTCCAAGACGTGGATACCCGGCACGAGGTCGGGCAAAGCGACCAAGGGTAGGGCCAACAGAAGATGCGAGAGCACCGCCCGGCCGGCAAAATAGCGGGTTCGATCGGCGGTTGCGAGGAAGGGCTTTCCCCGCGGCTGCAAGGCAGGTAAGACTTCCGGTTGAGTGGCCAGCGGGGCGAGGGTAGGTTGGGGGACCGCCGGTTCGTCGTCGAGTTGATCAAGCCGTCGCACTACGACGATGACGGCTATGTGATCCAGTGGTGGAAATCGTGGATCCCGTCGAACTCGCTCGCCTGCCTCTACGGGATCGCGACCGACATCGCCGCGCGCAGGGTGCTCGGGCCCGATGTCGCGGTCGAAATCCACGCCTATGACGAATGCCACACGGTCATCCCGATTCGCAGCATCATCCGGCGGATAAAGGCGGCCGACGCCGGGCTCGTCTGCCTTGTCGGCGTCCAGTCGAACCAGTTCCCGCGGGCGATGGACCTGGCGGCGCGCTTGCGCGAGGCGGGCGTCGCGGTCGCGGTCGGCGGGTTTCACGTCTCGGGCTGCCTGGCAATGCTGCCGGACCTGCCGCCGGATCTCGAACAGGCGCGCGACCGTGGCGTCACCCTGTTCGCCGGCGAGGCCGAGGGCCGGCTCGAAGCGGTGTTCGCCGACGCGCTCGCCGGGCGGTTGCGTCCGGTCTACAATTTCATGGACGAGCTGCCGGGGCTCCAGCAGCAGGTCACCCCGTTTCTGCCGATCGACATCGTGCGCCGCTACGGCGAGACGATCGGCGCCTTCGACGCCGGGCGCGGCTGCCCGTTCCAGTGCAGCTTTTGCACGATCATCAACGTCCAGGGCAGGAAATCGCGCTGGCGCGACGCCGACGACGTCGAGCGCCTGGTGCGCGCCAACCTCGCGCAGGGTGTGTTCCGCTTTTTCATCACCGACGACAATTTCGCGCGCAACCGCAATTGGGAGGCGATCTTCGACCGGCTGATCCAGATGCGCGAGCAGGAAGGGCTGCGCCTGCAATTCATCATCCAGGTCGACACCTTGTGCCACCGCATCCCGAATTTTGTCGAGAAGGCCGCCCGCGCCGGCTGCAAGCGGGTCTTTGTCGGGCTCGAAAACGTCAACCCCGACAACCTGCTTTCGGCCAAGAAAAAGCAGAACCGCGTGCACGAATACCGGGCGATGTTCCTCGCCTGGCGGAGGCACCAGGTCATCACCTACGCCGGCTACATTCTCGGGTTCCCCGGCGACACGCCGGAGCGGATCGCGCGCGACATCGCTACCGTGCAGCGGGAATTGCCGGTCGACCTGTTGGAGTTCTTCATCCTGACACCGTTGCCGGGCTCGGCCGACCACCAGGCGCTCGATGCCGAGCGCGTGTGGATGGACCCCGACATGAACAAGTACGACCTCGAGCACGTCACGACCGGGCACCCGGTCATGTCGGCCGGGGAATGGCAAAGGGTCTACCGCGCGGCCTGGGATCTCTATTATTCAACCGAGCACATCGAAACCATCTTTCGGCGCGCCAAGGCCAGCGGCATCAAGCCGGTGCGATTGTTAAATCACATCCTGCAATTCTATTTCACCTTTCTTCAAGAAAAGGTGCATCCGTTGCAGGGCGGCTATTTCCGCCGCAAGGTCCGACGCAGCCGCCGCGCGGGCCTGCCGCGCGAAAACCCGCTGGTCTTCTACCCGCGTCGGGTCATCGAAGTCGTCGACACCCACGCTCGGCTCGCTTCCTTCTATCTTTACCTGCATCGCATTCGCCGCCGCGTCGAGCGCGACCAGCACCCTTACGCCGACCCGGCGCTCGCCCCGCTCGCCGACCCGGCGCCGATCTCCCGCCGCGACCCCGCCCCCGCAACCCCCGCCGCCGCCTAACCTACGCGTCTTCGCCCGCGCGTCCGGTCGGCACGAGCGAACAGCAAGCGTAGGGCGGAAAAGCGCAGCGCTTTCCGCCATGACGGCTCTGATCGCGCCGTCCGGCGGATTAGGCTCCGCTGATCCGCCCTACCGGTTTCACGTGGACCCGCTTCCTTTATTGCGCGGCGGCGCGCATCGGGACGTACGACTTGAGGAAATTGCGCACGCGGTTGATCGTGCGTTCCTTGAGGTCGGGCGGCTCGCGCCACGGGTAGACCGTGATCTCGGCGTTGGGCGCCAACGAGGCGACATCGATCGAGGTCGGCAGCGGGTGCGCCGGCGTGTCGTCGGGCAGCACCAGCATCGGCGTGCGGCAGTTGCGGATGAAGTCGCGCGGCACACTATAGAGGAAGTCGGGGTTCACCCGGTACAAGTTTTGCAGATACTGATCGACCTGCGCCATGTTGAGGTCGGGCCGCTTTGGCAGCAACTCGGGCGCCCAGACATCCGTGCCGGAGCGGTGCATAACGTCGGGGTCCTCGGGCCGGTGCCCGACCGTCTGGCAGAACACGGCGGCAAGGACGCGGTCGGGCGCACGCTGCATCAGCTTCCCGGCAAAACACCCGCCGATGCAGTAGCCCATGTAAAAGAACTCGCGGATGCCGAGGTGGTCCATCACGCCCAGCTGATCGTCGGCAAAGGCGCCCCACGGGTCGCTCGCCGGGATCGGTCCGGTGCTCTCGCCGCCATTCGCGTTGCGCTGGTCCATCGTGATAACGCGGAAGTCGTTCTTGAACGCCTCCGGCGCGTTGAACACGGCGGTCGGCCAGTTGCTGACCCGCGAGTTCAACCCCCCGCCAGGGGTGACCAGCAACGGGAAGCCGGAGCCGGTCTCCTCGTAGCGGATGCGGACATCGCCCTTTTGATAAAACGGCATGGCAATTTCTCCTTCTGCAGCGTGACGCCGGATTCTATCGCGCAAAGCCCCGCACCGAAATCCACTAAGGGTGCCGGGCGCCTCGCGTCAATGAAAGTAGCGGCCCGAGTCGATGACCACGGTCTGCCCGGTCATGGTTTCGGTGCGGCACATCGTGACCACAATGTCGGCGCAGTCGTCCTTGTCGGCGGGTTTCTTTAGGAGCGACGTGGCGGCCGAGTTCTCGATCTGCTCGCGGCGCAGGTTGGCGGTCGCGCGCGTGCCGTCAAGAAGGCCCGGGGCGACGCAGTTCACCAGCACCTCGGGTGCGAGCGCCACCGCCATGCAGCGCGTCAGGTGGACGAGCCCGGCCTTCGACACCGCATAGGCGATCGACGAGCCGGTCGGCGCGATCCCCGACACCGAGGAGATGTTGACGACGCGGCCACGGCCTTGCGCCTTCATGACCGGTGCGGCCGCCTTTGTCAGCCGCATCGGCCCGGTCAGGTTGACCGCGATGATCTTGTCCCACACCTCGGTCGTCAGGCCGTCGAGGTCGGCGAACGGGATCGCCTTGTTGTAGGCGGCGTCGTTGACGAGGATGTCGAGCCGGCCGAAATGCCGGGTGACCTCGCCGACCACCCGCTCGACCGCGGCGCCATCGGTCACGTCGCAGGCGAACGCGGCGGCGCCGACCTGGTAGCGCGATGCGAGGTCATGGGCCACCCCCTCGGCCGACTCGCGGCTCTGGGCATAGACCACGGCGAGGTGCACGCCCTCCTTCGCCAGCGCGTGGCAGATGCGCTGTCCGAGCCCGCCATTGCCACCCGTCACCAGCGCCACTGCGCCCCGCAATTCCATGAGCTTCCTCCCGCCCTCGGATTGTCGTCGCGGGTTTAGGCGAACGACTCGGTCATCGCCGAGTAAACGAGGGTGCGCAGGTCCCGGCGCAAGGTTAGCCGCGCCTCGCTGCCGATCACCTGGGTCATGAAGACGACGGTCAACTCCTCCGTGGGGTCGACCCAGAACGCGGTCGCGGCCGCACCGCCCCAGAAATATTCGCCGAGCGACCCCGGCAGCCGGGTTTTCGCCACGTCGACGTTGACCCCGCAGCCGAGCGAAAAGCCGACCCCGGCATAGCCCGATTCGCTGAACATCCCAGGCAGCGCCATGTCGGCTACCTCCCGCCCTCCGGGGAGGTAGTTCAGGCTGAACAGGGCGACCGTCTTGGGGCTGAGGATCTGCACGCCGTCGAGCGTGCCGCCGTTCAGCATCATGCGGCAGAAGCGCAGGTAGTCATGCGCCGTCGACACGAGCCCGCCCCCGCCCGATTCGAGAAGCGGCGGGGTGGCGTAGGTGCTCTCTCGCGCGTCGTCCTGCAATTTCAGCCCCGGCCCCCGGCCCTCCGGCTGGTAGCAGCAGGTGAACCGCTCGATCTTGTCGGCCGGCACGTAAAGGCTGGTGTCGTTCATGCCGAGCGGCTCGAACAGCCGGGTGCGCAGGAACTCGCCAAAGCTCATCCCGGACAATGTCTCGACGAGGTAGCCCAACACGTCGATCGACACCGAATAATTCCAGGCCGTTCCCGGCGAGAAGTCGAGCGGGATCTGCGCCAGCTGGTCGACCATGCCTTGCAGCCCGCCCGGGGTCGCGCGGTCGACGACCTTGGCCCTGCGATAGGCGGCGTCGACGGCGGTGCGCATCATAAAGCCGTAGGTCAGGCCGGACGTGTGAGTCGCGAGGTCGATGATTTTCATCGGCCGCAGGACCGGGGTCGTCATAAACGCGGGCTGCGCGCTGGGCAGGAGCGACGGGGTGCCGCTCGCGTAGACGCCGAGGTTTCCCCAGGCGGGGATGTGGCTGTGGACAGCGTCGTCGAGACCGACGAGGCCCTCCTCGACCAGCATCATCAACGCCACCGCGGTGATCGGCTTTGACATCGAATAGACGCGGAAGATCGCGTCCTCGCGCATCGGCTTCCCGCGCTCGAGGTCCATCTGGCCGCACATGCCGGTGTGGGCAAGCTCGCCCTGGCGCCAGACATAGGTCAGCATGCCGGGCAGATAGCCGCTGTCGACATAACGGCGCTTCATCACGTCGTCGAGCCGCGCCAGCCGCGCCGACGACATGCCAAGGGTTTCCGGCTTCATCAGTATCCTCCTCGACCGCGGACCGCTGTCGAGCATAGGGCGGGCGGCCGCCTAAAGCGAGCGACCGCAGCGCGACCCGGTCCGGCCCCGCAATCCACCAATCCCGACGCCTGCTAGGGGTCCGGGTACATGCGGGCCTTTATCGCCCTCAGCTGGGCAACCACTTGCGGGTCGTCGATGCGCGTGAAGCGGGGCACCTGCTTGCCCTTCCATTCGGCAGGCTCGAAAAACATGCCGAGCGGGCGCAGGTCGAACAGCCCGCCGTTCCGGTAGGCATATGCCGCTTCGTATAACGGCCGGTAGACTTGCATGAACACGTCTTCCGGCCGGCAATTTTCCTCGGTGTGATGGCCGACCCCGTAAATATAATAGGCGTAGTTGTTTAGGGGCCCGTCGGGGTCGTGCTTGAAATGGTAATAATATCCGGGCTCGGGAAGTTGCTTGGGAGGCGGTACGTCATACGCCATGTCGCCCCCCTTAGGCGCGCTGCGCGGATGGGCTCAGCCGATGAAACGGCGATGCGGCACCGGAGAAGAGATCGGCCTTTTCCGATGGCGAGGCACCGTGGTCGTCCCAGAGATGATGGTGCGGGTCGACGATCGGCAGCTGGGGCACGAGGACCTCCTCCCGGAGGTTGCCAAGCCACTCGGGGTTCGGCAGCGGCCGTGGATAGGAGCGGGCTTCGACGGGCATGGTTCTCCTCCGGATGGCTGACTGCGGTCAGAACGGATGGGATGGCACCTTCGCTTCTTCGTCGCCCCGCGAAAGCGGGGGGCCAGGGCAAGCGCTCGGTGCTCGCCGCCCTCTGTTGAAGCCAGGGCCTGTCCCTGGCCCGAACAGGGGGCAGGCTCTCTGGGTTCGCGCTTTCGCGGGAACAACGGAAATACGCCGGTACCAAATGTTAAATTCTGACCCCTAGCTCGCGCGCGCCGCCCACCGACGGGCGGCGCTCGGCGCAATCCTCTGGGAAACGATCTGGCCGCGGAACGCTGCGCGCCCGACCGAAGATATCCGGATCAGATGACGCCCTCCTCGGCGAGCCGCTCGACCTCGCTCGGGCTGCGGCCGAGCAGCTCGGTCAACACCCACAAATTGTCCTCGCCGTAGCAGGGCGCGCCCCGGTTGGTCGGGCCGCCGATATAGGCGGGGGTGGCGCTCATCTTCATCGGCAGCTCATAGATCGGCCACGTGCCGATCTTGGTGCCGGTGACGTCGGTCAGCCATTTGAGGTGGCGCAGCTGAGGGTCGCCGTCGACGCGGTCCTCGGCGTTCTGGCACACCCCGGCCGGGACGCCGGCGCGCTGCAACTTCATCATGCAGTCGTGGCGGTCCTGGGTGCGGGTCCATATGCCGACCGCCGCATCGAGGGCGTCCTGATGCGCGAGGCGGCCTTCCAATGTCGTAAAGCGGCGGTCGTCGAGCCAGGCACCTTGCTCCGCGACCTGCGCCAGGGCCTGCCATTCGGCGTCGGTGAAGCAGGCGATCGCGACCCAGCGGTCCGCGCCCTCGCACGGATAGGCGCCGTGCGGTGCGGCCGGCTTATAGGGCGAGCGGTTGCCGTAGCGGCGCCATTCGCGCCCGTTCGCCGACCAGTCGAGGATGGTCGCCCCGGTCAGGAAAATGCCGCTCTCGCATTGCGAGGCGTCGATCCACTGGCCCTCGCCGGTCCGCTCGCGGTGATAGAGCGCGCCGAGCAGCGCCAGGGCGTAGCCGTAGGCGCCCATCCAGTCGAGGTAGGAATAGCCCCAGCCGACCGGCATCGCCGGCTCGGGCAGGCCGGACATGTCGCCCTGCCCGCCAAAGGCGGCGGCGACCGGCCCCACGGTGCGCATGCGGCCATAGGTGCCGTGCGCCCCCATGCCCGATTGCTGGATGTAGATCACGTCGGGCCGGATCGACCTCAGCACGTCGTAGCCGAGGCCGAGGCGCTGCAGCACGCCGGGCGAAAACCCCTCGGCGACGACGTCGCACACCCGCACCAGATCCTTGGCGATCGCCAGGCCCTTAGGATGGCGGATGTTCAGCGAGATGCCGCGCTTGCCGGCGTTCTTGTTGTTGAACTGGCCGCCCATGTCGGGGTCGCGGACGCCGGGCAGCGGCCCGCTCGCGGCGTCGCGCGCGGCGCGCCCGCCGACCGGGGCCATCGCCGCGAGACGGGTGTCGGGGTTGTCCTTCCACTCGACCTTGAAGCTTTCCGCACCCATCGCGGCGAGGAAGCGGGTGCCGCCGGCCGACGCCAGAAACCACGCGAAATCGAGGATCTTGACCCCTTGCAGCGGGAACGGCTTGTCGTGCAAGGCCGAACGCCGCGGGTTTTCGACGCGGCGCGGCTCGGCCGGCACATTCGGGCGTCGCGCCGCCTCGCCCAGAACTGAGGCCGTGTCCTCGCCGAGCAATGGCGCCCGCCGGCCGACCCGCCAGCTCGTCTTGTTGCTGAGCCATTTGCTGGTCGGATAGCGAAAGCTGCGGCCCAGCTCGGGGTGCGCGACATCGGCAAAGGTCCGGCGCGCGAGCCAATGCTCGTCCTGCGCGTTCTCGTGCGGCTTGCGCAACGGCGCCCACAAGAGGCCGGCGTCCTGCGCCTCGCGCCACGGCATGTCGGCATAGGTCCACGCCCGCACAAAGCGCTGCACGACATCGAGCATATGCGCGCGCGTCTCGTCGCTGCCGGCGGTGCCGGGCACCTGGCGCCCCCGCAGATCGGCGTCGGGCGGCGGCGGCTGCAGATCGGCCTGCATGCCGTATCCCGAGAGCAGCGGCACGAGGTTCTTCAAGTCGCGGGCGCCCATCCCGTGGGTGATGAACCAGCGCCCGTCCTTGGTATGGCAGATGCCGGGCGAGTGGTTGGGGGTCTCGGCGGCATGCCGGTTGGTCAGCCGCCACAACGGCACCCGCCGCATGACCCAGTACATGATGTCCTGCTCGGGGTTCTTCGACACCGCCTCGTGGATCGCGACCGAGACGTCCTGGCCCTGCCCGCTCCGGTGGCGGTGGATCAGCGCGGCGATGACGCCGGTCGCCAATTGCTCGCCGGCGATGTGATAGGCGTGCCAGACCTGGGGCGCGATCGGCGGCGTGTCGTATTCGAGGCTGGGGTCGGGGTCGTAGCCGCAATTCATCATGACGCCGCCGAGCGCCAGATGGATCAGGTCCGAGCCCTTGAAGTCCGCCCACGGCCCGTCGTCGCCAAACGGCGTCATCCGCGCCGTCACGAGGCTCGGAAACCGTGCCCCCAGTGCCGCGCGATCGAGGCCCAATGCCGTGTTCAGCGCGCCGCAGCTCGCGTCCAGCAGGATGTCGGCTCCCGCCAGCAAGCGAAGCAGTTGCTCGCATCCCGCCGGCTCGCACAGGTCGAGCACGACCGACTTTTTGTTGCGGTTGTAGTTCCAGAAGAACAGCGAGCGTTCGATGCCGGGCTGGTCGTCGAGAAACGGCCCGATCCGCCGGGTCGCGTTGCCCTCGGGCGGCTCAATCTTGACGACCTCGGCGCCGAGGCCGGCGAGCAGGAGCCCGGCATACTCGGCGCGCTCGTCGGCGACCTCGACCACCCGCACGCCGTCGAGCATGCCGGGGCCGGCGTTGCCCATCATTTCGCCCGGTCCCTGCCCGGTCACGCCCAGGTCCGACACGCTTCCCCCCTTTAATCCGGATGCCCGAGCCCGTCGGGACACACCCGCCGCAGCGGGCGGGCCGCGGCCGATTGTGTCGGACAAAGCGGCTTTGTCAACTTGGCCCAGCCGACCGGACGCCGGATCGCCGCGCGGGCGCCTTGACCTTCCGCGACCGCGGGCGACAGAATTGCTCCGGTCCACAGGCTGGGAGGAAGGCGCGATGGCCGAGATACGCGTGGTCGCGAGCGGATTGCGGTTTCCCGAAGGGCCGGTGGCGATGGCCGACGGCTCGGTGATCTTGGGCGAGATCGCCGGCGCCGCGGTGACCCGGGTCATGGCCAATGGCGCGAAATCGCCGATCGGCAACGCCGGCGGCGGACCAAACGGGGTCGCCACGGGTCCCGACGGCGCGCTCTATGTCTGCAACAACGGCGGCAACGAGTACGCGCAGGGCGGCTTTTTGTCGACCGGCCCGTCCCGCGACTACCGCTGTGGGTATGTCCAGCGGATCGACCCGCGCACCGGCGAGGCGCGCGTTCTCTACAACGAGTGCCAGGGCCACAAATTGTCGGCGCCGAACGACATCGTGTTCGATCGCCAAGGCGGGTTCTATTTCACCGACCTCGGCAAGCGCTACGCGCATCAGCGCGACCATGGCGGGCTCTATTACGCGCTGCCCGACGGCTCGAAGGTGACCGAGCTTGTCTACCCGATGCTGAGCCCGAACGGCGTCGGGCTGTCGCCCGACGAAAAGACGGTCTACGTCGCCGACACCGAGACCTCGCGGCTCTTCGCCTATGACATCGCCTCGCCTGGCGTCTTGCGCAGCGCGCCGTTCCCGGCGCCCTACGGCGGCCGTCTGGTGTGCGGGCTGCCCGGTTTTCAGCGCTTTGACAGCCTAGCGGTCGAGGCGTCGGGCAACATCTGCGTCGCGACCCTGGTCACCGGCCACATCACCGTCGTCGCGCCCGACGGCCGCGTCGTGCGCCAGGTCAAGATGCCGGATGTCTACCCGACCAACATCTGCTTCGGCGGCGCCGACATGAAAACCGCCTACGTCACGCTTTCCGGCACCGGCGAGCTTGCCGCGATGGACTGGCCGGAACCCGGGCTGCGCCTCAATTTCGCGGTTTAATTGGAGCGCGGACAGATGGGTTATCGTCGAGAGCGGAGGTCCTGTTGGCAAAAACGAGCGTATTGATCGTCGGTCTCGAGCCGTCGCTGATCGACTTCTCCGACCCTGCGTATGGCGCCTCGGGGCTGGATGCCGCCGCAATACGCGCCGGGCTCGCGGCGAACCAGGCGCAGCTGAACGCGCTCGGCTATGATGCTGAGCTTTGCCTCACCGACTTTGGCGAGACAGCAGCGGCGGTTCTGCGCGACCGGCTAAAGAATAAGTCCTTCGATTGCATTTTGATTGGCGCGGGCGTGCGTCTGATCGCCCAGAACACGCCGCTCCTCGAAACGCTCGTCAATATCGCGCATGCCGATGCGCCGCGGGCGAAACTCTGCTTCAATACCCGGCCGACCGATACCGCTGCTGCGGTCGAACGATGCCTCCCTGCCACGAGATAGATCTAAGCGGAACGCGAGCTCTGCTTGCCGGGTCGTTTGTTTTTTGGCGCGGCCGCAATAGAGCTTGATTTTCGAGGAGACATGCGATGAAAGCCGCCGTGCTGCATGCCGCAAACCAGCCGCTGACGATCGAGGACGTCTCCCTCGCCAAGCCGGGGCCGCGCGAGGTCTTGCTGCGCACCGCTTTTGCCGGGCTGTGCCACAGCGACCTGCATTTCATCGACGGGCTCTACCCGCACCCGACACCCTGCGTGCTCGGCCATGAATCGGCGGCGGTGGTCGAGGCGGTCGGCGACGCGGTGAGCTACGTCAAGCCCGGCGATCACGTCATCACCTGCCTCTCGGTGTTCTGCGGGGTGTGCCCGCAATGCGTCACCGGGCACCCGAATTTGTGCGAGAACACCGAGGTCAAGTTGCCGCCCGGCGTTTCGCGCCGCCTGTCGTGGAAGGGCGGCGAATTGATGAACCAGTTTCTGAACCTGTCGTCCTTTGCCGAGGAGATGCTGGTTCACGAGAACGCGATCGTTAAGATCGACCCCGACATCCCGCTCGACCGCGCGGCACTCGTCGGCTGCGGCGTCATGACCGGGGTGGGCGCGGTCTTCAACGCCGCCAAGGTCGAGCCGGGCTCGACGGTCGCGGTGATCGGCTGCGGCGGCGTCGGGCTGTCGGCGGTCAACGGCGCGGCACTCGCCGGAGCCGAGCGCATCATCGCGATCGACACGGTTGCGTCAAAGCTCGAGCTCGCGCGCGAGCTCGGCGCCACCGACACGTTGAACGCGAGCAACGCCGACCCGGTGAAGGCGGTGCGGGAAATGACCGGCGGCGGCGTGCACTATTCGTTCGAGGCGCTCGGCACCAAGACCACGGCCGAGCAGGCGTTTCAGATGTTGCGCGGCGGCGGCACCGCGACGATCATCGGCATGGTGCCGTTGGGCGTAAAGATCGAATTGCACGGCTACGACTTCCTGCGCGATCGCAAGCTGCAAGGGACCTCGATGGGCGGCAACCGCTTCCGGGTCGACATGCCGCGGCTCTTGTCGCTGTGGCGCCAGGGCCGGTTGAAGCTCGACCACCTGATCTCGGGCAGGCTCAAGCTCGACCAAATCAACGACGGCTTCGCCGCGCTCAAATCGGGCGCCCCGGTGCGCCAGCTGATCGATTTCGCCGCCACCTGAGCCCGGACAGTCGCACCGAGGCATCCGGCATCTGGCGTTAGGGCCTAATGGGCGTCGTCCCAGCTGCGGGCGAAGCCGGTTTCGACAACGAGCGGCACTGCGAGCTCGCAATGCGGCGCGCAGGCGCCTTCCATGACCTCTTTGACGGTCCCGGCGGTCACCTGAATTTCGGCCTGCGGCACCTCAAACAGCAATTCGTCATGGACCTGCAGCAGCATCCGGGCATGCAGCCCGGAGCCGGTTAGCGCCGCCGGGATGCGGGTCATCGCGCGCTTGATGATGTCGGCCGCCGAGCCCTGCAAGGGTGCGTTGATCGCCTGGCGCTCGGCGCCGGCGCGGCGCGCCGGGTTGGCGTCGCGGATCCCCGAGATCCAGCATTTGCGGCCAAAGATCGTCTCGACATAGCCGGTGCGGCGGCAGTCGGTCTTGATCCGCTCCATATAGGCGCGGATCGCCGGGAAGCGCTCGAAATAGGCGCGGATGTAGGCCGCGGCCTCCGACTGTGGCACGCCGATCTGGGCGCCGAGCCCGAACGCGCTGATGCCGTAGATGATGCCGAAATTGATCGCCTTCGCGCGCCGCCGGGTGGCCCCGTCCATCGTGGCGAGCGGCACCCCGAACACCTCGCTCGCGGTCAGCGCGTGAATGTCGACCCCGTCCTGGAACGCCTGCCGCAGCTCCGGCACGTCGGCGACGTGAGCGGCGAGCCGCAGCTCGATCTGGCTGTAGTCGGCCGACAACAGCACATGACCGGGCTCGGCGATAAAGGCCCGGCGAATGCGCCGGCCTTCCTCGGTGCGGATCGGGATGTTCTGCAGATTGGGGTTGTTCGACGAAAACCGTCCGGTCGCCGCGACGGCGAGCGCATAGGAGGTGTGGACGCGCCCGGTCTCGGCGTCGATTTCCTCGGCGAGCGCGTCGGCATAGGTCGATTTGAGCTTGGTCAGCTGGCGCCACTCGAGAACCTGCGCCGGCACCGGGTGCAATGGCGCGAGCTCTTCGAGGATCGAGGCGTCGGTCCCGTAGGCGCCGGTCTTGCCCTTCTTGCCGCCCGGCAACCCCAGCTTTTCGAACAGCACGTCGCCCAACTGCTTGGTCGAGCCGATGTTGAAGTCGTTGCCGACCGCGGCATAGACCGTCCGCTCGAGTTCGGCGATGCGCTGCGTGAAATCGCGCGACAGCTCGGCGAGCGCCGCGCGGTCGACCTTGATCCCCTCCCGCTCCATCGCGGCGACGACCGGCGCCAGCGGCCGCTCGACCGTCTCGTAGAACGCGGTCATCCGCTCGCGCACGAGGCGCGCCTTGAGCAGGATGTGCGCCCGTAGCGTCGCGTCCGCGCGCTCGGCGGCAAAGTCGCGCGCCTGCTCGCGCGGCACCTCGGCAAAGGCGATCAGGCTCTTGCCGGTGCCGACAACGCCCTTGAGTGGCGTCAGCTCGTGCTCGAAGCAGCGCTTCGTCAGGGTCTCGATCTCATGGTCGAACTGGCCGCCGTCGAGCACGTAGGACATCAGCATCGTGCAGTCGTGCGGCGCCAGTGCTATGCCATGGCGCGACAGCAGGTGCGCCGCGGTCTTTACGTCATGGCCGACCTTGAGGACGCCCGGGTCTTCGAGCAGCGGCCGCAATTTTTCGATCGCCACGTCGAGCGGGATGCCGCCGGTCTCGGCGAGGGCGAGCTCGCCCGTCATCCGATGACCGAGCGGGACGTAGGCCGCCATCCCGGGCGCCAATCCCAACGCGATCCCGGCGAGCGCCGGCCGGCGGCCGGGCACGGTGCTCGCGGCGACCCAGATCGCGACCGAGCCTGCTTCGTGCGCCGCCTCGATCCAATGGTCGAGCCCTTCGACCGTTTCGACGAGGGCGTAGCTGCGCGGTGCCGTAAAGGGCGGGACTTCGGGGGTCGCGGGCTCGCTCGGCCCGCTCGGCAGCGGCGCGGCAATGTCGAGCCGGCGCTCGATGCGCGACTTGAGGGCGCGCAGCTCCATCTCGTCGAGAAACGGGAACAGCTTCTCGGGGTCGTACGGCTTGATCCTGAGCGCCGACAGCGGGCAGGGCAGCGGCACCTTGTCGTCGAGCTTGACCAATTCCTTGGACAACCTCGCCTTGGCCTCGTTCTCGATCAAGGCTTCGCGGCGCTTCGGCTGCTTGATCTCGTGCGCGTGCGCGAGCAGGGTTTCGAGGTCGCCGTAGGTGTTGATCAGCTCGGCCGCGGTCTTGACGCCGATGCCCGGCACACCCGGCACATTGTCGGTGCTGTCGCCGCACAGCGCCTGCACCTCGACAACCTTGTCCGGCCCGACCCCGAACTTCTCGCGCACCTCGGCCTCGGCGATCGGCCGGTCCGACATCGGGTCGCGCATCGTCACGCCGTCGCCGACGAGCTGCATCAGGTCCTTGTCGGAGGACAGGATCGTGACCTTGGCGCCCGCTTCCACCGCGTGGCGGGCGTAGGTGGCGATCAGGTCGTCCGCCTCGAAATCCGCCATCTCGATCTGACAGATGTCGAACGCTCCGGCGGCGCGCCGCACATGCTCCAGCTGCGGGCGCAAGTCATCGGGCATCTCTCGCCGGTTGGCCTTGTAGTCGCTGTAGATCCGGTTGCGAAAGCTGTGACCGGAGGCGTCGAAGATAACCGCCATGTGGTCGGCGTCGGTTTCACGGCGGTACTTATCCAGCATGTTGCTGAATATCATGACCACTTCGGTGGCCATGCCGTCCGATTGTCTTTGAAACCGCTCGGCCTTTGGGTCGCGTGCGCGGGCGAAATAGGCGCGAAAGATAAACCCCGAGCCGTCGATCAAAAACACATGATGAGGCGCGGCCGACGGCGCCGCGGCGGCATCGGTCGGGTTGGGCTTTGCCTCGCCGATCAGGCTGATCAGGTCGTCCACGAGTGGCCTGCTATCCGGAGGTTGCGCTTTTAGGGCGGTCGTGCGGCGGGTCCATCGCCGTCGAGACGGTCGGGCCGGCTGCAGCGCCGGCGCCGGCCGTCGCCCGGTTGACATAGAGGCGGGAGCAATAAGGGCACTCGACCCTGCCGGTGGGCGCAAGGTTGAGATAGACCCTCGGATGGCCGAGCGGGCCGCCGCCGCCATTGCAGGCCGCGACCATGTCTTCGATATAGATGGTTTCTGCGGGTCCCATAAACCAGCCGGAGGCTTTGTGCCGGCGCGGCGCGGCGGCCGGTTGACCGTTTGTCCGGCTCGATGATACGCATTGCCGGCGGACGATCAATGATGCGCTGTTCAAATTCGGGGCCCCGGCTCTCGCGCTATCGGGCGAAAGGTTCGCCGACGGGCCGCTGTCTGCACTCGGTTGCGCCGCCCGATCTGGCTCCTGACTTCCCGGATTTTGCCGTCGCCGGGCTGAAACGGATGGGGCTCGCGCGCAAACCCGCGGGGCCGGCAAGCGCGTGACCGGGCGCCGGCGGCGAGGTCCGCTCCACGGCAATATCGGTCTGGTCCTCTTTTGCCTGGTGCTCGGCGGCTGCGGGCCGACGGTGGATCATGCGCCGCCTCCCGCCGGGAGCGAAACCGCGCACGCGGCGGCCCTGCCCAATTCGCCGCCCCGCTTCTCCGGGGAAGACTTCGTCGCCGCCGACGGCCAGCGTCTGCCGCTGCACGCGTGGCTTCCGCGGGGAGCGGTCAAGGCGGTGATCCTGGCCTTGCACGGCTTCAACGACTACAGCCACGCCTTCGCGATGCCTGCAAAGATTTGGGCCGAGGACGGCATCGCCACCTACGCCTACGACCAGCGCGGGTTTGGCGCCGCCCCCGAGCGCGGGCGGTGGGTGGGGCGCGCCGTGCTCGCCGACGACGCCGCGACCGCTTGCGGCATCTTGCGCCGGCGTTACCCGGGTGTGCCGCTATATCTGCTCGGCGAGAGCATGGGGGGTGCCGTCGCTGTGGTCGCGATGACCGGCGAGAGCGGCACCCCGGTGCCCGATGTCGACGGCGTGATCCTCACCGCACCGGCGGTGTGGGGCCGCTCGACGATGGATCTGGCGCCGCGGGTGGCGCTGTGGGTCGGCGCCCGGCTGATGCCGGGCCTGACCTTGACCGGCCAGAGCCTCCATATATCGGCTTCGGACAACATCGCGATGCTGCGGGCGCTGGGGCGCGACCCGCTGGTGATCAAGGAGACGCGCGTCGACACGATCTGGGGCCTGGTCAACCTGATGGATGCCGCGCTCGCATCGGCGCCGCGGCTGCGCGCGCGGCTGTTGGTGATGTACGGCGCCCATGACGAGATCATCCCAAAGCAGCCGATGCGCCAATTCGTGCGCGCCTTGCCGCACGACCCGCGCCACGCCCGCAGCTTCGCCTATTACCGTCACGGCTACCACATGCTGCTGCGCGACCTCGATGGCCCGATCGTGAGCGCCGACGTCGCGGGCTGGATCCTCGCGCCGGGCATGCCGTTGCTGTCGGGCGCCGACCGCGGCACGTTCGAAGCGGATCTGGGCGGCACCAGGCAGGCCCTTCTCGACCGGCGCTGAGCGATGCTTTCCCCCTTTCTCGTGCCGCTCTTGGTGCTGCTGACCTTGGCGAACGGCACGCCGCTGATGGTCCGCAAAGTGCTCGGCAACCGCATTTCGCATCCGGTCGACGGCGGCCGCAATTTTGTCGACGGCAGGCCGGTGCTCGGCCCGGCGAAGACCTTGCGGGGGGTGGCCTGCGCGGTGCTGGTCACGACCGCGGGCGCGCCGCTCGTCGGGCTCGACTGGAAGATCGGCCTCCTCGTCGGCAGCCTCGCGATGGTCGGCGACCTGTGTTCGAGCTTTTTGAAGCGCCGGCTCGGGCAGTCGTCGAGCAGCCCGGTCGTCGGCGTCGACCAGATCCCGGAATCGCTGTTCCCGCTGCTTGCCTGCATCGGCCCGCTGTCGCTGACCATTGGGGACGTCGCGGTCGGGGTCGCTATTTTCTTTGTCGGCGAGTTGGCATTGTCGCGCCTGCTCTACGCGTTCGACCTGCGCGACCGGCCCTATTAGCGCGGGGCGAGGTAGAGCGGGGTTAGGGCGGGAGGGCCGTGGCCCGCAGCTGGTGCAGGGTGACCTCCGGCGGGCAGTTGATCCGCACCGGGAGGACGCACGACCCGACCCCGACCGAGGTGTAGCCGATCATCCTTCCGTAGCGCCACGACCCGGCCCCCATCCGGCGCGGCAGCACCGAATCGAGGGTGAGCGGGATGGCCCCCGGCAGGCAGATCTGGCCGCCATGGGTGTGGCCGCTCAGCAGCAGGTCGAAATCGGCGTGCGCCGCCTGACGGTAAATCTCGGGGGTGTGCGACAGCAGGATCGAAAACGCGCCGTCCGGGATTCCCGCCGCCGCCTTTTCGATGTTGTCGACCCGGTAATAATGCGCGTCGTCGATGCCGGCGAGATAGATGCGCTCGCCGCAGCGGGACAGGGCTTCGGCTTCGTTGACCAGCATATGGATGCCCATCGCCTCCAGCGCCGGCACCATCCGGATCGAGTCGTGATTGCCGAGGACAGCGTAGACGGGCACCGCGATTTGTTGCCGGATCCGCGCCATCCCCTCGATCGTGGCCTCGCACGGCCCGTAGGTCCTGCCGCGGTAGTCGCCGGTCAGCACGCAAAGGTCGCAGCTCAGCAGCGGCAGCAGCTCGCCGAGCCGCCGCATCGCGGCCGGGCTGATGTCGACATGCAGGTCGCTGATCTGCAGGATCGTGAAGCCGTCGAAAACGGGCGGCAGGCCGGGACAGGGCACCGGATGGCGGCGGACCTGGACCCGCTCCGCGTTTTTGCGCGCCCGCCAATAGAGGCCGGTGAGCTTGAGGGCTCGGCGGATCACCGACGAGGTCAGATACCAGCGCTTTGGCCGCAGCGAGCCGCGCCCGCGACCGGCCGCCCGCGCTTCATGGTCGTCCTCGATGCCGAGCCGCTGGCGGGGATGCAGCCGGCCAAAGCGCTTTTCGAGCTGCGCGACCAGATCCGGACCCGTCAACGGCAGTTCTGCCGGTTGATTTGCAGGAACGTTAATTTCGCTTTTAAAATCGAGCGGCATTGGTTTCGGTCTACTTTCAAACCTTTGCTTTCCGGCGGCCGAAAATTTTACGAATAATAAGCGATAACATCCCCGCTGGCCAGCCTCGGCCACACGGCGGCGGCAGGGTGCGACACCGAAGAGCACCTTAGCCGAACTTTCTTGCATCTTCGTTGCGAGGGCGGTAATCAACCGCCGCCGCGCCCGATCGCGCGCAGTGCACGCACCCGTAGCTCAGCTGGATAGAGCGCTGCCCTCCGAAGGCAGAGGTCGTGAGTTCGAATCTCGCCGGGTGCGCCATTTATGCACCGCCCCGCCGTGCGCCGAGAGGAGCCGGGCGGTCAGGATGGACGGTGGGCGAGCTCAGGATATCGGCTGTCGGACATTCCCACGAAAACCATCTCGGCCAGGTCGAAGCACGCACCGTTCGGCTGGCGGCTCAGGCGACCGGCTCGGCCGTGTCAGGAGATCACGCGATGTCTGAATTGAGCGACTGGAGCCGGGTGACGCGGCCGATCCCGGTCCCGAACGAGTGGACAAAGCCGTTCTGGGATGCGGCGCGGCGCGGCGTCCTCGAGCTGCAGCGCTGCCAGAGCTGCGGGCATTTTCAGCACCCGCCCTACGCGACCTGCACCCGATGCGTCGCGACCGACCTCAAGTTCGAGCCGGTGCGCCACGACGGCGCCGAGGGGGCCGGGACGATCTATGCCTACACGATCATGTATCACACCGGCGACAAGCGCTTTGCCGCCGCGGTACCCTACGCCAGCATCATCGTCGAGCTCGACGAGGCGCCCGGCGCGTTGCTCGCCGGCAATTTGCTGGGGGCGCCCTATACCGAGGCGAAGGTCGGGCGGCGGGTCGCGGTCGTCTTTGAGCAGCTGAACGACGACATCACCCTGCCGCAGTTTCTCCTCGCGCGGACGACACCCGCCGAGTGAAGAAAGCAGCTTAATGACTCATCGCCTTCCCGTCGTTCCCGCGAAAAGCGGGAACCCGGAGCCTGCCTCTGGCCTGAACAGAGGTAAATGCTGCGTCGCTCCCCTGGACGCCCGCTGACGAACAAAAGTACAAAATGCGATGTGCGCTCCGGGTGAGGAGGAAAAACCGCATGTGGGAGAACCGGTGCAAGGTCGCGGTCAGCGGCGTCGGGTTTTCCAAGGTCACGCGCTCGGCCGAGATCCCGCTCGCCGCGCACGCGCTCGCCGCCGTCGAGGAGGCGGTCGCCGACTCGGGCCTGGCGATGACCGACATCGACGGCCTTGCGACCTACCCGGAATTGCCGGCGACCGGGCATGCCGAGGTCGACGGCGTCTCGATCGTGTCGGTCAACTGCATGATGGCGATGCTGAAACTGCCCGACCTCGGCTGGCACATCCAGGTCGGCACGACCAACATCGGCGGTGCCGTGCAGCAGGCGGTCAACGCGCTCCTCGCCGGGGTATGCAAATACGCGGTCGTGTGGCGGGCGATGCACAACCCGCGCGGCACCTACCAGAACCTTCCGGGTACTCACGCGCAGGGTGCCGCCCAGTTCACCGCCCCCTACGGATTTGGCGGGCCGGGCCAGGGCATGGCGGTCGCCTATACGAGATGGCTCGAACGCCACAACCAGAACCGGGAGAAGATGGCGACCTTGGCGGTGACCCAGCGGCGCCATGCCCAGCACAACCCGCACGCCTATTTCCACGGCACGCAGCTCAGCCGCGAGGATTACCTGAACTCGCGGATGGTGGCCTATCCGTTTTGCCTCTTCGACTGCGACATCCCGGTGCAGGGCGCGGTCGCGGTCGTGTTGACGACCGCCGAGCGGGCGCGCGACCTGAAACCGCGCCCGGCCTATCTCGCCGGCTACGGCCAGCGGCTGCATTTCGAGGTGGCGGGCCGCATCGGCAGCCTCGCCGATTACATGGAGGGCGGGCGCAGCTCGGCGAAACTGACTTGGGAGCGGTCGGGCTTTGGCCCAAAGGATGTCGACGTGGCGCAGATCTACGACGGCTTTTCGGCCTCGGTGATCTACGGGCTCGAATCCTACGGCTTCTGCGGCGAGGGCGAAGCACTCGACTTCATCCAGGACGGCAGGATCGAGCTCGACGGCGAATTGCCGCTCAACACCTTTGGCGGCAGCCTCGGCACCGGGCGTATCCACGGCCTGTGGCACATCATCGAGGGTGCGTTGCAGGCATCGGGCCGCGCCGGTTCCCGCCAGGTGAAGGACGCCAACGTCTCCTTCGTCGGCGCCAGCGCCCCGATCGTGACCGGCACCACCTTCATCTTCGTGCGCGAACCCTACTAGCGCCAATCACCCGTGGCATTCGTAGGGTGGGTTGAGCGAAAAGCAAAACCCACCACCGACATTTGGTCGCAACTGGGTTTCGCGAACGCTCAACCCATCCTACGCGCTACCTCGTGTAGGGAGTCGAGTAGCAGCCGCCGTTGTAATAGGTGTAGCCGGGACCGCAGGCCGGCGCCGGCGGCGCGCCCGCGAGCGCGTTGGCGGTGCCGGCGACCGCACCCGTAGCGGTCCCGATCGCCCCGCCGACGATCGCGCCGACCGGACCCGCCGCCGCACCGCCGCTCGCGGCACCGGCCGCACTGCCGGCCGCCGCGCCGGAAAGGGGCCCCGCCGGGTAGCCCGGCGCCGGCGCGTACCCGGGCGCGGCAACCGGCTGGCAAGTGCCGGCGTAAAACGTGTATCCCGCCGGGCAGGCGTACTGCGCCATCGCGGCACTCGACGTGCCCGCCGCGAGAGCGGCCGCGATCGCCAAAGTCTTGAGCCTGGTTGGCATCGTCATCTCCGTAAAGCAATCCAGACGAGCGGCGATGCGCCGCCACCCCAGGTCAACAGCGCGCATCGAAGCGCGTTCCGCGTGCAGCCGCGACCCGCTTCTCGCCACCGCCACCGCTATAAATCCCCAGTGCGGGCGCAGCCAAAGCCGCGGCCCCGCGACGCCATTATTCGAAACAACCGTTTTGGGTGATGTCTTAACCAATGCAGCCGGTGGAGTTGATGATGTGAATAGCCGGGATTTACCGTCCTTTAAAGACGGGTTTGCGTTTTTCGTTAAACGACGCAATGCCTTCGCGGCGGTCCTCGGTCGGGACCATGCGGTTGTAGGCCTCGATTTCGAGCATCATGCCGCTCGCCAGGTCCATTTGCAGCCCATAATGGATCGCGTGCTTGGCCTGGCGCACCGAGATCGGCGCGTTGTCGGCGATCCGGCGGGCGGTTTCGATCGCTTCCTCGACGACTTTCCCCGGCGCGCACAGCCGGTTGACCATGCCCCACTCATACGCGTCCTGCGCGGTGAACGGGCGCCCGGTCAGGATAATTTCCTTGGCGCGGCGCTCGCCGACCGCCCGCGGCAGCTGTTGGGTGCCGCCGGCGCCGGGCATGATGCCCAGGGTCACCTCGGTCAGCGCGAAGCGCGCGCTCTCGGCGGCATAGACAAAGTCGCAGCATAATGCCAGCTCGCAGCCCCCGGCATAGGCGGCACCGTTGACCGCGCCGATCACCGGCACCGGGCAGGCGATAAACGCGCGGATCATGCGCTCGAACAGCAGGTGCTGGGCCTGCCATTCGTCGTCGGTCATGCCGTTGCGCTCCTTGAGGTCGCCGCCGGCGCAAAACGCGCGTTCGCCCGCACCGGTCAGGACAATAGAACGCGCCTGCGCTGGGGCGGCGTTGACCGCGTCGAAAAAGGCGAGCAGGTCCTGGCCCATCTGGGTGTTGAGCGCGTTTGCGACCTGCGGCCGGTTCAGGGTCAGCAGCACGAGCCCGTCGCCATGGTCCTCGGCCCGTATCGTCGCGAATTCGCGGTTCATCGCTCGTTTCTCCCACAAATCTGCCCTCGTCTCGACCATAGCACGCCACCGAGCCGCGGGATCGCAGCCGGGGCTGGGCTACCGTTCAAGTCTGCATTCAAATTTTCACCCCCTCCGTAGTTGTCATGGCCGGACTTGTTCCGGCCATCCACGCGCCCGGATCGGGGGCGCAGAAGGGCGTGGATCACCGGGACGAGCCCGGTGATGACGACCAAGGGGGTGTGGCCGGGATCGCGTGCCGGTGGCGGACCGGGTCTGATATAGTCCCGACGGTGCGGCGGCAGGCGGGGCGGCAATGCAGACGGTCGATTTGGCAATTCAGACGGTCGACTTGAATGTGAACGGGCGGAGGGTCAGCGTCGCCGCGGACGGCGACACGCCGCTGCTCGACGTGCTGCGCAACCATCTCGGCCTGATGGGGACGAAGTTCGGCTGCGGGCTCGAGCAATGCGGCTGCTGCATGGTGCTGGTCGATGGGCAGCCCGAGAAATCCTGCGGCAAGGCATTGTCGACGCTCGCCGGCCGCGACATCGTCACGATCGAGGGGCTGGGCACGCGCGAGCGGCCGCACCCGCTGCAACAGGCGTTTCTCGACGAGCAGGCCGGCCAGTGCGGCTACTGCCTTGCCGGCATCCTGATCTCGGCCAAGGCGTTGCTCGACCGCAACCTGTCGCCCACGCGCCGTGAGGTCGCCGCGGCGCTCGACGACAACATCTGCCGCTGCGGCAGCCACCACCGCATCCTGCGCGCGGTGATGCTGGCCGCCGAGCGGATGCGCGAGACAGGAGGCTCGCAATGACCGCCGCCGCATCAGCGCCGTTGCCGCCGCTGCTCGCCGCCAATCCGCGCCTCGACCAATGGGTCGGGTTCGACGAGCCCGGGCGGGTCCGGGTGTCCACCGGCCGGGTCGAGATTGGCCAGGGGGTCCTGACCGCGATGCGGCAGATCGCGGCCGAGGAGCTCGACGTCTTGCCCGGGCGCATCGTGCTGCGGTCGGGCGACACCGAGCTGACCCCGAACGAGGGCTACACCGCGGGCAGCCAGTCGATCCAGTTCGGCGGCGTCGCGTTGCGCCTAGCATGCGCCGAGGTGCGCTCATTGTTCCTCGACCGTGCCGCCCTCGACCTCGGCTGCCCGCGCGCCGAGCTCGCGGTGCATGACGGCGCCGTTATCCGCAACGGTGAGCCGACCGGGGAGGATTACTGGTCGCTCGCCGCCGCGGTCGACCTCGGGCGGCACGCCACCGGCCGGGCACCGCTCAAGCAATCGGGCGATTTCCGCGTCGTCGGCCACAGCGCACCGCGCGTCGACCTCGGCGCCAAGGTGTTCGGCGAGCCGGTCTTTCTTCACGACATGGCGCTCGACGGCACATTGCACGCCCGCGTCGTCCGCCAGCCGCGGCGCGGCGCCACGATCGGGGCGGTCGACGAGGCGGCGTTGCGGCGCGCGGCGACGGGACCGATCGAAATCATCCGCGACGGCAACTTCCTCGCGATCGCGGGTGCCGACGAAACCGTCGTCGACAGGGCGGCGGCGGTCGCGCCGGGCCACGTCGTGTGGGACGGTGTGGATGCCATCAACCCGTTTCAGGAAGAGGCGCGCTGGCTGCTGCAGCAGCCGTCGCTCGACCGCGTCGTCGGCGCCGAGCCGCCAGCGGCCCCGACACCGGCCGCAAGCCGCTACGAGGCGACCTACACCCGCATGCACGTCGCGCACGCCTCGGTGGCACCATCCTGCGGCGTGGCACTTTACCGCGACGGCCGGCTCGAGGTGTGGACGCATTCGCAGGGCGTCTACCCGTTGCGCGCCGCACTCGCCCGCACCTTGAAGCTCGATCCGGCGGCGATCTCGGTCAGGCATGTGCAGGGGCCCGGCTGCTACGGCCACAACGGCGCCGACGACGCGGCGGCGGACGCCGCTGTCATCGCGATGCGGATGCCGGGACAGCCGGTGCGGGTGCGCTGGCGGCGCGAGGAGGAGTTCGGTTTCGAGCCGGTCAGCCCGGCGATGGTGGTGACGGCGCAGGCCGCCCTCGACGAGGCCGGCCGCCCGGCCGACTGGACGACCGAGATCTGGAGCGGCCGGCATTCGAGCCGCCCAGGGGGCGGCGGGAACCTGCTCGCCGCCGAGGCATTGCCCAACCCGCCGGAGGTGCCGCCCGCGACCGAGTCGTCCGACCCGCCGGGTGCCGGCACGCGCAACGGCGAGCCGCTTTACGGCTTTGCGGCAAAGCGCATCGTCCATCACCTGATCCCGGAGACCCCGGTGCGGACCTCGTCCTTGCGCGGGCTCGGCGCCACGCTCAACGTGTTCGCGATCGAGTCGGCGATGGACGAGCTCGCCGAGCGTGCCGGCGAAGACCCGGTGGCCTACCGGCTGTCGGTATTGCCCGATGAGCGGGCGCGCCGGGTCGTCGAGCGGGTGGCGCAAATGTGCGGCTGGCGGGCCGGGCTGCCGGCCGGCAGCGGCCATGGCCGCGGGATCGGCTTTGCCCGCTACAAGAACATGGCCGCCTATGCCGCGGTCGTCGCCGCGGTCGAGGTCGACGAAGAGGTGCGACTGACCGAGGTGTGGTGCGCGTGCGACGCCGGGCTTGTCGTCAACCCCGACGGGGCAAAGAACCAGCTCGAAGGCGGCATCATCCAGGCCGCGAGCTGGGCATTGAAGGAGGGGGTGCGGCTCGACGGCGCCGGCATCAGCTCGCGCGACTGGGAGGGCTACCCGGTGCTGCGCTTTACCGAGGTGCCGGAAATCGCCGTCGACCTCGTCGAGCCGTTGACGGACCTGCCGCCGCTCGGCATCGGCGAGGCGTCGGGCGGCCCGACCGTCGCCGCGATCGGCAACGCGGTCGCGCACGCGCTCGGCGCGCGCCTCTACGACCTGCCGCTGACCCGCGAACGAGTCATGGCTGCGCTGCTGAAAACGTAGCTCCGAGCCGCATTCGCCTCGCGTTCGCAGCGAAAATCCGGCGCTGACAGCCCCTTTCGCGGGAAAATCGGGTGCTCGCGCCCCTCTCGCCCAGCGAGATGGTGACGGCCGAGGCTGGTTGCGAGGGCCGCGAAAAGGCGAGACGATAATCGGCGCGGACCCGAGAATCCGCGGAATGTCGGTGAAGGAACACCCCATGAAATACGACGTGGTGATCGTCGGCGGCGGCGCCGCCGGATCGGTGCTGGCCGGCCGATTGGCGGCAGACGCGGACACCTCCGTGCTGTTGCTGGAAGCGGGGCCGGATTACCCGAATCCCGCCCATCTTCCCGACGACGTCAAATACGGCCACACCCGTTTTGCCGAAGCCCCGGACTCGATCCACAACTGGGCGTTGCGGGGCACGATCACCGAGGAGCAAGGGCAGATCCACGTCGCGCAAGGCAAGGTGATCGGCGGCGGGTCGTCGATCAACGGCCAGGCGATGCAGCGGGGATTTCCCGAGGACTACGATTCCTGGGCGGCTCTCGGCAACGACGAGTGGTCGTACGACAAGGTCGTGGCGTACTTTCGCAAGTCGGAGCGCGATCTCGACATTCAGGATAATTATTGCCACGGCTCGGACGGGCCGATTCCGGTCAGGCGCCGCCAGACAGGCCCCACCCCCGCGATCCAGCAGGCGTTCCATGCGGCGTGCCTGGAGGCCGGGTTCGGCACCACCAACGACAAGAATGGCCTGCACCCCGCCGGCCTGGGCATAACACCGTCGAACAACATCGACGGCGTCCGAGTAAGCACCGCGATGGGGCATCTCGATCCGGTGCGCCACCATCTGAACCTGACGGTGCGGGGCGCCGTGTTCGTCCGCAAGATCCTGATCGAGGATGGCAAGGCGGTCGGTGTCGAAGCCGAAAGCGGCGGCAAGGTGTTCCGCGTGGCGGCCGGCCGGGTGGTGCTGAGCGCCGGCGCGATCCGGTCGCCGCATCTGCTGATGCTCTCGGGCATCGGCCCCGCCGACCACCTGCGCGAGCACGGGATACCGACGGTTCAGCATCTCCCCGGCGTCGGGCAGAACCTGATGAACCACCTCAGCGCTCAGACGACTTTCAAGGTAAGGGACGGCGTCTCGCTCGAAATGCATCGCGATGCAGCGCATTTTGCCTTGCACTACACCGCCGAAGGATCGAGCGCCGTCAACGACATGGTGCTGCGGTCCAGCCCGGTTGTCGACGAGCGAGAGGAACGTGTCCGCGGTGTGCGGACCAAGTACCTGGTCGGCGATGTCCCCCCCGAGCGGGCGGCGCGGATTCACTGCACGCTCGGGTTGCCCGATGGCACGGGGTACGTCCGGCTGGCCTCGGCCGACCCCGGCGTCCAGCCGTCCTTCAACTACTGCTATCTCCAGCATCCAAACGACATTCGACGGGTACGGGACGGCGTGCGGCTAGCGGCGAAACTGCTGGAATCCGCCCCCTACAAAGACGTGGCCGACTACCGGATCAACCCGACGGACGACATCCTGGCCAATGACGACGCGCTGGACCGCTGGATACGCCAGACCGTGGGCACGGCGCGGCACGTCTCCGGGACCTGCAAGATGGGGCCGGACGCCGATCCGATGGCGGTCGTCGATCAATACTGCCGCGTCAAGGGCATCCAAGGGTTGTGGGTGGCCGACGCGTCGATCATGCCGCGCGTCCCCCGCTCGGGCGGCGCCCATGCGACGGTAATCATGATCGGCGAACGCGTCGTCGACTGGATCGCGGCAGGCTAAAGAACGTATCCTGCCCCCCGAGCTCGCGCGTCGGATCGGTTACGACACCTGCGCGAGCTCGCGGCTGCGGGTCGACTGCGCCGCGGCGAGATGGTCCTTCGCCAAAACCGTGTAGACGGCGGGCAGCACGAACAACGTGAACAAGGTCCCGATCGACATGCCGGCGACGACCACGACGCCGATCGAGAACCGGCTCGCCGCACCGGCGCCGCTCGCCCTCAGCAACGGGATCAGGCCGACGACCATCGCCGCCGTCGTCATCAGGATCGGGCGCAGCCGCACTCGTGCCGCCTGCTCGATCGCGCGCCGCCGGTCGAGGCGTTCGCTGACCTGCAATTCGTTGGCGAACGCGACCATCAGGATGCCGTGCTTGCTGATCAGCCCGATCAGGGTCACGAGCCCGACCTGGGTGTAGATGTTCATCGAGGCGAGACCAAAAAACAGCGGCATCATCGCCCCGCAGATCGACATCGGCACGCTGACCAGGATCACCAGCGGGTCGCGCAGGCTTTCGAACTGGGCCGCCAGCACCAGGAAGATGACAATCAGGGCAAAGATAAAGGTAACCGCGAGCTGGTTGCCTTCTTTTACATAAAGCCGCGTGTCCGACAGATAATCGTGGCTGAAGCCGGTGGGGAGGTTCTTTACCTGCTGCTCGAGGAAGTCTACGGCCTGCCCGGTCGTGACGCCCGGCATCGGCACCGCCTGGAACGTCGCCGAGTTCAGCTGGTTGTACTGGGTCAGCGCATTGGGCTCGGTGTCCATCGACAAGGTGACAAGGTTCGACAGCGGCACCGGCTGGCCGGCCGCGGATTTGACGTAGTAGCGGGTCAAGGTGTCGGCCGAAAGTCGGGCGGTCCGCGGGACCTGCGGGATGACCTCGTAGGAGCGGCCGTTAAGGTTGAACCGGTTGACATAATTCTCGCCGACCAGCAGCGCCAGCGTGTCGCCGATCGACTGCATCGAGATGCCGAGGTCGCTCGCCTTCGAGCGGTCGATCTTGACGTGGATCACCGGCTGGTTAAACGCGAGGTCGCTGTCGACGACGATAAACATGCCGCTCTTGCGCGCCGCCGCCTTGATCTTTTCCATTTGCAGATAGATCGACTTGTAGTCGGCGGGCGCGTAAATCACCATCTGGATCGGCAACCCGCCGATCGTCGCCGGGAGCGGCGGCAACGAAAACACAAAGGCGCTGAGCCCTTCGACGCTGCTGACCTTTTGCTGCACCAGCGGCTTCAGCTGCTGCGCCGAGCGGGCGCGCTCGCCCCACGGCTTCAGGATGACGCCGGCGATGCCCTGATTGGGCCCCGGGTTGCCGTTGACGATAAAGCGCAGATAGGTTTCGGGAAGCGATTTCAGCGCCTGGTCGAGCTTCACGTCGTAAGCATCGGCATAATCGAGATTGGAGTATTGCGGCGCCTTGGTCACCGCAAACAGCACACCCTGATCCTCCTCGGGGGCGAGCTCGGAGCTCGTGTGCAGATACATGAAGACGAGGCTGGCCAGCACCGCGGCGCCGAACAGCGCGGTCACCGGCCGATAGTCAAGCGAGCGCTCGAGGCGCCGGCCGTACCATTCGGCAAGGCGCGAAAAGACCCGGTCGATCACGCTCACAAAACGGCCGTGCAGCATCTCGCGGGAGAGCAGCAACGAGCACATCATCGGCGACAGGGTCACCGCGACGATGCCCGAGATGATCACCGCGCCCGCCAACGTGAACGCGAACTCGCGGAACAACGCGCCGGTGACCCCACCGAGAAAGCCGATCGGGGCGTAGACCGCGGCCAAGGTCAGGGTCATCGCGATCACCGGGCCGGCGATCTCGCGCGCCCCGATCAGCGCCGCCTGCGCCGGGGTGCGGCCCTGCTCGATATGACGGTAGACGTTTTCGACGACGACGATCGCATCGTCGACGACGAGCCCGATCGCCAGCACCATCGCCAGCAGGGTCAACAGGTTCAGGCTGAACCCGAGCGCCGCCATGATCATCCCGGCGCCCACCAGCGACAGCGGGATCGTCACGATCGGGATCACCACCGCCCGGAAGCTGCCGAGGAACAGGAAAATCACGATGACGACGATGACGACCGCCGAGCCGAGCGAGGATTTGACCTCGTCGATCGATGCCTGGATGAATTTTGTCGAGTCGTAGGCGACCTGCATCTGGACCGCGGGCGGCAGGTTGCGCTGGAGCTCCGGCAGCAAGTCGCGCACGCCCTTTACGAGGGTCAGAGGGTTGCCCGACGGGGTCGCCTGGATGCCGATGAACACCGCGTGCTGGCCGTTCATCATCACGCTCGAGGTCCAGCTCTGCGCCGCGAGGTCAACGGTCGCGATGTCGCCCATCCGCACCAGAGCGCCGCTCTTCGCCTTGACCACCATGTTGCGGAACTGGTCGACGTCGGTCAGGCCGGTATTGGTGCTGACGTTGGTGACGGTGTAAAAGCCCTTCGCCTGGCCCGGGGCCGCCTGGTAGTTGTTGGCCTGGATTGCCGCCGCGACGTCGCTCGCCGAAATGCCGCGCGCCGCCATCCGCGCCGGGTCGAGCCACAGCCGCATCGCAAAAACCTGGCCGCCGAGAATGTCGGCCGAGGCGACGCCCGGCACCGTGTCGAGCAACGGCTGCACGACGCGGGTCAGATAGTCCGAGATCGCGGCGCTCGACAGCTCGTTGCTGGAGAACCCGATATACATGACGTCGGTCGTCTGGCCCGTCGCCTTGACGATGATCGGGTCCTCGGCCGCGGTCGGCATCAAATACTTGACCTGCTGCACCTTGGCCATGACCTCGGTCAGCGCCTTGTCCGGGTCGAAGTCGAGCTGGATGTAGGCGGTGATCGTGCTCGTGCCCTGGACCGACGACGAGGTCAGGTAATCGACCCCCTCGGCGGTCGCGATCGCCTGCGCCAACGGCGTCGTGATAAAGCCCTGCATCAGGTCCGGGTCGGCGCCGGGATAGGTCGTGGTGACGGTGATCGTCGTGTTGGACAGCTTGGGGTATTGCCGGATCGGCAGACCCAGCATCGCCCGCAAGCCGATCAGCAGGATCAGCAGGCTGACGACCAGCGCCAACACCGGGCGCCGGATAAAGAGGTCGGTGAACATGAAGCCAGGTCCGAGCCGGGTCAGTGCAGGGTCGGGTGCTGCGGCGGTTGCGGCGGCGGAGCGCCGCTGATCGCGACCTGCACGCCGCTTTGCAGCTTGACCTGCCCCGCGGCGACAACCCGCTCCCCGGGCTTCAGGCCGGACAGGATCGCGACCTTGCCGCCCCATCGCGAGCCGGTCTTTACCGGCGTTCTGATTGCGCGCAGCACCGGATGCCCGCTGGCATCCTTGCCGTCGTCCTTGATCACATAGACGCTGTCGCCGTAGAGCGTGTATTCGACCGCGGTCTCGGGCACAACCATCGTGTCGGGACGCGTCGGCAGCACGACCGCGGCGTCGACAAACATCCCGGGCAACAGCGCGTTGCCGGGGTTGCTCATTGTCGCCTGAACCTCCATCGTGCGCGTGTCGGAGCTGACCTGCGGCTCGATCGTCGTGACTTTCGCGTCAAACACGCGGCCGGGGAAGGCGTCGGCGGTGACGTTGACGCGCTGTCCGACGGAAATCTCCGGCCGCAGATGCGAGGCCAGCGTGAAGTTGACGTAGAGGGTCGACAGATCGGTCAACGTCACGATCGGGGCCCCGGCCGTCAAATACTGGCCGAGGTCGATCTGACGCACGCCCAACTGCCCGGAGAATGGCGCCCGGATCAGCTTTTGCGCGATGATCGCGTCGGTCTTTTGGATCATCGCGTCCATCTGCGCGAGCTGGCTCTGGTTCTGGTCGACCGTCTCCTGCGAGGCGAAGTCGTTTTTGCGCAGCGACTGCGAGCGCTGCAGCGAAATCGCGGCCAACCGCGCCTGCGCCTGGTAATTGGCGAGGTCGCCGCGGTCAGGGGCGTCGTTCAGCTGCACCAGCGGGTCGCCGGCCTTCACCATCGTGCCCGGCTGGAAAAATATGTTGGTGACCCGGCCAGCCACTTCCGGGTTGATCGTCACCTGATGGACGGCGACGAGCGAGCCGATCCCCGGCGCATATCGCGGCAGGTTTTGCACCTGGACGCCGATGGCGCTGATCTGTGCCGGGGGCGGCTTGTTGTGCGCGAAGAAATTCGCGATCGCCTGGGTACGGAAGCGGTTGAACTGGTAAATCCCGCCCAGCACCACCACGAGCAGGAGCCCGACGATCACGAACCAGCGCACGACCTTTGGTCTGGGCGTGGCGGCTCGCTCGCGCTCGACATGCCCGCGCGACGCCTGCGCGCGCGGGGCGGCCCCGATATCGGCCATCTGGTCACCGTCCATGAATTCTCCCCTATCAGGGCGGCGGAAGCTCGAGCCGGCTGTCATGCGCAGCGGCCAGCGACGTGGCGATTGCGGCATCGCTCATGCCGACCCCGCGCAGCACAAACCAGCTCGCCTCCTCGACAAGCGATGCGATGGTCCCCTGATAGGTCAGGCAAGCGCGCGCCGGCAGAAAGACAAAGGCCATCATCGCCGCGACGTGATGGCCAAACCAAAAGACGTTGGCCGCGGCGATCGGCCCGGCGATCAGGTCGCCGGCCGCGGCCGCGGCCTCGACCGACGCGGCGAACAACGGGTGGACGCGCTCGAAAATCGTTTCGAACAATTCGCGCGCGTATTCGCCGTCCTCGAGAAAGCTGTGCAGGACGAGCCGCAGCCGCCAATCGCGTTCGCCCCGGTCGGCCCCGGTCGCCTGCAGAAAATAGCGCACCATGTAATGCGTCATGCGGACCAGGGTCAGCGTCGATGGTTCGAGCGACGCCAGCCGCTCGAGCGCCGGGTCGCCCTCGCAGCCGAGCTGCAGTATCTCGCCGTAAAGATGCTTTTTGCTCGGGAAATGCTTGAACAACAGCGCTTCGGAGATGCTCGCCGCCTCGGCGAGTTCTTTCGTCGTCGTACCGTCAAAGCCCTTGCGGGCGAACAGCGGGACCGCCGCCGCAACGATCGCTTTGCGGCGCTCGTCGCTGTCCAATCGAGTGAGGGCCATCGCGCGGCAAAAGTAAGCGCTCACTTACCTTCAGTCAACAGGTCTTCTGCTGGCCGTCCGCGACCGCACGGCGGAACCCGCGCACATTGCATTAAATCCGTCTCGACGCCCTGAGATACCAGTCGCGACGCGGTGGTGGACCCGCCGCGCCCGCCTGCCGTCAGGCGCCCAAGCCCCAGCCGATCGCGTTGCGCAGCAACGTGTTGAACGCCGGCGTCTCCCACGGCCCGTGAAAAACCGGCGGCGTCGTGTCGGCGGGATCGGCGCTTCGCATCGCGCGGATCGCCGGGTTGTGGCAATGCCCGAGGGCGACGTAGGCGACGGCGCCCTCGCCGACCGCGCGGGCGTAGCCGACCACTCGTGTCCGGCCGTCGGCTTGCAGCGAGGTGTCTTCGGGGTAGAGCGTGCCGATTGCCGGCGACACCGCATCGGCGCCGTAATCCGCGGTCAGCAGGATTTCGGTCGAGCCCGGGTCCTGCAACTCGACGAAATAAGGCTCGTCCTCGACCTCGAACGACGAGCCGAGGCCGCGGGTCAGCGGGTGATCGGTCGCGCTGACTTCGACGCGAAACCCGCGGATCGGCGGATGGGTCAAAAACCGGCACCCGAGAACGCCATGGTGGTCGGTTCTGACGGTGCGGCGCTGGCGCAGACCCTCGACCCGCTCGGCGCGGCCGCCGCTCGTCCCGTGCAGGCCGAGCCAATGGCCGCCCGCTTCGAGCCAGCTTTCGATGGCGCGCGATTGCGCCGCGTCGGGATAGGGGCCGGCAACGTAAGTGATCAACATCCGGCTGACCGGGAGCCATTTCTCGATGTCGGCGAAGTCGTTGGCGACCGAGGCCGGGATGTCCCGCTCGGCGAGCAGCCCCAGCAGGCGCAGGCGTGCGTAATCGTGGTCGTGCCCGGCCATCGCGCCCGGCGGAAAGCCGCCGGCCACCAGATGCGCGCGGGCGGGATTGTGCTCAGTCATCGGGTCACCTCGCTCGTTCTCGGCATCGGCAAAACCGCGTCAGCCAGTCTCTCACCTTCTCCCCGCCGCCGCCTACCTTGAAAAAAGGACTGGGGCAAACGGGATCGCGGCGATTGCGCAGCGGCTTGAACCAAGGCCGGCTTGAACCAAGTCCGGCGCGGACGCGTTGAACAGCGCGACCACTCCGCTGATCGAGCTCATTCAAACTTATGCAAAACACTCCGGACCGGGGGCCGGGAATCAGAGGCGAGCCGACGCCTGATCCGGCGGCGCCGCGAAAGCCGGGCAGCCGGACGACGGCGGCAGGGTCGGAATTCCTCAAGGCGCTGGGCAGCGACCTCGCCGCGCTTGCCGCGCACCTGCGGGGCCGCCTTGCCGCCGCTCCACGATGGCCCGCGCGCCGAGCGTTGCCGGCCGGCCCTGGGTCAACGGCTCCGGGCCGGGCGCGCACCACCGGACGAAGCGTTCGCCGGCTGGTTCTCGGAGCCGCGATCGCGGCGACCGGCGTCGTGCTCGCCGTGTCCTGCGCGATGCTGTGGGCGGTGCTCGGCCTGCCGATCGACCGGACGACGAGCGAGCCGGAAAAGCCGACCTTGGTGCTCACCGCGGCGAACGGCGAGCCGCTCGGCCGGGCCGGGCCGCTCACCGAGGCGGCCGTCCCGTTACAGGACTTCTCGCCGACCCTGATCAAGGCGGTGCTGAGCACCGAGGACCGTCGCTTCTACAGCCACGCCGGCATCGACCCGGTCGGGATCCTACGGGCGGCGCATGCGAACCGGGTTGCCGGGCAGATCACCGAGGGCGGCAGCACGATCACGCAACAGCTCGTCAAGCGGGAGTACCTCAACGACGACCGCAGCTACGTGCGCAAGCTGCGCGAAGCGCTGATGGCGATCTGGCTCGAGGCGCATCTCAGCAAGGACCAGATCCTCACCCGCTATCTGAACCACGTCTATCTCGGGGATGGCGCCTTTGGCATGGCGGCGGCGGCGCGGCTCTATTTTGACAAGACCCCCGGCGACCTGACCTTGCCCGAGGCGGCGATGCTGGCGGGGCTGATCCAGGCGCCTTCGGCGTTCGACCCGCTGCGCCACTTGGCCGCGGCGCAGGCGCGCGCGGCGGCCGTTCTCGACGCGATGGTCGCCAATCACGCGATCGACGCACCGGCGGCGGCGGCCGCCAAGGCCGATCCCGCAACCGTCAAGTCCTCGTCCCGGCTGACGCCCGCCGCGTCGTGGTTTGCCGACTGGGTGGCAAAAGGAGCGGCGCCGCTCGCCGGCTCGCGAACCGGCATCGTGCGCGTGCGCACCACGCTCGTGCCCGGCCTGCAAGACTTGGCGCAGCGCGTCCTCGACGACGCCCTGGCCCAGCAAGGCCGCCGTCTCGGGGTCTCGCAAGGCGCGCTGGTGGTGATGCGGCCCGACGGGGCGGTGCTGGCGATGGTCGGCGGGCGCGACTACCGCCGCAGCCAGTTCAATAGTGCGACCGACGCCAACCGGCAACCGGGCTCGGCCTTTAAGCTGTTCGTCTACCTCGCTGCGCTGCGCCAGGGCTATGCCCCGCAGGACACGGTCGACGCCGGGCCGGTCGACATCAAAGGCTGGCAGCCGGCGAATTTCGACGACGAGCATTATGGCCGGATCACGCTCGCCGAGGCGTTTGCCCGGTCGGTCAACACGGCGGCGGTGCGCCTCGCGATGAAGGTCGGGCTAGGCAATGTGGTCGACGCCGCCCGCGACCTCGGCATCACCGAGCCGCTGCCGAAGGTGCCGAGCCTCGCGTTGGGCTCGGTCGGGGTCAGTCTTGTCGACCTGACCGGCGCCTTTGCCTCGGTGCGCGCCGACCGTATGAAGGTGCGGCCGTGGGGGGTGGCCGCAATCGGCGCCGCGGACGGCTCGCGAATGTTGGCGACAGTGCCGCCCTTGGCCTCGGGGCAAAGCTTGGGCCCCTACCAGAAGCCGCTCGTTGAGCTGCTGCAAGGGGTGGTCCAGCACGGCACCGGCCGGGCGGCGGCGCTCGACGGCTTTGCCGCGGGCAAGACCGGGACCAGTCAGGACTATCGCGACGCCTGGTTCGTCGGGTTTGACGATGCGCTCGTCGTCGGGGTCTGGGTCGGCAATGACGACGACAGCCCGATGAAGCGCGTGGTCGGCGGCGGCTTGCCGGCAGAGATCTGGAAGGCGTTCATGACCCGGGCGACGCCGGTCCTCGAGCAGCAAGGGACACCTGTCGCCACCGACGCGGCCCAACCCGAAGACGCGGCCGCGGTGGACGATCAGGGGACCGAGGGATCGACCGGCCAGCCCGTCGCGGGCTTTTGCGACTACCAGGCCTGCTCCAGCACCTATCACTCGTTCCGCGCCTCCGACTGCACCTACCAGCCCTACGACGGCGGCCCGCGGCAGCTGTGCGAAAAGGGCGCGCCGCCGCCGTCCAGCGAGCGGGTCAGCGCGGCCGACGAGCCTTCGGGAGCAGCGCCGTCGGGAGCAGCGCCGTCGGGAGCAGGGGCGTCGGGAGCAACGCCGTCAGGCGCAGCGCCGTCAGGCGCAGCGCCGTCGGGAGCAATGGCCGAAGCATCGCCCCCGACGCAATGCAATGTCGCTGCCTGCGCCGCGCACTACTCCTCGTTTCGCGCTTCCGATTGCACCTACCAGCCCTATGATGGCGGCCCGCGGCAGCTCTGCGAGAAATAAGCCTGGATGCCGGCGCGCCGCCGTGGGGCAAGCGTCACGGTCGGACCTCGCCTGATCGATCGATTCGACTCACGGGGTATGTCTGAGCCCGCGTCTTCGCGCCCGCCGCCCGCGGGGCCGAGGGCTTTCATCGCAGACCTCCGTTGCCACAATGTGCTCAGAGAGGCCAAGCCGCGACCAGCGGCTTGGCCTCATCGTTACGATGCATCACCACTCGTCACTTGGCATCTACCGGGCGGCACTCCACCACACCCGTGCCTGGCGGCATTCTCGTCACCGCCGAACACGAAACGGCGAACACGAGCTCGATCGTCCGTCTGTGTCGGCGTCAAAAAGGAGTTTGAGTTGGCGCGGGTCTCGGTTAGGTCGCGCGGCCGGGTCGGCGCGCCGCAATTCTGCCCAGCTCGGCGGCTATTCGCCGGGCTGACTTGGCGGTTCCAGCCGTACAATCTTTAGCATCTTGCCAGCCGGACAATCCGCGGAGGCCCATCCGTGCCCGATACCGCCGCCCCTAGCCTTTCGGTCGTCGCCCTGTTCCTGCACGCCGACGTGGTCGTCAAGGGCGTGCTGCTGCTGCTGCTCGCCGCCTCGGTGTGGAGCTGGGCGGTCATCGTCGACAAGCTGTGGCGGCTTGGTGCGGCGCGCCGGTCGGCCCAGGCGCACGAGGCGCGGGTTGCCGCGGCGCGCTCCCCGGCGGAGCTGATGGCCCCGTCGGGCCGCCCCGAAGGCGGCGACCCGGCCGGCGTCGTGCTGGCGTCGGGCTGGGCAGAAAGCGCCGACGCGGCGCCGCCCGCGCCGGAAAGCCCGGGCGAGCGGCGCGAGCGCATCGAGCGCGCGATGCGGCTGGCGCTCAGCGCCGAATTGCGCCACCTCGAGGCGCGGCTGCCGTTTCTCGCGACCCTGGGGTCGGCCGCGCCGTTCATCGGGCTGTTCGGCACGGTATGGGGGATCATGCGCAGCTTTACCGGCATCGCCGCCGCCAACAACACCAGCCTGGCGGTGGTGGCGCCAGGCATCGCCGAGGCACTGTTCGCGACCGCGATGGGGCTCGCCGCGGCGATCCCGGCGGTCGTCGCCTACAACAAGATCACCGTCGATCTCGGGCGCTTCGCCGGGCGCATGAATGGCCTGATCGGGCGCTGCGGCAGCATTCTGTCGCGCCTCCCGCGGGAGACCTGAGAATGGCAGTGCCGCTGCCTCCCTCCGGCGACAACGCCGAGGAGCGCTATCAGCCAATGGCCGAGATCAACGTCACTCCGATGGTCGACGTGATGCTGGTGCTACTGGTGATCTTCATGGTCACGGCACCGCTCTTGATGGTCGGCGTGCCGCTCGACCTGCCAAAGACGCGGGCGGCGGCGATCACGATGCCCAAAAAGCCGATTATTCTGAGCCTCAACCGCGGCGGCGAGATCTTTATCGGCGACGACCCGGTCGCGCCCGGCGCGCTCGAAGGCCGGCTGGCGGCGCTCGCCGCCGACGACCCGGGGCGCATCGTTTACGTGCGCGGCGACAAGACGATTACCTACGCCCAGCTGATGGACATGTTGAGCGAGGTCAACCGGGCCGGTTTTGGCAAGGTGTCGCTGGTCGCCGAGGCGTCCAGGTCGAAGTGAGCGGCTTCCGACTGCCGCTGGCGCTGTCGCTGGCGGCGCACGCGATCGTGCTGGCCGTGCTGTGGCTGGCGCCGGCGCCGGCGCCGCCGTTGACGCCGCCGCCCCCGAGCGCCGGGATCGAGGTCGCGTTCGCGCCGTCGCTGCCAAAGCCCGAGACGCCGCCGGCGCCGGCGCCGGTCAAGGCCGCCCCGCCGCCGCCCGCCCCGCCACCGCCGACCCCGCCGCCTCCTCCGCCGCCACCCCAGCCGGTCGCGGCGCCGCCCCCGCCGCCGGTCGAGCCGCCGCCGCCCGCGCCCGAGGCGACCGTGGCGTTCCCCGAGCCGCCGCTGCCGCCGCCTCCCAAACCGCGGGTCCCGGTGCGCCGGCCCCCGGTTCAGCGCGCGGAACGGCCGCCGCCGCGCCCGGTCTTCGCCGCGCCGCAACCGGCACCCTATGTCCCCGCGGCGCCGCCGGCCGCGAGCCGGGAGGCGGCGCTGGCCCCGGCGCGGGTTCCGCCGCCGACCTCGAACGCCGTCAGCCCGGGTTACGAGGCGCTGCTCGGCGAATGGCTAAACAACCACAAGCGCTATCCCGAAAGCGCCCGCGAACATGGCGAGGAAGGCCGCGCGGTATTGCATTTCGCGGTCGAGCGCAGCGGTCGCGTGACCGAGTTCGCGGTGGTCCGCAGCTCGGGTTATCCCGATCTCGACGCGGCGCTCGAGGAGATGATGCGGGGGGCAACCTTGCCGCCTTTCCCGGCCGACATGCCGCAGCCGAGCGTCAGCGTGTCGGTGACGATCCGGTTCAGCCTGGAGCACTAAAGCTCCACCGCGCGCCGGTCGGTCATGCCCACCCGAGGCGGGCTCCCGCCGACGACGGGCGACGAAGATGACACCGCGGTCACTTCTCCGGTTCGATCAGGCCGGCGACAAACCAGCGCTGCATCGCCAGCACGACGATGACCGGCGGCAAAATCGCCAGCAACGCGGTGGCCATCACCAGATGCCAGGCGGTCTCGGCGTCACCGGTGCCGATCATCTGGCGGATACCGATCACGATCGTCGTCATGCCGGGGCTGTCGGTCACCAGCAGTGGCCACAGATACTGGTTCCAGCCGTAGATGAACAGGATCACGAACAGGGCGGCGATGTTGGTGCGCGACAATGGGATCGCGACCCACACAAAAAACCGCCACGGCCCGGCGCCGTCGAGCTTTGCCGCCTCGGCTAGCTCGTCGGGGATCGTCAAAAAAAACTGCCGGAACAGCAACGTCGCGGTCGCCGAGGCGATCAGCGGGAGCGCCAGACCGGCATAAGTGTCGACCAGCCGCAGGTCGGCGGCGACCTTGTAGGTCGGTATGATCCGCACCTCGACGGGCAGCATCAGGGTGACAAAGATCATCCAAAAGCACAGCCGGCGCAGCGGGAAGCGAAAAAACACGACCGCATAGGCCGAGGGCAGCGAGATCGCGATCTTGCCGACCGCGATCGCGAGCGCCATGAAGAGGCTGTTCGCCATCATCAAGCCGACGCCCACGCCGCTGGTGCCCGGCCCTCCGGCGGTCAGCGCCGCGCGGTAGTTAGCGAACAGGCCGGGGCCCGGGATCAGGGTCATCGGCGCATCGAGGATGTCGCGCAAGCTCAAACTCGAGGCGACAAACGCGACATAGACCGGGAACAGCACCACCGCGAGGCCCGCCAGCAAGACCGCGTGCGGCAGCCAGGCGCCGCGGCCGGAGCCCGCCATCTCAGCCATTCATCCGTAATGGACCCGGCGCTCGACAAAGCGGAACTGGATTGCGGTCAGCGCCACGACGATCGCCATCAGAATCACCGACTGCGCCGCCGAGCCGCCGAGGTCGAGCCCGACGACGCCGTCGTACCAGACCTTGTAGACAAGGATCTCGGTTGCTTGGCCAGGCCCGCCCTGGGTCACGTTCTGGATGATGCCGAACGTGTCGAAAAACGCGTAGACGATGTTGACGACGAGCAGAAAAAAGCTGGTCGGCGCCAATAGCGGGAAGGTGATGCGCCAGAACCGCCGGCGCGAATTTGCTCCGTCGAGTGCCGCGGCCTCGAGCAGGGAGCGCGGGATTGCCTGCAGCCCGGCGAGAAAAAACAGGAAATTGTACCCGATCTGCTTCCATGCCGCGGCCAGGATCACCAGCAGCAACGCCTGACGCCCGTTCAGCAGGTAATCCCAGTCTACGCCGAGGCGCCGCAGCCCCGACCCGACAATCCCAAAGCTCGGATTGAACAGGAACAGCCACAATACGCCGGCGATCGCGGGGGCAATCGCGTAGGGCAGCAGCAGCACCGCCTTGTAGAATGCCGCACCGCGCACGACCCGGTCGGCCATGACCGCGAACAATAGGCCCGGGACGAGCGCCAGCACCGCGACCGCAAAGCTGAACAGAAAGCTGACGGCGACCGAGGCGAGGTAGGCCGGGTCGGCAAAGATCGCGGCAAAATTGCCCCAGCCGACAAAATGCGTTGACAGCCCAAAGGCGTCCTCGCGCCGCACCGACAGGACCAGCGCCTGAGCCGCCGGCCAAAAGAAAAAGACGATCGTCACCGCGAGCTGCGGCGTCAGCAGCAGCGCCGGGAGCAGCCGGCCGGGAAAATACACGCGGCGCTCCACGCCGGTAAACCCTTACCCCCGCCCTCTTCCCGCGCACTGGGACACGGCGGGACTCCTACGGCAGGCGTGGCAGGGTGATGGGCGCCAGCCGATCGCGCCGTCATTGCACAATCGGACCACGCGGTAACCGCAGCCAGCAGCGGCTACGATGCGGGCAGCACCCGCGGTGTCGGGCCCCGCGCGCCCCGCGACGACTGGCCGCGCCCGCATCGCGGCCGCCCCCGTCTAGCGGTGTAGGACGATGTCGACGCGCCGGTTGAAGACCGAGGGGTCGCTCGAGCCGGTTTGCCCGATCGGCTGCTGCTCCACCATCGCCGGCTCGACCCCGTCGGCCTCCAGTTCGTCGGCGACGATCGAGGCGCGCGTCATCGCCAGATACTTGTTCGTCTGCACGGTGCCGGTGGCGCTCGCCCGCGCCTGCACGGTGATCGACTTGGCGCCGTTTTCCTTGGCCTCCTTCGCGGCTTTGGCGATGATCGTCTTTGCCCGCGGCGACAGGTAGGCGCTGAATTCGTTGAAATAGACCAGGAACCGCGGCAGCTGCGACTTTGCTTCAGCGCCCGCAGGCACCCCAGCCATCGGTGCCGCGGCCGGCGACCCGGACGGGCTTTGCGCGCGCGCCTCGCCCCCGGCTGCCACCGCCGAAACCAGCAGGGCGACGCAAAAAACTCTCCCCAACCCCGACATCTCTCCCCTCCCGAGACCACGCCCGGACCGCCGGGCGGCGGGAGTGTATGCGGCTTTGGCGGGCGCTCCGCAAGTCCGGCCCCGGCGCGGCCGGACCGGTTTGCCGGCGCCCTCTTTTTTCCGCAGCGGTTGATGCATCGCCCGCCGTTCCCGCGTGTTGACCTGGAGACGGCCGGTTTCGGAACCGCGCGGTCGCGGCCAGTCCGCCGGCTCGCCTGTCGAACCCACCCGAACGGGAGTGCCCGATGTATCTCGCTCGTTTTTGCTACGACGTGCTGCCCGTCAACCGCCAGCGCGCGATCGAATTCATCCGCCGCGAGGTCGAGGCGGCGCGTAAGAACGGCCTCGATGCCCGCATGCTGGTGCCGCTGACTCGCGGCCACGGCGACCACTCCGCGCTGCAGTTCGAGGTCGAGCTGAAAGGGCTCGACCAGCTCGAGCAGTTCCGCAACCGGGGCGTCGGCTCGACCGAGGAGACCGGCAACTGGATGCACGCGTTTAGCGAGGTGTTGACCCGGCCGCCCTGCGTCGAAATCCTGCGCTTCGACGCCTGACCGGCACCGAGCTGGCAAGGCGGTGCGCCGCCGACCTCGGGCCGACCTCGGGATACTCGCGACCGGGGTCACGCGCTGCGGCGCGCGGCCTCCGGAATTGCCGGAAGCTCGGATTTGTTGAGCCGCGCGATCAGCCATTTGGTCAATGCCGGGGCAGTGTACTTGGCGACCATGCCGGCGCCGAGGAACACATTCGCCAATGGCAGGACGCTGGCGCCGAGCACGACCCAGGCCAACGTGATCGTCCGCGTTCCGCTGATCAGCCCCGCGGTCAGCGCGGCATTTCGCGGCGCGCGCCAGAACAGCAGTGTCCCGGCGCATTGGAATCCGAGGTTCAGAGCATAGGCCAGCGCCAGGAGCTCCAGCGCTAGAGCCGGCCGGGCGAAGAAATAGCTCTGCATGCCCGCCATCGACCCGGTTCCGGCCAGCACCAGCGAAAACACCGAGATGCCGGTCATCGCATCGGGGTTCTCGCGCACGAACTTTGCCGCGAAACGCTTGACGAGATACGCGGCGACCGCCGATCCGCCCACCAGCAGCAACAGGTGGAGGCTCATCGCCGCCGGGTTGATGGCCAGGTGGTAACCTCCGAGACCGGCGGCGAGCCACGACATATAGAGCGGCGAGGCTGCGGTTGCCGCGACGGTTGCGAGCAGCGCGAGCGGGGTGCTGAGCCCGAGGATTGCCGCGAACGCGACGCAGGCCGGGCTCGTCGGGACCAGCGACCAGAACAGCAGCCCTTCAGCGAGCCCGGGGCCGGGCTTAAACAGCCAAACGATCGCCGAAACGACGAGCGGCACGCCAAAGCTCGCCCAGATCACCATCGGAACGGCGGCGCGGGTTTCGCTGACCTGTCGGCGGAACGCTTCGCTGTCCAATTTCAAAAACGAGCCGA
>DATMLF010000148.1:0-2228 GCA_035570595.1 Allostellaceae bacterium
CCGCCGCCGAGGAGAGATGCTGCGCTTCCGTCATTTTGCCGACCCCGTGCCAACCGTGCCCGTCGCCGGAGAGATCGTCATCGGTGGTGTCGATGCCAATCCTCGCGGCAGGGCGCGCAGCAGCGGCGCCAGCAGCAACGACAGCAGCATGGCGCCTCCGATCCACAGCCAGGCGTCGTTAAAGGCGGCGACGAGCCCGGCGCGCTCGACGAGCGGCGCCACGAGATCGCGGGTCGCCTGGTCGACCGCGCCGATCGGAACGCCGGTAAAGCGCTCGGTCGGCAGTCCGACAAAGCGCGCCGCTGCGGCGTCCCCGGCCTGAAGCCGCGCGACAAGTGCTGCGGCATGCGCCGGCGCGCGCTGTTCGAGCACGGTGTCGATCAGCGCGAGCCCGATCGCACCACCGAGGTTGCGCATCAAATTAAAGAGGCCGCTCGCATTCGGCACCCGCGCCGCATCGAAACCGCCGAGCGCCAACGCGGTGGCGGGCAACAGGCACAGCATGACCGCCGCCCCGCGCGCGATCTGCTGCCAAAACAGCCCCCAGAAATCGGTCGCGAAAGTCATAAAGCCGTTGCCGAGCCAGCCCAATGCGAGCAGCGCATAGCCGGCGGCGATCAGCAGACGGGGATCGACGCGGCGTTCGAGCATTGTCGCGACCGGCGCCATGACGAGCTGTGCGGCACCCGTCACCATCATGATCTCGCCGATCGGCAGCGCGTCATAGTCGCGCACCAGTCCGAGAAACAGCGGCAGCAGATAGGTCGCGCCGTAAAGCCCGAGGCCGAGCGCAAAGCTGAAGCCGCAGCCGATCGCGAAATTGCGGTCGCGGAAGGCGGAAAGGTCGATCAGCGGCGCGCGGTGACTGAGCGAGCGCTGGGCGAGGCCAGCGCCGCAGAGGGCGCAGAGACCAGCGAGCAGCAGCATCGGGGTGCTCGCCCAGCCGCGTTGCGGCGCCTCCTTCAGCAGTAATTCCAGGCCGCCGAGAAACGCGGCGAGCAACGGCAACGCCCACAAATCGACCGAGGCGAAGCGGCGGCGATCGGCGCGGTCGATATCGACCGCCCAGGCGACCAGCAGCGCGACCGCGATCCCCGACGGCACGTTGATCAGAAAGAGCCAATGCCATGAAAGCCGGTCGGTCACAAAACCGCCGGCAACCGGTCCGAGCGTCGGAGCCAGCATCGCAAAGAGCCCGGCGATCAAGGTCGCGCGCGTCCGCGCCCTCCAGTCGAACATCAAAAAAATCGCCGAGAAGACCAGCGGGATCAGGGCGCCGCCGCAGAATCCCTGCACGACCCGCGCCGGGATCAATGACCAAAACCCGGTCGCGGCGGCGCAGGCGAGGCTCGCCACGGTGAAGCCGCCGACGCAGGCGACAAAGGCCCCGCGGGTCGACAGCATCAAAGTCAGCCAGCCGGTCAGCGGGATCGCGACGATCTCGGCCATCAGATAGGCGGTTTGCACCCAGCTCAGCCGGTCGAGAGGGATGCCGAGCCCGGCCTGGATCTCGGGCAATGAGCTGGCGACGATCTGGATGTCGAGGATCGCCATGAACATGCCGAGCGCCATCGCGGTAAAGCCGATCCAGGTCTTTGGGCTCGGTATCGCGGCGGTCGTCACAGCGCTCGGCGCGGCGCCAATGCCCGATCCTCGAGCGCGATGCGGCGCGCGACCAGCACGAGGTTGAACGCGGAGAATGCCACGGCGACACCGACCGCGCCAAAGGCGAGCGGCAAGATCCCGATCTCGGCCGTCACCAGCAGGTAGTTCGGATGGCGGATCCAGCGGTACGGGCCGGCGTGGACGAGCGGCACGTCGGGCAAGGACAGCACCCGCGTCGTCCACAAGCGGCCGAGGCTGAGGACGACCCAGATCCGAACCGGTTGCAGCAACGCGAAGATCCCGAGCAACGGCCAAAAGGGCGGGGTCGCGGCCGGCACCAGCAGAGCGAGGCTCGCGAGCCATCCGGCGTGAAGCGCGATAAAGAGCGGGTAGCCGCCGGCGTCGATCTCGATCGCGCCCCGACGCCGAAGTCGCGCGGTGTTGCGGCGGGCCCAGGCAAGTTCGGCGAGCCGCTGCGATGCTACGACGGCGAGCGTCCAATAAAGCGGCGTCACCGGTTGTCGAGCACCAGAAACCCGGCGGTGAAACCGGGGCCGAGTCCGTTCATCAACGCGCGGTTCCAGTGCTGCGTTTCGACCAGCATTTGTTCGAGCACAAAGATC
>DATMLF010000149.1:0-16194 GCA_035570595.1 Allostellaceae bacterium
AAGCCGATGCGCTTCCTCGCCGCCCGTTGCCCCGAGCAGATACGGCGACAGCCCCGGACCCTGGCTGAAACCTAGGGCGAGCCGCCCGCGCAGGTCGGGCAAATTGAAGGTTGTCGTGCCGTTTCCGCCATAGGTGGTGCCGAGCAGCGCGAACAACGCCTGGTTCTGCGCGATCGACAAGGTTTGCCCCGCGCACAATGCCCAACCCACCGGCGCGAAATTGAACCCGAAGGCTTCGATCATCGACAGGTATGGTTCCGACATCGTGCCGACCGCTCCTCGATGCTTGCTGGACGCCTCAGCTTCGCGACGGGAAAATGCCTTGCAGGGCGATGCAGAAGTTAAGCGCGAGATAGGGCTCGACATTGTTGTGCGGCGCGCCGCCGCCGGGCGCCGCGGTCAGGCTCGCTGCCGCCAATGTCGTCGCGGTTCCCGAGGCGCTGTAAAGCGCAAGATCGATCGCGCCGCCTCTGCCGCCGGTCTGCCCCTCGGCTTCGATCAGGCCCGCCGGAAGATTGCCGGCCGCGGTGCTGGCGGCGGCGAACAGCCCATGCGAGTGCGCAGGGTAGGAGGCCGAGTCGATCGGCACGGTCTCGACGCCGCCGCTCTCGCCGATGACATAGCTCGACAGGCCCGGCCCCTGGCCAGACCCGACCGGCGCGCGGCTGCGCAAATCAGGCAGCATGAAGGTGTTGACGCCGTTCCCGCCGAAAGTTGTGCCGAGCAGCGAAAACAGCGCCGTAGACTGGGCGATCGACAATGTCTGACCCTGGCAGAACGACCACCCCACCGGCGCGAAATTGCAGCCGAAGATGCTGATCTGTCCGAGAAACGGTTCCATCGGGCCGGAGCTTTCAATCAGTTGCGCGACGGGAAAATGCCGGTCAGCGCGATAATATAGTTCAGCCCCAAATAGGGCTGGCGGTTTTCGTGAGGAGTGCCCGCGCCGAAATTGCCGATCGATGCCGGGGCCAATGGCGTCGGCGCGTTCGCGCCGTACAGCTTGACCGCCGTCGCCGGCGTCCCGATCGCGAGGGCCGGCCCCGGGCTCGGGGTCGTGACGTTGGCGGCGGCCATCATTGCATGGGTGTGCGTCGGGGCCTCGGCGCTTGCCAGGCTGACTGTTTCGACACCGCCGGACTGCCCCTGGTTGTAGTTGGCGAGGCCGGGCCCTTGACCCTGCCCGACCGCGGCCCGGCCGCGCAGATCGGGAAGGCTGAAGGTCTGGGTTCCATTTCCGCCAAAATAGGTGCCGAGCAGCGAAAACAGCGCCGCGTTTTGGGCGATCTGCATGGTCTGGCCCTGGCACAATGCCCAACCGACCGGCGCAAAATTGAAGCCGACAAGCCGGATCGTCCCGAGAAAAGGGGCGCTCATGTCCCGCCCCGCGCCGCTGACGACGACGCCGTCCGGCGTTTGCCGCGCAGACCCGCCGCGCAACCGACAACGCCGAGCGCCAAGAGCGCCAGACTCGCGGGCTCGGGCACCGGGGTTGGGGTCGTCCCCGGAAACGTCAGGTCGAGAACAAGCGCATCCCCGACGTTGGGATTGTCGCCTGCGAGGTTCACCAGAATATCGGTCGCGCTAAAGCTCAGCCCGCCGCTGACCGGGCGGAAATCCGCGGCGCTCGCCGGATCGACCGTCACGCCGGTGATATCGACGCCGGAAGAGAACTGGAACTCGAAACCCGTAAAGCTGTCCGCGCACGGCAGCGCGGTCGAACAAAACGGCAGCGCCGCCTGATTGGCGATCGTGATCTGAGTGTCGCCGACGTGAATGGTCGACTCGTCGCTGACGCCTATGGGGATGCCCACGCCTCCCGTTCCGATCGGAACGTCTGTGCCCTCGACCTCTTCGTCGGCCGCGTTGTGCGCGCCAAAAAAGAACAACGCCGTCACCGTATTTTGAGGGGTGGCGACAAGGCCCGCCCGCGCCGGCAGGCTCGCCTGCATCAACAGCACGATCGCGGCAAGACCGATCAGGGGACCAAAGCGCATCTCTTTTCCTTTGTAAGTGAATGCCGGCAACGCGCCCGGGCGCCATTCGGTTGGCGGCCGGAACCAGGCTGCACAACCCGCTCCCACCATTTTAGGGGCGTGCTTGATTAACACTATCGTAAGGCCAAACGAGGAGTTGGGTCAATTTGGGGTTTGCCGTCCAAAGCGCGTCGCCGGTCAGGACCCTTGCACCGGCGCTCCAGCGGCCGGCATGCTGGCCCAGACCCGACCCAGCCAACAGGGCGTCATGCACATCGACATCCACTTTGACGTCGCCTGCCCGTGGTGTTTTGTCGGCAAGCGTCGGCTTGAGCGGGCGTTGGCGCTGCGCCCCGGCATCGTGGCGACGCGATCGTGGCGCGCCTTTCAACTGAACCCGGACATGCCGAGCGAGGGGGTCCCCCGCCGGTTCTTTCTCGAGGCCAAGTTCGGCGGCGCGCGGCAGGTGTTGCGCAGCCACGCCGCGATCGCAAATGCCGGCCGCGCCGAAGGCATCGAATTCGCCTTCGAGCGCATTCAGCGCACGCCCAGCACGCTGCGCGCGCACCGCCTCATTCGGCTGGCCGCGGCCGAGGGCCGGGGCGAGCCGATGGTGGAGGAGCTGTTCCGCGCCTACTTCATCGGCGGCGTCGACATCGGCGACAGCGAGTCTTTGGTGATGGCCGCCGCGCGCCTCGGATTTGAGCGCGGCCGCATCCGGTCCTATCTCGCGGGGGAGGACGGCATCGCCGATGTGCTGGCCGAGGAGCAGCGCGCCCGGCAGCTCGGCATCCACGCGGTCCCTTGCTTTGTGATCGAAGGCGGCTTTGCGATTTCGGGCGCGCACGAGCCGGAAATGTTTTTGCCCTTGTTCGACCTCGCTGCCAGTCCCGGCAGAGTTGCGCGCCAAGCTTGACCGGCAGGCGCCGCGCGGGGGCCGAAACGCTCGACGGCGCCAACCGGGTTAGCGGTTGACCAGCCACAGCACCAAGGACAGCGCGACGCTGACCAGGACGCAGGTGGTCAGCGGGAAGTAGAAACCGCCATGCGCGCCCTTGAGGTAGACGTCGCCGGGCAGGCGGCCGAGGCCGATCCGGCCGAGCAACGGCCACAACAGGCCAAGCGCGGCAACCGCCAAGCCGATGACAACGAGCGAACGACCCATCGCAGCATTCCTCATTGTTGATGTCGGCGCCCGGAAGGGCCTGGGTGAAGAGCGGCGTCGTTGCCGCGCCCGAGCCCTGCACCGCTCCGTGCGGGCGCAGGGCGACATATGGCGCCAAATTCGCTATCGTCGGTCCAGCCGGACGCCTGCCGCGCCGCTCGCCCGGTGGTTTTCACTCGACAAAGGGCTGACGGAGCCGGGAACGTGCATTGGATCATCATTCATTGGTTTGAGCTGAGCACGATCCTGCTTCTTTGCCTCAACCTTTGGTTCGTCACGGCGGTCTTGAACGCGCTGCGCGACACCAATCGCTGGCTGTCGTTTCTGTCGGGCATTCAATGGGACCAGAGGAACGCACCCGACCTGTCAAAGGAAAGCTGATTTGGCGCGCTAGAAGTCGGCGTATTACCGTCGCCCGAAACTCAACCACACTCGCGGCTTGCAAGGGGCACAGATGGCGATTGCGGCCTACCGTTGCCCCGCTTGCGGGCGCAACCTTTTCGCCGACAGGCCGCGTTGGCGGTGCGATTGCGGCGGCCCGCTCGAGCTGGCGCCGGGGCCGGGTCTGTCGCGGCACGACATCGCGTCCGGCGAGGCATCGTTGTGGCGCTATGCCGCGGCATTGGCTCTCGCGGACCCACCGAAAGTGTCGCTCGGCGAGGGCTGGACGCCGCTCGTGACGCGCGACTGGGACGGCGCCGCGATCCAATTCAAGCTCGAATCGCAGATGCCGACGGGGTCGTTCAAGGACCGCGGCTCCGCGGTCATGATCAACCACCTGATCGAGGTCGGCGTCGGGCCGATCCACGAGGATTCCTCCGGAAACGCCGGCTCGTCGATCGCGACCTACGCCGCCCTCGGCGCGATCCCGTGCCGCATCTATGTGCCGGCATCGGCGCCGCGCGCCAAGCTGGTGCAGATCGCAGCCGCCGGCGCCGAGCTCTGCCCGGTTCCCGGCACCCGACAGGCGGTGACCGACGCGGCGCTCGCGGCCGTCGGCGAAAGCTTCTACGCCAGCCACAACTGGCACCCTTATTTCATCGAGGGCACGCAGACCCTGGCTTTCGAGCTGTGGGAGCAGCTCGGCTTTCGCCTGCCCGACAACGTCCTGGTGCCGACCGGCTATGGCAGCAACATTCTCGGTCTCGAACGCGGCTTCGCGGCACTCGAGCGGGGCGGGGAGATTAGCCGGCGGCCGCGGCTCTTCGCGGTGCAGGCGGCGAATTGCGCCGCCTTGTCGGCCGCGTGGGACGCGGGTGGGCAGGATCTCGTTCCGTTCGCGGCAAGCCCGACCGTCGCCGACGGCATCGCCACGATGCGCCCGGTCCGCCCGGCGCAGGTGCTGGAAGCCGTGCGTCGCTCACGCGGCGGGGTCGTCGCCGTCGCCGAGGAGGAGATCGCGCCGGCGTTGCGCGCCCTCGGCCGGCTCGGCCTGTTTGTCGAACCGACCGCAGCCACCGCCGGGGCCGCTTTGACGCAGCTGTTGCGCCGCGGGACGATCGCGCCCGGCGAGACGACCGTGGCGGTGCTGACCGGCCATGGCCTCAAGGCGGCCGACCGCGTCGGCGACCTTCTCGGAGTTCCGCCCGGCTAGGGCTTACCCACCGGCGCGCCGGGCGATTGGCGACACCGCGCCGTCAGTGGTGCTCCTCGCTTTTTTCCGGCGGTTTGCCGCCGCGCGCGGGCGGCGCGCCGCGAGCCGCCGGAGCCGGCCCTGCCGCCGGATGCGGCTGTGCCGCGACCGGCCGAGCCAGCGCTGGCGGTGGGTGAGCCGCGGGGGCATGGACCACCGGCGGATGGACGACCTGCGCCTGTGGCGCCGGGTGAGGCGGCGCGGCCGGATGCGGCGGCGGGGCAGCGGCGGGGTGGACGGCAGCAGGCCGGGCGGCAGCGGGGGCCGGCGGACGCCGCTCGGGTGCGGCCTCGGGCAGCGCCTCGCGCCGGGCGCTCTCGGCCGGCGGCGGATGCGCCGGACCGGGAGCGGCCGCGGGCGCCGCGTGCGGCGCCGCGGTCGCGCCCGGATGCGGCGGCAATGCCGCGGTATTTGGCGGATGCGCGCCCGGTTCACCGCGCGGCCCCGGAGGCGTCGCATGGGCCGCGGCGGCCGACGGCGGTGCCGGCGCGACCGGGTTGCGCTCCGCCGGCCGGACCTCGCCGGGGCGCGGCGGCGGCAGCGCCGCCGTCGTCGCCGGATGCGCGCCGGGTCCACCGGGTGGCCCCGGAGGCGTCGGATGCGCGGCGGTCGCCGGTGGTGCCGGCGCGAGCGGGTTGTGCTCCGCCGGCCGGATCTCGCCGGGGCGCGGCGGCGGCAGCGCCGCGGTCGCAGCCGGGTGCACGCCAGGTGCGCCCGGGTGTCCGGGTCCCGGCGCCGGAGGCGCGACGGGCGAACCCGGTGCGATCCGGCTCGGGCCGAGCGCGGCGGTGCCCGGCAACGGCCGGGGTGGGCCCGCGACCGCCATGTGCGCCGCCGCCGGCGCGACCTGCGGCGGGCGAACCGCAACCGGCGCCTTTTGCAACGCCGCCGGCGGGACATGCACGACGGCAGGGGCAACCGGGGCGGCGCTGGCGAAGACGCGTTGCGGAACCACCGTCGCAAACCGCCGGTTGGCGAATTCGGCGTTCGCGGCCGCCGGCGGCGCGCCGTGCCATTCGTTCATCACGGTGTTGATGTTCTTGACGTTGCCGACGTTGACGCTGCGGACGTAAGCGGGGTCGCGGGTGTAGCTCGGCCAATAGGCTTCGCCCGGCGCCAGCGGAAACCAACCGACGGACGGCCCCGCAGCCGCGCCGACCGCCGCGCCCAGGCCGACAAAGGCGACGAGCGCCGGCGCGTAGACGGGCGCGGCCTCATAGCTGCCCGGAACCCAGCCCCAGCGGTCGTCGACATAAGCCCAGCGGCCGTAATGAAACGGCGCAAAGCCCCAGGGCTGCTGGTCGACCCAGGTCCAGCCCCAAGGCGCAACCCAGATCCAGCGGCCGTCGCGATAGGGCGCCCAATCGGCGGGCGTCCCGCTCGGGTACCACACCTCGCCATACTGCGGGTTGCTTTGCCAGTTGCCGGAGGAATCGAGGCTCGAATAGCCGGTCATCCGCGGCGACACGTAATAAGGGGAGGCTAGATGGTCCTCGTGGTAGTCGTGCGTCGAACACCATTCGACAAACGCGTCGGGGGCGGCGCGCGTGGTGCTGACCGCGACCGGGCTCGTCCCATTCAGCGAGGCGGCGTTGCCGCTGTGGATGGCGAGGTCGGCGCCGCCGCCGGAAAACCGAGCGCTTCCGGCAAATACCGCGAGGCGCCCGCCCCGATCCGGCCCGCCGGCGTCGATGTCGTAAGAACCGGGCTGCAGCAGCCAAACCGCACCCTGCGGGACATCGACCTCGAAGCTCTGCCCGGCGCCGAGCTGGCGCACATGCAGGTGGACCCGGCCCTGCGGCACGCCGATCTGCGCCACCTGTTCGTTGAGGTTGGTGACATCGACCTCGGTGCCGCCGTCCATGGCGAGTGTGTCGGGGCCGATCTGGATTTCCGCGCGCGCTTGCGGCTCGGTCCAGAAGGAGCCGCCGGTCGCGACCGGGTAGTTGACGCCCGCCGCCGACCATTGGGTGTCGCCGGGGGCGTGAAACGCCAATGTGCCCGACGCATAGCTGACCGAGCCGACCCGCGACGGCGGCTCCTGCTGCGCCAGGGCGGGCGGCGCCGCGGCCAAGCAGAAAAGCGTAACGACCAACCGAAGACGCATAGGGGCACCGTTCACGTTGCCTGACGGTAGCGGTAACGGCCCAAAGATGACGAATCTCCGGCAAAAATGGCAAAAGCGCGGCGCCACCCGCGCGAGATTTGGTGTCTAGCCGGCGCGCCGATAGCGCCGGCATTCGATCCGCAGGTGGTCGCGGAAATGGGGGCGCAGCTTCTGCGTCCAGGGCGTGTCCGCCGCCTTGCGCCACCTCTCGGAGCGCACGACCTCCGGCGCCTCCAGATGATAAAGCGCGACGTAGCGCTGCGTCCCGCCGGTGCCGCGATAGCGGCGCGCGCACAACACGCCGGGAACCGACCCCAAGGCCGGCACGTGCTCGGAGTTATACCATTCGTTGAACTCGTGCTCGTGCTCGGGGGCGACGTTCATGCCGATCATCATCAGCGCCGCCGCATCCGCGGGCGCGGTGCGGTCGCCCGGAAACAGCTGCTCGCCTTCGTAGCGCAGGACGCCCTTGCGGAACTTCGCCGTGCGTTTTGTCCAGGGCGACCCGTTGTCGCCGCCGACCGCCAGGTAGGCCGGGCTGTGCAGCACCCCGACATTGTCGAGGTCGTAGGTCGCCACCGAAATCTTCGGGTTGTCGACGCCGATCCAGCGGTCGGCGTTGAGAAATCCCGGCACTCGCAGCCGCTCCGGAACGTGCTCGAGGTCGTACCAGTCGTGAAACTCGTCCTCGGGTGCGGCCGCGAAATCCATCGCCGCGATCAGGATGCCCTTCGCCATCGCTTTCCTCCCAATGGTCAGGGTCATCATCCCCGACCGCGGGCGCCGTGACCAGCAAATCCCGGCCGGCGGTCAGCGGCGCGTTCCGCCGACCGGTCTGACGGCAAGCGTCGGCGACGGCCGGAACATCGCGTCGGCGATGCGGCGTTGCGCCGGCGACAGAGTGGCGTAGAGGCGGCTGAACGAGCCTGCCAGCCGCTCGGTGGCGTCGGCGTAGGCGCGGGCGATGCGGGCGTAGTCGTCGAGGTTGTCGACGGCGTTCATCGAGCCGGCCGCGGCGGCGCGCTGCGCCGCAAGCGCCGCGGTGCCGAGCACGCTTTCGCGGATGGCATGGGCAAAGGCGGTCCACAGCCCCATCTCAGACGAGCCGATGCCAAGCTCTTGCGCCAGCGCGTCGATGCGCCGGTCGACCGCCGCCTCGTTGGCGTTCGACAGGCCGGCCGAGCGGGGTGCGGCAAGCGCCGGCGGCGGCGCCGGCAATCCCGGCACGATATGCGTCGGCGACGACGGCAGCGGCGATCCCACGGAAGGCGGTGGCGGCGACGACTGCGCCCAGGCCGCGGAGCCGACGAGAAGCAGCGCCACCGCGCCGCTCGCGGCTAGGCCGGATCGACGACGGGCAGCGGGCGAGTGGTGGCGGCGGCGCTGCCGCGGGCCCTCGCGTTTCACGAAGCGGCGAATTCGATCACCCGCCTTGGCGCAAGCCACGATGCCGGAGCAGCGGGCCGATCTCGGGGTCGCGCCCGCGGAAAGCTCGGTACAGCTCCATCGGGTCGCGCGTGTCGCCGGCGCTGTAGATGTCCTCGAGCCGCGCCGCCAATCCCGGGTCGAAGACGTTGCCAGTCTCGGCAAACGCGGCAAACCCGTCGGCGTCGAGCACCTCGGCCCACAGATAGGCATAGTATCCGGCCGCATAGCCGCCGCCGGCGAAGAGATGCTGAAAATGCGCCGGGCGGTGGCGCAGCCCGATCTCGCGCGGCACCTCGTAGCGCTCGAGGAATTCGCGCTCGAACTGGTTCGGGTCGACCGCCTCGGGCGCCGGGTCGCGGTGCAATTCGAGGTCGATCAACGCCGAGGCGGTGTATTCGACAGTCGCAAAACCCTGGTTGAAATTGCGCGCCGAGAGCAGCCGCTGCAACAGCGCTTCCGGGATCGGCTCGCCGGTCTCGTAATGGCGCGCGTACTGCCGGAGCGTCTCCGGCGCCGCCATCCAATGCTCGAAAATCTGCGACGGGAACTCGACAAAGTCGCGGCGCACCGCGGTGCCGGACTGCGAGGGGTAGCGCACCCGGCTCAGCAGCGCGTGCAGCCCGTGGCCGAACTCGTGGAACAGCGTCTCGGCGTCGTCAAAACTCAAGAGGGTCGGGTCGCCCTTGGCAAAGTTGTTGTTGTTGACGACGATCGGCGCGACCCAGCCGTCGAGGTTCTGCTGGTCGCGGTAACGGCTTGACCAAGCGCCCGAATGCTTGCCGGGCCGGGCGAAATTGTCGTGCAGAAAGAGGCCGAGGTGGACGCCGGCGCGGTCGCGCACCTCCCAGACTCGGACGTCGGGATGGTAGACCGGCAGGTCGAAGCGCGGGGCAAAGCTCAGGCCAAACAGCCGGCCGGCGGTGTCGAAGGCCGCCCGCACCATGTTGTCGAGGACGAAGTACGGCTTCACCTCGGCCTCGTCGAGATCGTATTGGGCCTGGCGGACCTTTTCGGCGTAATAGCGCCAGTCCCACGGCTCGAGCGGCTCGTTCAGCCCCTCGGCGCGGGCCGCGGCCTCGAGCGCTGCGCGCTCCTCGCGCGCCTTTGCCTTGGCCGGCTCCCACACCTCTAGCAGCAATTGCTCGACCGCGGTGTCGGTCTTGGCCATCGAGTCGTCGAGCCGGTAGGCGGCGAAGTCGCGGTAGCCGAGGAGCCGCGCCTGCTCGGTGCGCAACGCCATGATCTCGCGGATCAAGGGCGTGTTGTCGGCCGCGCCCGGGTGGGTCCCGCGCGCTGTCCACGCCTCGTGCGCGGCGCGGCGCAGGTCGCGGCGCGCCGAGAAGGTCAGGAACGGCTCGATCGACGAGCGCGCGAGGGTGACGACGTACTGCCCGCCGAGGCCGCGCTCGTCGGCGGCCTGCGCGGCGGCCGCGCGGACAAAACCGGGGAGGCCGTCGAGATCGGCCTCGTCCAGCGCCAGGCGCCACTCGCGCTCGTCACGCAGCACATTCTGGCCGAACAAGGTGTGCAAGGTCGCCAGCCGCTCGCTGATCGCGGCCATGCGCGCCTGCTGGGCCGGGCCGAGCAGCGCGCCGTTGCGGACGAAGCGCAGGTGATGGCGCTCGAGGAGGCGCCGCTGGTCGTCGGCGAGCCCAAGTGTCGCGCGGCGCGTATAGAGGTCGGCGATGCGGGCAAACAGGCCGGCGTCGAGCGCGATCCGCATCTGGTGCTGCGCCAGCTTTGGGGCGTAGACGCGGGCGACCTCTTCAAGCGCCGGGTTGGTGTCGCTCGCATCGAGGTTCGAGAACACCCGGCTGACGCGGTCGAGCAAATGCCCGCTGCGCTCGATCGCCTCGATCGTGTCGGCAAAGCTCGGCGGCCACGGCGCGCCGGCGATCGCGGCGATTTCGGCCCGCTGCTCCGCTATGCCGCGGTCGAGGGCCGGCGGAAAATGCTCGGGACGAATGCGGTCGAACGGCGGAATGCCGAACGGAGTCTCCCAGGTCTCGAAAAACGGGTTGTCGGTCATGTCGCTCTCTGGCGCCTCGCAAGCCGCCAATTTCGGTCTTATCGGGGCGCGGGTCCAGTGGCGGCAACCCGGGCGCCCTGCCGCGGCGTCAGAGACCCGATTCTCCCGGAAGGGGAGACGTGCTCAGGATCGCGCGAATTTGGTCTTCCTGGAGTTGCGAGCCCATCTGCTGGCGGTATTGGTCGTAGGCGCGCTGACCGCCGACATAGATGCAATTGCATGCGATCGGGTCGGCATACATGTACTTGACGCTGCCATTGGAGTTGCGAACCACGAACTGGTGCGGCGGCAGCGCGCGCAATGCCGCGACCCGATCGGGGGTGTCGGCGTCTCGGCGGACAAAGCCCGCCTGCGCCAACAGGTCGTCCTTTGCCGGCGCCTCGGCCTCGGAAGTCGCGCATGCCGCGGCAAGGAGCACGGTTCCGGTCAAAGCAATCGCCCGGCGGGAGGATCGGCTCATTAGTCAGATCTCCTTTGCGGCGACAATCTACAGCAATTTGCGGCTGGTCGGGGGCCGCATCATTACGCTCTCTTTATGAAACCGTCTTATTCAACTGTAGCCCGATCGCAGGCGAAGCGCTTGCCGGGTCGTCAGCGCCCGGTCCGTTTCCGGTTCCGCTGCTTACCGGAGGAACATCGTACAATGAGCCTCTCAGGCGCAACGGCTGCAACCGGAAGCGGCGGCGCTGCGGCGGGGCCAGCGCCTCGCGACGGTTGCGGCCGGTCCCGGTATGAGGCAAGCTGGCGCACCCGGTTCGGAACTCCGACGAGCAGAGATGCCAGGGCCGCGCGACGGAAAGGATGACGGCGCCATCTGCCGTGAATATATAAAACCCCGCTGACGCCGTTGTGGTCGGCTTGCCCTCGGGGCGGCCGGGGCCGGCGGCTGAGCACGCCTCGTTAGACGGCGCGGCGGGAAAACGCGGCCCGGGAGAGCGTCCCGCGTGCCAGGAGGACCCTAGTGCAGCCGACAGACATCAGTAATCCCGACTACTTTCACAAGGTCGTCGACTGCCAGTGGGCATGCCCTGCCCACACCCCGGTGCCGGAATACATCCGGATGATCGCCGACCGGCGCTATACCGACGCGTTCATGGTCAATTGGGAGTCGAACGTTTTCCCCGGCATCCTCGGGCGGACCTGTGACCGGCCGTGCGAGCCCGCCTGCCGCCGTGGCCGGGTCGAGAAGGAGCCGGTCGCGATCTGCCGGCTGAAGCGGGTTGCGGCCGACAACAAGGGCGACATCCGCCCGTACCTGCCGCAGATCCCGGCCGAGAAAAACGGCAAGCGCATCGCCCTTATTGGCGCCGGCCCGGCGTCGCTGACCGTGGCGCGCGACCTGATGCCGCTCGGCTATGAGTGCGTGATGTTCGACGGCGACGCGAAGGGCGGCGGCATGATGCGCAGCCAGATCCCGCGTTTCCGGCTACCCGAGACCGTCACCGACGAGGAGGTCGACCTGGTCCTCGACATGGGTGTGGAGACCCGGTTCGGCGAGCCGGTGCGCAGCCTGAAGGCATTGCTGGCCGAAGACTGGGACGCGGTGTTTGTCGGCTGCGGCGCGCCGCGCGGCCGCGATCTCGACATCCCCGGCCGCAACGAGGCGGCGGCCAACATTCATATCGGCATCGACTGGCTGTCGAGCGTGTCGTTCGGCCATGTCACCAAGATCGGCCGCCGGGTCGTCGTGCTCGGCGGCGGCAACACGGCGATGGATTGCTGCCGTTCCTCGCGCCGGCTCGGCGGCGAGGAGGTTACCGTCGTCGTGCGCAGCGGCTTTGACGAGATGAAGGCGTCGCCCTGGGAAAAAGAGGACGCGACCCACGAGGGCATCCCGATCCTCAACTGGCTCGTGCCAAAGGAGTTCACCTACGACCGCGGCGACCTGACCGGCGTGCTGTTCGAAAAGGTCAAGGCCGAATACGACGCGCGTGGCCGCCGCAACCTGGTCCCGACCGGCGAGCCCGATGTCCACACCCCGTGCGACGACGTGCTGATCGCGGTCGGCCAGGAGAACGCCTTTCCGTGGATCGAGCGCGACATCGGCATCGAGTTCGACCGCTGGGGCATGCCCAAGGTCGAACCGAAGACGATGCAGTCGACCCTGCCCAACGTGTTTTTCGGCGGCGACGCCGCGTTTGGGCCGAAGAACATCATCTGGGCCGTCGCCCACGGCCATGACGCCGCGATCTCGATCGACAAGCTCTGCAATGGCGAGGATGTTGGCGACCGGCCGCCGCCCGGCGTGACCCTGGTCAGCCAGAAGATGGGCATCCACGAGTGGAGCTACGACAACGACATCTCGAACGATGTGCGCTACCGGGTACCGCTGCGCGACACCGCGGTGGCGTTGGCCGACATCCGGGTCGAGGTCGAGCTCGGCTATGACGAGAAGCTCGGCTACCTCGAAGCCGAGCGCTGCCTGAACTGCGACGTGCAGACCGTGTTCACTGGGCAACTCTGCATCGAATGCGACGCCTGCGTCGACATCTGCCCGATGGACTGCATCACCTTTACCGACAACGGCGCCGAAGACGAGCTGCGCCAGCGGCTGATGGCACCCGCGCTGAACACCGAGCAAGACCTCTATATCGGCGATTCGCTAAAGACCGGCCGGATCATGGTGAAGGACGAGGATGTCTGCCTGCATTGCGGGCTCTGCGCCGAGCGCTGCCCGACCGGGGCCTGGGACATGCGGAAATTCCTGCTCGACGTGACCCAGGCCGGCCCCGCCTGCCGGGCGCACTGAGAACCCAAATGAGTTCTCGCACCGTTTTATCTCCCCCCTGCCCGGACTTGATCCGGGCATCCACGGCTTGGCGTTCGCGGTGCCGGAACCACTCGAAGACGTGGATGGCCGGGTCAGGCCCGGTCCGGGGAAACCGTAGATTGCACAGCGGGACCAGCCACACCGCCAGCGCCGAGGAATGAACGTGGACGGATCGAGCCGACAAAGCATCGAAAGCGTCAACGATTTCGTCGTCAAATTCGCCAACGTCAACGGATCGGGCTCGGCCAGCGCCAATGCGCTGTTCGCCAAGTCGATCCTGCGGATGGGGATTCCGGCGAGCTCGCGCAACATCTTCCCGTCGAACATCCAGGGCCTGCCGACCTGGTACGAGGTGCGGATCAGCGAAAAGGGCCATCTCGGCCGCCGCGGCGGGGTCGACATGATGGTCGCGATGAACCCGCAGACCTGGGACGAGGATCTGGCCGAGATCGAAACCGGCGGCTACCTGTTCTACGATTCGACAAAACCGATGCCGCCGTCGAAATTCCGCGACGACGTCACCGTGATCGGCGCACCGCTAACCGCGATCTGCAATCGCGAGTACAACGAGGCCCGTCAGCGCCAGCTCTTCAAGAACATCATCTATCTGGGCGCGCTGTCGGCCCTGCTGAACATGGACGTGGCGGCGATCGAAAAGCTGATCTCCGAGCAGTTCCGCGGCCGCGACACCCTGATCCGGCCAAACCTGCGCGCGCTCGGCCTAGGCCGCGAGTGGGCGCTGAACGAGCATGAGTGCCCGATCCGGCTGCGGCTGGAGCGCACCGACAAGGTTGGCGAGCGCATTTTCATTACCGGCAACGACGCCGCCGCGCTGGGCGCGGTGTACGGCGGGGCGACGGTCGCGGCGTGGTACCCGATCACACCTTCGTCCTCGCTCGCCGAGGCCTTTGCGAACCATTGCCGGCGCTATCGCGTCGATCCCGAGACCAAAAAGAAGCGCTATGCGATCATCCAGGCCGAGGACGAGCTATCCTCGATCGGCATGGTCGTCGGGGCGGCGTGGAACGGGGCGCGGGCGTTTACCGCGACCTCGGGTCCGGGCATCTCCTTGATGCAGGAATTCATCGGGCTTGCCTATTTCGCCGAGATCCCAGCGGTGATCTTCGACGTGCAGCGCGGCAGCCCGTCGACCGGCATGCCGACGCGCACCCAGCAGGCCGACATCCTCAGTTGCGCCCATGCCTCGCACGGCGACACCAAGCACGTGCTGCTGTTCCCCGAGGACCCGCGCGAAAGCTTTAGCTTTGCCGCCGAGGCGTTCGACCTCGCCGACCGGCTGCAGACCCCGGTTTTTGTCATGCTCGACCTCGACATCGGCATGAACGACTGGCTCGTCGAGCCCTTGGCCTGGGACGAACGCCGTCGCTTCGACCGCGGCAAGGTCATGACCACCGAACAGCTCGAAGCCGGGGTCGAGTTCGGCCGCTATCTCGATGTCGACGGCGACGGCGTCCCCTATCGCACCTTGCCCGGCACGCACCCGACGCGCGGCGCTTTTTTTACTCGCGGCACCACCAAGGACCGCTATGCCCGCTATTCCGAGGAAGGGCCCGACTACGTCGACAACATGCAGCGCTTGTTGCACAAGTTCGAGACGGCGAAGCGGCTGGTGCCGCAACCGGTCAGGCGCGACGCGCGCGAGCCGACCCGCTACGGCGCGATCTTTTTCGGCTCGACCTCGCCGGCGATGGCCGAGGCCCTTGAAACCCTCGAGGAACGCGGCATTCACCTCGACACGTTGCGGGTGCGCGCCTACCCGTTTCACGACGACGTGTTCGACTTTGTCGCCGCCCACGACCGCGTCTTTGTCGTCGAGCAGAACCGCGACGCGCAATTGCGCACCCTGCTCGCGATCGACGGCGAGATCGACCCCGCCCGGCTCGTCCCGATCCTGCATTACGACGGCACGCCGATCACGGCGCGCTTTATCGTCAAGGCGATCGGCGACATGCTCGATGTCGTGACATTGGCCCCGCTGAAGCGGGCGCTGCCGTGAAGCCGCGGATGCCCGCCGCCTCACCCTGCCCTCTCCCCCCGGACACGGAGGGAGAGGGCAGGGTGAGGGGGGCCTTCGCGCGAGGCCCGACGGCCGTTGCCCTCACCGTCCCGTCGCTGAGCGACGAGCCCCTTCCTCTCCCGCAGTGCGGGAGAGGGGCTTATCAATGGGTTGCCGCATGACCTACATCGCCAAGCCACGCCTGCATCATCCGAAGCTGCCGACCAACGCGCTCGGCTTCACCCGGCGCGATTATGAGGGCGCCGTGTCGACCTTGTGCGCCGGCTGCGGCCACGATTCGATCAGCGCCGCGATCATCCAGGCGTGCTTTGAGCTGAGCCTGCCGCCGCACAAGATCGCCAAATTGTCAGGCATCGGGTGCTCGTCGAAGACGCCGACCTATTTCCTCGGCAAGTCGCATGGCTTCAACAGCGTGCACGGGCGCATGCCGTCGGTCTTGACCGGCGCCAACCTCGCCAACCGCGACCTCGTCTATCTTGGCATTTCCGGCGACGGCGATTCGGCCTCGATCGGGCTCGGCCAGTTCGCCCATTGCATTCGCCGCGCCGTCGACATGGTCTACATCGTCGAGAACAACGGGGTTTACGGCCTGACCAAGGGCCAGTTCTCGGCGACCGCCGACAAGGGGTCGAAGGCGCGCCGCGGGGCGGTCAACACCGATTCGCCGATCGACCTCGTGGCGCTGGCGTTGCAGCTCGGCGCGTCCTTTGTCGGGCGCAGCTTCTCCGGCGACAAGAACCAGCTCGTGCCCTTGATCAAGGCGGCGATCGAGCATCGGGGCGCTGCGTTTATCGACGTGGTCTCGCCCTGCGTCGCCTTCAACAACAACCCCGAATCGACGAAGAGCTTCGACTATGTCCGGGCCCATAACGAGGCGGTCAACCGGCTCGACGTGATCCTCGAACGTGACGAGATCGTCGCCGACTACGCGCCGGGGACGGTCGAAACCGTGGTCCAGCACGACGGCTCGATCCTGCGGCTGCGCAAGCTGGCGGTGGATTACGATCCGCACGACCGGATCTCCGCGCTGACCTATCTGCAGCAGCGG
>DATMLF010000150.1:0-3097 GCA_035570595.1 Allostellaceae bacterium
GCCGCTACGCGGCACCTTGCCGTTGACCGCGAGCGGTTCAAGAAGGGCGGGGTCGGTCGTCACGCTCGCCCGGCCGTTGACGCGCAGGGTCTCGTTGATCCCCGGCACAAAAAAAATCAGACCGACGCCGGGTCGGGCCAACAGGTTGCCGAGCGTGTCGACGCGGTTGTTGCCGAGCCGGTCGGGGATCAAGAGGGTCGTGTCGTCGACGACCCGCACAAAGCCCGGCATGTCGCCTTTGGGCGAGGCGTCGCAGCGGCCCGACGGGTCCGACGAGGCGATCACCAGAAACGGCGACAGCCCGATGAAGTTGCGACAATGGCGGTCGAACCGGGTCAGCTCCTTTTTGAGCGACCGCTCGTTCGGCGCGCCATAGATTTCGCGCAGCTGGCGCGGGTCTTCGATCGTGTCCATCGGTCGCGTCCTCGATAATATTCCGCCGCTACTATGCGCGAGCCGCAGCGAAAGCGCCATTGGGATTGGCATTGGCGGCGCGCGCGAGTATTGCTCGGAGGGATGTGCGAGGAGGCGGGGGGTGAGCGATTGCGCAATCGTGGAGGCGGTGGGCACGTTTATGGGCGTTCCCGCCTCGCGCGACCTCTCCGCGAGCAAGGCCGCGGTGCTCGGCATCCCGTTCGATTGCGGGTTTCACCCGACGCGCATCGGCGCGCGGCTCGGGCCAGGTTCGATCCGCGAGCACTCGGCGCTGGTGCGGCGCTATGAGCCGCCGCGGCACGACTTTGACCCGGTCGCGCGTCTCGGCCTCGTCGATTATGGCGACGTCAAAGTCCGTTCGGGCTATGTCGCCGAGGCGTTCGAAAACATCGAGGCGGCGGTGACGGCGATCGTCGAGGCGGGTGCGATCCCGGTGACGATGGGCGGCGACGGGGCGGTGACCCTGCCGCAATTGCGCGCGTTGCATCGCCGCCACCCCGATCTCGTCGTGTTGCACATCGATGCCCACACCGACACCTACCCCGATGATGGCGAGAGCAAATTCACCAACGCCACGACCTTCACCCGCGCCGCCGAGGAGGCCGTCGTCGATGCGAGAAACTCGATCCATTTGGGGGCGCGGGGTGCAGTCGCCATGCCGGGCCTGTTCGAATACACCCGCAATTGGGGTTACGAGCTGATCCCCGGCGTCGAACTCGATGCTCTGGGGATACCGGCGGTCTTGGCGCACATCCGCCGGCGGCTCGCCGGGCGGCCGGTGTACCTGTGCTTTGACATGGATGTGTTCGACCCGTCGGTGGCGCCGGGGGTGTGCACGCCCGCCTGGGGCGGGCTCGGCGCCAAGGAGGGCCTCACGATCCTCGACGGGCTTGCCGAACTCGATTTTGTCGCGTTCGACGTCAACACGGTGAGCCCGCCGCACGACAATGCCGGGATGACTGCCTATCTCGCCGGCACCGTCATGCACAAATGCCTGCAGCTCGCCTGCGCCGGGCTGGAGCGCGGCCGGTCGAACCAATTGGCGCGCTAGGCATGAGCGGCAACCGCTTTCTGGTCGAGCACGAGGCGCGCGCCGAGGGCGGTCATATCGCACGGCTGACGATCGACAACCGGGCCAAGCTCAACAGCCTCGATTCGGCGCTGTTGGCTGAGATCGTCGCGACGATGGCCGGGGTCGCGGCCGATCCCGAATTGCGGCTCGCGATCCTCTCCGGCGCCGGCGGGCGGGCGTTTGTCGGCGGCGCCGATCTCGGCGAGATCGCGGCCCTCGATCATGCGAGCGCCCGCCAATTCATCACGCTGGTGCACCGCTGCTGCGCCGCTTTCCGCCGGCTCCCGGTCCCGGTCATCGCCCGCATCGACGGCTATGCGCTCGGCGCCGGGCTCGAAATCGCCGCCGCCTGCGACCTGCGTGTCGCGAGCGAAAACTCGGTCTTTGGCATGCCGGAGGTGGCGATCGGGATCCCGTCGGTTGTCGAGGCGGCATTGCTGCCGAAATTGGTGGGCCAGGGGCGCGCCCGCCGGCTGCTGCTGACCGGCGAGACGATCGATGCGGCGGAGGCGCTCGGCTGGGGTCTGGTCGATATCGTCGTGCCGGCCGACGGTCTCGACGCGGCGGTCGAGCGTCTGGCGCAGCCGATCCTCGCCGCCGGCCAGAGGGCGGTCCGGTTACAAAAGTCGCTGATCCTCGATTGGGAGGAATTGCCGACCGAAGCCGCGATCGCCCGCGGCATCGACGCTTTTGTCAGCGCCTTCGACAGCGACGAGCCGGCGCGGATGGCCGGCGCGGCACTCGCGCGCCTGCATGCCCGCCGCACATCGCAATAAAATGCAATCCTGATAAAGCACGGGATCAAATCTCCCTCTCCGCCCTTCAGGGGGGAGAGGGAGGGGCCCGCGCCAGCGGCGCGGCAGGGTGAGGTGGGCATCCGCCAGCGCTGTCGGTCCCCCACCTCGCCCCAACCCCGTCCGACGGTTAGACCGATATCCGATACTATCGCCCCCGCAACAGCGGGGGTCCAGGCAACCGCCGCAGCGCCGGCCCCTAGGTTCCCGCTTTCGCGGGAACGACAATCGAGCTAATCAGTTCGCCGCATTTCTTTAGCAGTCCAATTGTGATGAGCCGGAAGAGGTATGTTTACGACCCTATCCGACGAGCAGCGGCAATTTATCGGCACCGTGCGCGAGTTGGCGCAGGGCGAGTTCCGCGCCCGCGCGCAGGGCTACATGAACGGCGCTTTCCCGTGGGAGAACATGCGCCGGCTCGCCGAGTTGGGGGTGCTCGGCATGGCGGTGCCGGAGGAATATGGCGGGCTCGGATTGCCGGTTTTCGACACTGCCCTGGTGCTCGAGGAGATTGCCAAAGTCTGCTACGTCACGGCGATGGCGGTCCTGGGCGAGGTCGGAGTGCAGACCCGGATCATCGCCGCCTACGCCCCCGAGCCGATCAAGGCGCGCATCCTGCCGGCGGTGGTCAGCGGCGATTGCCTCTTGGCGATCTGCATGACCGAGCCCGACGCCGGCACCGATGTCGCCAACTACCGGACCAACGTCGACCGGGCCGGCAACCGGCTTCGCCTCAACGGCGTCAAGACCTTGATCAGCCGCGCCGAGGAAGCCGGCATGTTTGTCGTCTTCACCC
>DATMLF010000151.1:0-5052 GCA_035570595.1 Allostellaceae bacterium
CACCGGCACCAAGAACAAGGCCTACAGCGACGTGCTCTATGTCGACGAGCTGATCGGCCAGGACACGGTCAACACGATGCCGCCGGCGACGATGGACGCCTATCGCGACCACGGCCGTCCGCGCGCAAGCCTCCTCGAAGATCTCGAAGGGGCAAGGGCGGTCATGGCGGCGCTGCCCGGCGCCGGCATTTCGATCGACGCGGTCACCGAAAAGCTCGTCGAGGACGGGGTGCGGCAATTTGCCGACGCCGCCGACCAGCTCTATGCCGCGGTCCAGAAAAAGCGCCGGACCGTGCTCGGCGCCAAGCTCGACGCAATGAGCTGCAAGCTCCCGCCGCCGATCGACAAGGACGTGAAGGACGCGCTCGAGGACTGGCGGCGCGAGGGCAAGGTGCGGCGGCTGTGGGCCGGCGACGCGTCGCTGTGGACCGAGACCGACGAGACGAAATGGCTCGGCTGGCTCGGCGTCGTCGACCAGCAGCTCGCGGCGGTGCCGCACCTCGAGGATTTTGCGGCAGACGTGAAGCGCGCCGGGTTCCGCGACGTGTTGCTGCTCGGCATGGGCGGGTCGAGCCTCGGCCCCGAGGTGTTCGCCAAGACCTTTGGGGCGCAGCCGGGGTTCCCGAACCTGCGCGTGCTCGATTCGACCGACCCGGCGCAGATCCGCCATTTCGAGGATAGGCTCGACCTCGCGCGCACCTTGTTCATCGTGTCGAGCAAGTCGGGCAGCACGCTCGAGCCGAACATCTTCAAGCAATACTTTTTCGAGCGCGCCAAATCCGCGGTCGGCGCCGACGCGGCCAAGCATTTTGTCGCGATCACCGACCCCGGCTCGTCGCTCGAAAAGACCGCGCGCAACGAGGGCTTCCGCGCCATCTTTCACGGCCTGCCGAGCATCGGCGGGCGCTATTCGGTGTTGTCGAACTTTGGCATGGTGCCGGCCACGGCGACCGGCGTTGCGCCCCGCCCGTTTCTCGAAAGTGCCGCCGAAATGGTGCGCTCGTGCGCGCCGAGCGCGCCGCCGATCGAAAACCCGGGTGTGATGCTCGGCGCCGTGCTCGGAGTCTGCCAGCGCCACGGCCGCGACAAGGCGACGATCATTGCCTCGAAAGGCATCGCCGATTTCGGCGCTTGGCTCGAGCAATTGCTGGCTGAGTCGACCGGCAAGCTAGGCAAGGGGATCGTGCCGGTCGACAACGAGCCGTTGGGCCCACCCGAGGTTTACGGCAACGACCGGGTGTTTGCCTATATCCGGCTCGCCGCCGACGAGGACGGCGATCAGCAGCAAAAGGTCGCCGCCCTCGAGGCCGCCGGGCACCCGGTGGTGCGGATCACGGTTTCCGACGCGATGCAGCTCGGCCAGGAATTCTTCCGCTGGGAGATGGCGACCGCGGTCGCCGGCTCGATCATCGGGATCAACCCGTTTGACCAGCCCGACGTCGAGGCGAGCAAGGTCAAGACCCGCGACCTGACCACCGCCTACGAGCAGACCGGCTCGTTGCCGGAGGAGAAGCCGTTTTTCGCGGCGGACCAGTTCAAGCTGTTCGCCGACCCGCGCAACGCCGCCGAGCTGGCGCCAAGCGCGACGAGCCTGACGGCGGCGCTGAAGGCGCATTTCGCCCGCATCGGCGCCGGCGATTATGCGGCTCTCCTCGCTTATATCGAGCGCAACCCGGCCCATATCGAAACGATGCAGAAGCTGCGCCGCATGATCCGCGACCGCACCCGGGCGGCGACCTGCGTCGGCTTTGGCCCGCGCTTCCTGCATTCGACCGGGCAGGCCTACAAAGGCGGGCCGAACAGCGGCGTGGTTCTGCAGATCACCTGCGACGACGCCGCGGACCTGCCGGTCCCCGGCCAGAAATACACCTTTGGCGTGGTCAAGGCGGCGCAGGCGCGGGGCGATTTCGAGGTCTTGGCTGAACGCGGCAGACGCGCTCTGCGCGTGCATATTTCCGGCGACCTCGAGGCCGGCCTCGCCGCACTCGGGCTCGCCATCGACCAAGCCCTGTCATAAGCCGTCATATCAGGCGGGATAGCGGAGGTTCGCATGCAACTCGGTATGATCGGTCTCGGCCGGATGGGCGGCAACATTGTCCGCCGCCTGATGAAAAACGGCCATAGCTGCGTCGTCTACGACAAGAGCGCCGATACGGTGCGCGAGTTTGCCGGCGAAGGCGCCAAACCCAGCCGGGATCTTGGTGATTTCGTCAAGCAGCTGGAGGCGCCACGCGCCGTCTGGGTGATGCTGCCGGCGGGCCACATCACCGACGAGACGATCGTCGAATTGAGCGGGCTGCTCGCTGCCGAGGATATCGTCATCGACGGCGGCAATTCGTTTTACCAGGACGACATCCGCCACGCCGACATGCTGAAGCCCAAAGGCATCCATTTTGTCGACGTCGGCACGAGCGGCGGCGTTTGGGGCTTCGAGCGCGGCTATTGCATGATGATCGGCGGCGACAAAAAGGTCGTCGACCACCTCGACCCGCTTCTAAAGACCTTGGCGCCGGGCCGAGGCAACATTGATCCGACCCCGGGCCGGGACGGCCGAAACCCGCGCGCCGAAGAGGGTTATCTCCATTGTGGTCCGGTCGGCGCCGGTCATTTCGTCAAGATGGTGCACAACGGCATCGAATACGGCGTGATGCAGGCCTATGCCGAGGGCTTTGACATTCTCCGCAATGTCAACTCCCCGGCGGTGCCGGAGAACCGGCGCTACAACCTCGAACTTCCCGACGTCGCCGAAGTGTGGCGGCGCGGCAGCGTCATCTCCTCCTGGCTGCTCGACTTGACCGCGATCGCGCTCGCCTCCGACCCCCAGCTCTCGCAATTCACCGGACAGGTCGCCGATTCGGGTGAAGGTCGCTGGACCATTCAGGCGGCGATCGAGGAGGCGGTGCCGGCCGAGGTCTTGTCGTCGGCGCTTTACACCCGTTTCCGCTCGCGCCAGGACCACACCTTTGCCGAGCGTATCCTGTCCGCGATGCGCCATGAATTTGGCGGCCATCAGGAGCCGGGCACGATGGTGAAGGACTAAACCCGATGGACGACGCTCGGACCGCCGCCGAGGAAGCGAGCACGACCCAGCGCGCACCCAAGGCGCCGCCCTGCACGATGGTGATCTTTGGCGCCGGCGGCGATCTGACCAAACGGCTGCTGATCCCGGCGGTGTACAACCTCGCCAAGGATAAATTGTTGTCTGAGAACTTTGCGATCGTCGCCGCCGATCGCACGCCAAAACCGCCCGAGGCCTACCGCGATTACCTCGCCGACGGGGTCAGGAGCTTTGTTTCGGACACTGCCTCGGGGGGCGAGACCGAGCCCTTCGACTCGAAGACCTGGGATTTCATCGCCAGCCGCATTACCCATTTCGCCGGCGATTTCACCAGCCCCGACACCTACAGCAAGCTTGCCGACCTGCTCAAAACGATCGAGGCTCAGTTCAAGACAGGCGGAAATGTCCTGTTCTACCTTGCCGTCGCCGAGCAATTGTTCGGCACGATCGTCGAGCGCCTCGGCGCGGCTGGGCTGGCTGAGGAAAAGAACGGCAGCTGGCGGCGCGTCATCATCGAAAAACCGTTTGGCCGCGACCTCGCCACCGCCAAGGCGCTTAACGCCCGCATCCTCAAGGTGCTGGATGAGCCGCAAATCTTCCGCATGGACCATTTCCTTGGCAAGGAGACGGTCCAGAACATCATGGCGCTGCGCTTCTCGAACGCGATTTTCGAGCCGTTGTGGAACCGCGACCACATCGACCATGTGCAGATCACCGCGGCCGAGACTGTCGGGGTCGAGCGCCGCGCCAATTTTTACGAGGTCACCGGCGCGTTGCGCGACATGGTGCCCAACCACGTCTTCCAATTGCTGAGCCTGACCGCGATGGAGTCGCCGAACTCGTTTGCCGCCGATGCGGTGCGCAACGAGAAGACCAAGGTCCTCGAAGCGGTGCAGCCGCTCGATGACGAGGCGGTGCGCCGCAACGTCGTGCGCGGCCAATACGCCGCCGGGGCGATCGGCGGGACCACCGTCCAAGGCTATCGCGAGGAACCTGGGGTCAAGCCCGACAGCATGACCGAGACCTATGTCGCCTTGCGGCTCGGAATCGAGAACTGGCGCTGGGCCGGCGTCCCGTTCTACCTGCGCACCGGCAAACGGTTGACGCGGCGCACGACCGAGATCGCGATCCAATTCAAGCAGGCGCCGTTTGCGCTGTTCCGCGACACGCCGGTCGACATTCTGGCCCGCAACGTGCTGATCCTGCAGATCCAGCCCGACGAAGGCATCTCCTTGCAATTCGGGGCGAAGAAACCGGGTCCGCGCATCGAGCTCGGCAAGGTCCGGATGGATTTCCGCTACAAGGATTATTTCAACACCGAGCCCAGCACCGGCTATGAGACGCTGGTCTATGACTGCATGATCGGCGAGGCGATCCTGTTCAACAGAGCCGACGGCGTCGAGGCCGGCTGGGCCGTGGTGCAGCCGATTATCGATTTATGGGCCGACGACAAGACGGTGCCGCTCGAACTCTACCCGGCCGGCAGCCCCGGTCCCGACGGCGCCGACAATCTGCTGTGGCGCAGCGGCCGGCAATGGCGGCCCTTGGCCCCTTAGCCGCGGCCCGTCGCGATGCCCCGCCCCGTTATCGTCGCGCCGTCGATATTGTCGGCTGATTTCGGCCGGCTTGCCGACGAGGTGCGCGCCGCCGACCATGCCGGCGGCGATTGGATCCATGTCGATGTGATGGACGGCCGCTTTGTGCCGAACATCACGATCGGCCCGGTCGTCGTCGAAGCGGTGCGCCGGGCAACCGCGAAGCCGGTCGATGTCCATCTGATGATCGTCGAGCCGGAGCATTACCTCGACGACTTCGCCAAGGCCGGCGCCGATCATTTGCTGGTCCATTGCGAACCTGGCGCCACGATCCATCTGCACCGCACCTTGTCGCATATTCGCGATCTGGGCAAAGTCGCGGGTGTCGTGCTCAACCCCGCGACGCCATTGTCGCAGATCGAATATGTGCTGCATCTGTGCGGCGTCGTCTTGATCATG
>DATMLF010000152.1:0-7192 GCA_035570595.1 Allostellaceae bacterium
ATCGGGAAATAGGTGCCGCCCTTGACCGTCGCGTCGTTGGCGATGACGACGCACTCCCGGCCCATAATCTGTCCGATGCCGGTGACGATGCCGGCGGCCGGCACCTCGCCGTCGTACATGCCAAAGGCGGCGAGGGGCGACAATTCGAGAAACGGCGAGCCCGGGTCGAGCAGCAGCCGCACCCGCTCGCGCGGCAAGAGCTTCCCGCGCGCCAGATGCCGCGCCCGCGCCGCGGCACCGCCGCCTTCCTCGATCTTCGCGAGCTTTTCGCGCAGATCCGCGACCAGCCCGCGCATCGCCGCGTCGTTCGCGCGAAACGCCGGGGAGCGCGGGTCGAGCAAGGTCGAAAGGACGCTCATCCTCGCCAAGCTTATCGGGGCGATCTCCCGCGGCAAGGAAAAAGCCGCATTTTGCGGGCGGCCTCGGCATCCGCACGGCGCCGCTGACAGCGCCTCGGCCGTCGTGCCGGGCTTGCGTCGATCGGGAGCGCCGTGCCAATAGTTTCCGGGGCCCGGGGCGGTCGGCCGAGGCCCGCTTGCACGACCCCCGGGCGGCCCGCGCAGGAGGATCACGACATGGCGAACGACCAGATGACGGCGCAACTCTCCGGCAAGCCCGGCTTTATCGCCGCACTCGACCAGAGCGGCGGCTCGACGCCCGGCGCGCTGCGCCTCTACGGCATTCCGGACAGCGCCTACAGCGGCGAGGCCGAAATGTTCCGGCTGATGCACGAGATGCGGGTGCGCATCATGACCGCCCCCGCCTTTACCGGCGCCAAGGTCATCGCGACGATCCTCTTCGAAGGCACGATGGACGGCGAGGTGCGGGGCAAGTCGACGCCGGCCTACCTGTGGGAGGAGCGCGGGGTCGTCCCGATTGTCAAGGTCGACAAGGGGCTCGAGCCCGAGAAGGACGGGGTGAGCCTGATGCGGCCGATGCCGGCGCTCGACGCGCTGTTGACGCGGGCGACGAGGCTCGGCGTCTTCGGCACCAAGATGCGCTCGGTGATCAACCTCGCCTCGAAACCCGGCATCGCCGCGATCGCCGCCCAGCAGTTCGAGGTCGGGGCGCAGATCACCGGCCATGGGCTGATCCCGATCCTCGAGCCCGAAGTCTCGATCAAGAGCCCGGAAAAGGCCGGCGCCGAAGCCATCCTGCTCGCCGAGCTGAAACAGCACCTCGACGCGCTGCCGGCCGGCCATCAGGTCATGCTGAAGCTGACATTGCCCGATGTTCCCGACCTTTACCGGCCGCTCGTCGACCACGCGCGGGTGATGCGGGTCGTGGCGCTGTCCGGCGGCTACACGCGGGCCGAGGCGTGCCGGCGCCTGGCCGCCAACCATGGCGTGACCGCGAGCTTTTCGCGCGCGCTTGTAGAGGAGCTCAGGGTATCGATGAGCGACGCCGAGTTCGAATCAGCGCTCGCCCGCTCGATCGACGAGATCTACCAGGCCTCGACCGTCAAATCGTGAGGCGACGGCGCGGAAGCGGGCATCGGACCCCGACATTCGCCGGACCGGCGCGGTGCCCGCACCCGGTCCGGGCATCGACGCAGTGACGCGCCCGCGGTCGCCCGGAAATGGCTGAACCCGCGCCGGCCCCGACCGCGCCGGCCATAAGCGCCGCGCCGCACCCCGAGGAGATCAAGGCCAGCGTCGATCTCCACCTCGGCCGCAGCATCGCGCTCTCCGCGACGTTTCGCACGACGCCGGCCGGGCTCGTCGCCGCCGGCATCATGGTGTCCGCCATCGTCCTGTCGACGGCACTGCTCGTGCGGACGGCGCGCCGCCGCTGACCCGCCGCGGCTTACACCGCCTGCGAGGGCGTGCCGGGTTTGATCGAATTTGCTGAGGTTCTGGGTTTCGTAACACAATCGCAGTGTATTTCCGCGCCGCCGGCAAAAAACGCGGCGGCGTGTGATCCACTTCACTCAGTCGGCGGCCGTCTGCGCCCACCTGTTTTGGCGGGTCGCACAGATGGGCCGCTCACCGGGGGAAAATCCCCGGCCAGCGGGGCTACGTGATCCCAGGCGGCCCAGAAATGTCCGCGGCCGTTTTTCACTGGGAGCGTCCAATGAGCCTCGACGAAAGACTGATCGGCCGGAAGCCGGATGACGACATTCTAAAGAAAAGCCGCGCCCACCTCGACGCCGTCTTTAAACAGCGGTTCGAGCGATGGCAGGCGGTGGTGAAGGAGCAGCGCTCGGTCAATGACGCGTCCTTTCATGTGCTGCGCGGGCTGGCGAAGGAGAACCCGGCATTGTCGGCGGCCGTCAAGGATGCCCGGCGGTTGTCCACCGTCCACTACAAGCAACGTCCGCACCCGCCGCGCCGCGCGAAGGTGCGGGAGCGGGCGCGGCTGGGGTCGCTCGCCGTCACGCTGGCACCGCCCTTCTGGCCCTGGCAATGGGATGCCGAGACCGGCAGCGCCAGCGGAACCGAGAGCGTCGACGGCAATGCGGGAACCATGTCCTATGACGCCTGGACGGGCGACAACGGCAAGACGGCGTCGAGCCGGGTGGCGCTCGGCGGGTATTTCCAGCCGCTCGCCGACAACGGGATCATGGACGTCGTGTCCAATCCCGCGATCAGCTGGGACACCGAAACCTGGACGGTGTTCGACAGCGCGCATGCCGGCGGGTTTGTCGGGCTGTACGTCGGCGAATACACATTGCAGGGCGAGTTTGTGCAGGCGGTGATCGACCAACAGATCAACATTACGTCGGTCGGCTCGACGTCCGGGTTTACGCTGTTTGGCTCGACGCCGGTCGACAGCGATCATTTCTATGAAGTCTGGGTATGGGCGGGCGGCGACGCCGAGGCCGACGGCTGGTCGGCGTTCTGGGGCAGTGCCGCGCTGTCCTATGGCAATCTGACGGTGCCGTCGATTTCGATCTACGCCTATTGACCGGCGGCCAGGCATGGGCGGCGCGGGCATCCCCCGCGTCGCCTGCCGGCATTCATCCCGCCGTCGAGCACCTCGGCGCCGGCCTCCCGTCAATGACCACTGAGCCCCACATTCGCAAGTCTCGCGCGGCGAGAGCGGGCTAGTTGTCCCGTCCCGCAACCGACTCCGCACTTAGCGCCAGTTCGCGGTGATCCACGCCCTTCTCGAGCTCGATCCGGGTACGTGGATGGCCGGAACAAGACCGGCCATGACGACGGTGAGAGGTGTTAGCGCTGTTAATGCACGGTTAACTTGAATGCGGACCTGAACCGGACAGCCGTCGACTTGATCCCGGCATCCGCGCCTTGAACCCGATATAGCCTTAGCCAAGGGCGCGTGCATGCCCGGGCGGATCAAGTCCGCAGCCTGAGTCCTGTTGATCAAGCCAACCATGGCGGCGACGTGAATCTCAGGTCCGCGCCTACGCCCTCGATTTAATTTTAATCGATCTTGCCCGCCTTATGCAGGATGCCGTAAATCTCTTCCAGCAAGGCACCGTCGTGGTTCTGTTTGTTGTCGGGCTGGCTGTTGAGGCCGACGACGATGACGGCACGGTTCTTGGGGAAGTAGGCGTAGAGCACGCGGTAGCCCAGCGTCATCCCCTGATAGTACCAATAGGCACCGAGGGCCGGCCGGAAGCCCGCGCCGACGCCAAGCCCGAACGCGCCCGATTGGTCTTTGGAAGGGCCGTCGATGGGTTCCCCGGTCTTGTCGGAGACGACCGTCATCAGTTCGCGGCGCTGCTTGTCGGCCAGAAGCGGCCCCTCGTAGAGCGCCCGCGCCCAGCGCGAGACGTCTTGCATCGACGAGACGATGCCGCCGGCGCCCTGCATCCAAGAGACGCTGTCGTTCTTGACGTCGTGCCCGAGCAGCGGCGCCAGCGGTTTGTTGTCGGGATCGTGGTTGAAAAAATAGCCGGAGACCATGCGATCCGTGATCGACGGCGGATACCGGTCTTGTTCGTAGTAGGTGTTCTTCAGCCCGACTTGGTCGCACAGCTCGCGCACAATCTCGGCATACGGTTTGCCGCCGGCTTTTTCGACGATCATCTGGGCCAGAATGTAGTTGGTGTTGGAGTACGTCCAGCCGCTGACGGGTTTGGGCTCCCCGTTGTGCGGATACGCCGCCGCGACCAGTTCCTCCGGCGTGAAATTGTGGCTCGGATCGTTGCCCATGATCCTGGCGATGGACGGCTCGTTGTCGTAGCCCGGAATGGGGCTCGTCATGTCAAGCAATTGATGAATCGTAACGTCCTTCCACGCCGGATACTGCGGCAGCCACTTGCCGAGCTTGTCCTCGATCGTCAGCTTCCCCGCAGTCTCGAGATGCAGGATGGCGACGGACGTGAACGACTTCGTGATGCTGCCGATCTCGAAGAGGTCGGCCGGCGTGACCTTGGCACCCGCGTTCGGGTATTTCGTGGTGCCGGCGGCGAGGTCGATGTTCTTCTCGGCGCCGTTCAGGCTGACGCTCAGAGACGCCGCGGAGATATGCTCCGGTTTCGCGCGCGTCGCCACATACGTGTCGAGCGCTTTCTGCAGGGAAGGCGTGGAAGCCGCATCGCTCGATTGGGCCGCGGCGGGCGAGCACATGCTCAGCGCGATCAAGGCGACGACTGCGATGGCCGATCGATCCATGCGCTCTCCAACAAGAGTGAAGGCTATGTGGCGTGTCCGTCAAAGGACCGATGAGCGGCCACCTTGAAGGCCCGACAATCCTGGCCCCGGGCGCCAAACCTGACAGTGTGATTGTCGGACGAGATGGCGGACCAGCGGCGCGCTCATTGATCTGGCCAACTCACTTCAAACAATTTCTGATGCACCACGGAGCGCTGCCGGGCAACGATCGGCTGCGCGCATTCGTGGGATCTCGACTTTGAGGGCGGCGGGTGCCCCCGGCCCGGCGACCCGGCGGGTGAGGGCAATGTGGCGAGGCGATTTCGCCGGCCGCGCGTCGCGCCGAGCCTAATGGTCCGATCGGAACGCTTGGTTCCCAAGCGTTCCGTGAATCGGCCCACCGGACTAATACGTTGGTGGTGCGATTCAGCCAACGGATGGGGATCATCCATTGGCATCGCACCACTAGCGGCCGCAACAACAGCCATTGCTGCCGCCGACAACAATAGAATAGGAGCGGCGCTCAGAGGATCTTCGAGCAGGTGCCGCCGGCGCTCGATCCTTGGAAGTAGCCGTCATGATTGAGGCAGCCCGCCACCCAGTCGTCGCAATTGGAGACCGCATCCTCCTTGCACGTAGCCTTGACGCACTCGCCGTTATTGGCCTTCACCGTGCATTCCGATTCGAAATACGGATCAGCTTTACCGTAATCTTTGAACGGATCGACGCCGGCTTTGGGGTTCATCACGCAACCGGCCATGATTAGTTGGCTAACGGCACAGGCGAACAGGATCAGACGCATTGTCTTGCCCTCTTTAAAGATCGTTTCGGGCGGTTTGCAATCGCGGTGCGACCCGCAATCGCGGCTGCAAGCGGGGCGACGATGCAGCCGGGCTTACTATCGCACATTTTGAACGTCGGGTTAATAAACGCCCCTATAATCGCGGACAACGCTAATGATGGCAGCGCGAGGGGCATGCTTCGCTGCGGTAAAATCGCCGTGTTCGCATTTTATGGTCGGGGGCTTCGCTGGGGCGAACGCTTGGTCGAGCGGACTAGGTTCCAGCCCGGCTTGCATGGAAACCAGGGTTCGCATGGAAACGGGGGCACGACCGACCGTGTTGGCGGCGCAAGCGTCCGCCTCGGGCAATTCTCGTCAATTCCCGGTTCAACGGCGACGCGAATTGGGTCGCAAATAGCTGATTGGCCTGGGGTTTCTCAGTCGGAAAAGCCGATCGGCGAACAGAATTCCCGATTGTTCCCGTCGACCGGGAAATCGCCGGCCAAACCTGGGAGGACGGCCCCCGGCGCCTCCTCGGCCGGGATGACCGGGTGAGGCGTCACGGGTTCGTGAAGCTCCCGCGGGCGGGCGCCGGTTGACCGCGGTGCCGGCGCCGGGCATGGTCGGCGCATATGCAGCAATCGAGGGAGACGTTAGGTGCGGCTGAGCGAGCTTCCGGCGGCAATGGCGAAACGCCTCGCCGAATTGGAGTGCCCTGATTTCAAGACGACACCCTGGGTCGAGGGGCCGCCAATGGCGCAGCGCCGGGTCGCGGTCGTCTCGTCGGCCGGGCTTGTCGTGCGCGGCGAGCCGCCGTTTCGCGGGCGCGACCCCGATTTTCGCGCCATTCCCGGCACGACCGCGCCCGACCGGCTGCTGCTGAGCCACATCTCGATCAATTTCGACCGGACCGGGTTTCAGGAAGACTGGAACGTCGTCTTCCCGCTCGACCGGCTGAACGAGCTGGCGGCCGAGGGCGCGATCGGCTCGGTCGCGGCGACCCACTACTCGTTCATGGGCGCCACCGACCCGGTGCCGATGGAGGGCTACGCGCGCGAGGTCGCGGGGCGCCTCCGCCAAGACAAGGTCGACGCCGTCATCCTCTCCCCGGTTTGACCGCTCTGCACGCGCGCCGTGAGCGCGCTCGGGCACTACATCGAGGACGAGGGGATTGCGACGGTCGCGGTGAGCCTGATCCGGCCGCAGACCGAAAACACCCGGCCGCCGCGCGCGCTGTGGGTCCCGTTCGAGCTCGGCCGACCGTTCGGCCCGCCGGGCGACCCGGCGTTCCAGCGGGGCGTCGTGCTGGCGGCATTGCGCATGCTCGAGGAGGATGGCGGCCCGGTGCGGATCGCCGACTTTCCGGACGACGACCCGCGCGAAGCCCCCGACCCCGGCTGGCGGCCGCCGTTCGCCGCGGCGCCGATCGCCGCCGGTTCGACGACGGCAATTGCCGAGGCGTTCGAAAGCGAGCTGGTGCTGCTCGCCGCAGCCTATGACCGCGCGGTCGCGGCGCGCCGGCGCACGACGGTCGGGCTGAGCGGATTAGGGGTCGCCGAGGCCGGCGGCTACGTCGCGAGCTGGCTGCGCGGCGAGCTGCCGGCGAGCCCGGTCGCCGACATGTCGCCGCCGCTCGCCCTGCGCTTCGCGCTCGACGATGTGAAGGCGTACTATTTGGAGGCGGCGCTCGCCCCCGGCAGCACGCCGTCGAGCCGCCAGCTCGGCGACTGGCTGTGGAACGAGACCGCCGCCGGCAAGGCGATCTTCGCGTTGCGCCGCGCCAATCTCGACGCCGCCGACGAGCGCCTGAAGCTGATCGCCGGCAACTTCATGGTCCCGGGGGTGCGCG
>DATMLF010000153.1:0-45397 GCA_035570595.1 Allostellaceae bacterium
CGGCAAGGCGCAGGCCGACACCTTGCGGCGAACCCGGACCGAGACCAAGGCGAAGCGCATCGAAGGCGCGCAGGCGCGCGCGTTCGACCTCGTCGACGCCGCGGCGCTGCGGTCGGGCGACCTCGTGCTGGTCGAAGCCGGCGACCTGATCCCGAGCGACGGCGAGGTCGTCGAGGGTGTCGCGTCGGTCGACGAGTCGGCGATCACCGGCGAGTCGGCCCCGGTTATCCGCGAGAGCGGCGGCGACCGCTCGGCGGTCACCGGCGGGACCCGGGTCACCTCCGACTGGCTCAAGGTCAAGATCACCGCCGCGCAGGGCTCGACCTTTCTCGACCGCATGATCGCGCTCGTCGAGGGTGCGGTGCGCCAGAAAACCCCGAACGAGATCGCGCTCAACATCCTGCTCGCCGGGATGACCCTGATTTTTGTGTTCGCCACCGTGACGATCCCGAGCTTTGCCGCGTATGCGGGGGGTGCCGTGTCGGTCGTCGTGCTGATCGCGCTCTTCGTGTGCCTGATCCCGACGACGATCGGCGCGCTCTTGTCGGCGATCGGCATCGCCGGCATGGACCGGCTGGTGCGGTTCAACGTGCTGGCGATGTCGGGGCGCGCGGTCGAGGCGGCCGGCGACGTCGACACCCTGCTGCTCGACAAGACCGGGACGATCACGCTGGGGAACCGCCAGGCGACCGAGTTTCTCGCGTTGCCGGGCATCGACCCCGACGAGCTCGCGGACGCGGCGCAGATCGCCTCGCTGTCGGACGAGACGCCGGAGGGCCGCTCGATCGTCGTCCTCGCCAAGGAGAAGTACGGGCTGCGCGGGCGCGAGATGGCGCCGCTCGACGCGCGCTTTGTGCCGTTCACAGCGCAGACCCGGATGAGCGGCATCGATTTGGGCGGTGTCGCGATCCGCAAGGGTGCCGTCGACGCGGTCATCGAATTTGCCGAAGGCGGCAGCGCCGGCCCGATCCGGCGCACTGCCGCGGCGGGCGGCCAGGCGGTCTTGCGCGCCGCCCCGGTCTCCGACGCGGTCCGCCAGATCACCGTCATCGCCGAGCGCATCGCCAAGGAGGGCGGGACGCCGCTCGCGGTCGCCAAGGACGAGCGCCTCCTCGGGGTCATCCATCTGAAGGACATCGTCAAGGGCGGCATCCGCGAGCGCTTTGCCGAATTGCGGCGGATGGGCATCCGCACCGTCATGATCACCGGCGACAACCCGCTGACGGCGGCGGCGATCGCGGCCGAATCGGGGGTCGACGACTTCCTCGCCCAGGCCAAGCCAGAGGACAAATTGGCGCTGATCCGCGCGGAGCAGATGAAGGGCAAGCTCGTCGCGATGTGCGGCGACGGCACCAACGACGCGCCGGCATTGGCGCAGTCGGATGTCGGCGTGGCGATGAACACCGGGACGATGGCGGCGCGCGAGGCCGGCAACATGGTCGATCTCGACAGCGACCCGACGAAGCTGATCGAGATCGTCGAGATCGGCAAGCAGCTGCTGATTACCCGCGGCGCCTTGACCACGTTCTCGATCGCCAACGACGTCGCCAAGTACTTCGCGATCATCCCGGCGATGTTTGTCGCGTTCTACCCGCAGCTCGCCGTCATCAACATCATGCGGCTGCACAGCCCGGAGAGCGCGATCCTGTCGGCGATCATCTTCAACGCGCTGATCATCATCGCATTGATCCCGCTGGCGTTGCGCGGCGTCAGGTTCCGCCCGATCGGCGCCGCCGCGATGCTGCGCCGCAACCTACTGGTCTACGGGGTCGGCGGGCTCGTCGTGCCGTTCATCGGCATCAAGCTGATCGACCTCGCGGTCACCGCGATCGGCCTCGCGTGACCAGTCGAAATGGCGGCGTGTTCGCTCGTCATTCCTGCGAAAGCTGGAATCCAGGGCTCCAAGGCCGATGCGCTGACCCTGGCCCCCCGCTTTCGCGGGGGCGACGAAGCGAAATGAAAGGAAGCGTGCGATGCTCAAGCAAATCCGACCGGCAATCTTGATGATCGTCGTCATGACGGTCATCACCGGACTCGTCTATCCGCTCGGGATGACCGGGCTCGCCCAGCTGATCTTTCCGCATCAGGCGAACGGCAGCCTGGTCGACAAAGACGGCAAGGTGATCGGCTCGACCCTGATCGGCCAGAGCTTCACCGCCGACAAATATTTCCACGGCCGCCCGTCGGCGACGACCGAGCCCGACCCGAAAGACCCGTCGAAGACCGTCCCGGTGCCCTATGCCGCCGACAATTCGGGCGGCTCGAACCTCGGGCCGACCAACCAGGCGTTGATCGACCGCGTCAAGGGCGACGCCGCCAAGCTCGCCAACGAAAACCCGGGGACCCCGATCCCGGTCGACCTGGTGACCACCTCGGCAAGCGGGCTCGACCCCGACATCACACCGGCGGCGGCGTTGTTTCAGGTGCAGCGGGTTGCCAAGGCGCGCCACCTCGACCCCGCCAAGCTGCGGGCACTCGTCGCCGAGCAAGCCCACGACCGCTATCTCGGCGTGATCGGCGAAAAACGGGTCAACGTCCTCGAGTTGAACCTTGCCCTCGACCAGCTGCGCTGACGAGCGGCCGGCCGGGGCGGTCTCAATATTCCTTGTACGGGAGGAACTTGCCGCTCAGGGTCAGCTTGACGCGGTCGCCCTTCGGGTCGGGCCGGCGCTCGATCGCCATGTCGAAGTCGATGGCGCTCATGATGCCGTCGCCGAACTCCTCCTGGATCAGCTCCTTCCAGGTCGTGCCGTAGACCTGCACCAGCTCGTAGAAGCGGTAGATCAACGGATCGGTCGGCACCTCGCGCGGCAACGAGCCGCGATAGGGGATCTCCTGGAGCAGGCCCTGCTCCTCGGCGTCGAGCCCGAGGAGCCGCGCGGCGCGCTCGGCCTGCTCGGGCCGCAGTTTCATTTGCCCCAGCAATGCCGCGGTCAGATAAACCGCGGAGCCGCCGCCGATCTCGGCAACGATCCGTTTCCAGCTCAGACCTCTCGTCCGTTTGACCGTGAGAATCTTGCGGGTAAGCTCGTCGCGGGTCATCAGCGCCTCCTGTCAGTCCGACGCTGATCCCAGCAACCCGCGTGCCAAACCGGTGGCAGCGCGCGCGAAGCCACGCGCCGGCCCGGGGCAGCAGGCTCCAAGCCGTCGCGATCGGTTATCAGATATTTCGCACTTTCGAGGTGCTTTATCACACACTCGGCGGCTGCGAGGGTACATATCCTGGTTGCCCCTGCCCTCAACCGCGAGGGTGCGGGGCACGGCGCGGCGGCTATCGCCGGCGGCTTTCCGGACGGGAGCGTACGACATTGCAATCGTCCATACACTGACGCGTGGCAGCGATGGATGTCGCGGATTGGCTGCGGACGCTCGGGCTTGAGCAGTACGAGCCCGCGTTTCGCGCAAACGAGATCGACGCGACGCTGTTGCCGAGCCTGACCGCCGAGGACCTGAAGGACCTTGGCATCACCTTGGTCGGGCACCGCCGGCGGCTGCTCGACGCGATCGCGGCACTGCGCGCCGGGTCGGCGTTGGCGCGCGCGGCGCCGCTGCCGCCGGTCGAGGCCGAGCGCCGGCAGCTGACGGTGATGTTCTGCGATCTCGTCGGCTCGACCGCGCTCTCGACGCGCCTCGACCCCGAGGATTTGCGTGAGGTGATCGGGGCCTATCACCGCGCTGTCGCCGAAATCATCACCGGGTTCGACGGATTTGTGTCGCGCTACATGGGCGACGGCGTCTTGATCTATTTCGGCTACCCGCAAGCGCACGAGGACGATGCCGAGCGGGCGGTGCGGGCGGGGCTGGGTGCGATCGACGCGGTCGCCCGCCTCAACGTCAAGTCGGTCAAGCTCGAGACGCGCGTCGGGATCGCCACCGGGCTCGTCGTCGTCGGCGACCTGATCGGCGCGGGATCGGCGCAGGAGCAGTCGGTCGTCGGCGAGACGCCCAACCTCGCCGCTCGCCTGCAGACCTTGGCCGAGCCGAACACGGTCGTGATCGCCGCGAGCACGCGCCGCCTGATTCGTGACCTCTTCGAGTACCGCGATCTCGGCCCGGTCGAGGTCAAGGGCATCGCGGGGCCGGTGCCGGCGTGGCATGTGCTGCGCCCGAGTGTCGTCGGGAGCCGCTTCGAGGCGCTGCGCGGATCGGCGCTGACCCCGCTCGTCGGGCGCGACGAGGAGATCGAGCTGTTGTTGCGGCGCTGGGCGCGCGCCAAGGCGGGCAACGGGCAGATCGTTCTGGTCTCCGGCGAGGCCGGGCTCGGCAAGTCGCGCATCACGGCGGCGCTGGAGGAGCGGCTCCACCACGAGCCGCATCTGCGCCTGCGCTATTTCTGCTCACCCTACCACCAGGACAGCGCGCTCTACCCGTTCATCGACCAGATCAGCCGCGCGGCGGGGTTTGCGCGCGACGACCCGGCGTCGGCGCGCCTGGAGAAGCTCGAGGCCTTGCTGGCCCGCGCCGGCCCCGCTGGGCAGGATGTGGCGTTCCTCGCCGACCTGATGTCGTTGCCGCCCTCCGAGCGCCACGAGCTGCCGAGCCTCTCTCCACAGCGCAAAAAGGAGCGGATTTTGGAGGCGCTGATCCGCCAGCTCGAGGGTCTGGCGCGCGGCCAGCCGGTGGTCATGGTGTTCGAGGACGCGCATTGGATCGACCCGACCTCGCGCGAGCTGCTCGACCTGACCGTCGAGCGCGCGCGCACGCTGCCGGTGCTGCTGATCGTAACCTTCCGCCCCGAGTTCCAGCCGCCCTGGGCCGGTCAGCCGCAGGTCACGACTGTCGCGCTCAACCGCCTCGACCGGACCGACCAGACCTTTCTGGTCGAGCAGATCGCCGGCGCCAAGGCGTTGCCCGACCAGGTCGTGGCGCAGATCGTCGACCGCACCGACGGGGTGCCGCTGTTTGTCGAGGAGCTGACCAAGAGCGTCCTCGAGAGCGGCGTCTTGCGCGAGGAGCGCGACCGCTACGTCCTCGACCAGACGCTGCCGGCGCTCGCGATCCCGACGACGTTGCACGACTCGCTATTGGCCCGGCTCGACCGGTTGGCCTCGGTGCGGCTGGTGGCGCAGATCGGCGCCGCGATCGGACGCGAGTTTACCTATGCGCTCGTGCGCACCGTCTCCCGCCTGCCGGAGGACGAGCTGCGCTCCGCGCTCGACCGCCTCGTCGCTTCGGAGCTGGTGTTTCAACGCGGCGCGCCACCCGACGCGGTCTATGCCTTCAAGCACGCGCTGGTGCAGGACGCCGCTCACGGCAGCCTGCTGCGCAGCACACGGCAGCAATTGCACGCGCAAATCGCCGAAGCGCTCGAAACCCATTCCCCCGAGATCGCGGACATGCAGCCCGAGTTGTTGGCGCAGCATTACGCCGAGGCCGGGCTCGTCGCGAAATCGGTCGCCTGCTGGGGCAAGGCCGGGCATCGGTCCGCCGCCCGCTCGGCGATGGCGGAAGCCGCGGCGCAATTCTACAAGGGGCTGGACCAGCTGGCGTTGCTGCCCGACACCCCCGAACACCAGCGCCAGGAGCTCGAATTTCGCAGCGCCCTCGGTGCCGTGCTGCAAACCGTCAAGGGGTTGTCGGCGCCGGAAACCGGCCAGGCCTTTGCCCGCGCGGGCGAGCTGTGGGAGCAGCTGGGCTCCCCCTCGGAGTTCCTGCAGGTGCCGTTCGGGCAGTCTCTCTATTACGTGTACCGCGGCGAATTCGAGCGGGCGCAGCGCCTCGACGAGGATCTGCTGCGCCTGAGCCGCCAGCGCAACGACCCTGCCGGGCTCGTTCTTGGTCACTACTCCTCCGGTCGAAGCCTGATGCTTGCCGGCAGGTTCGCGGCGTCGCGGTCGCATCTCGAGCAGGTGCTGGCGCTCTATGACCCGAATGCCCACCACGTGCTGCGCCATCTCGCCGGATTGGCCCCGCAGGTGACGTCCCAGGGTTTCTTGGCGTTCTCGCTGTTCTGCCTCGGCTATCCCGACCAGGCGCTGGCGAACAGCACCGCGGCGATCGCCGAGGCTCGCCGGCTCGCCCATCCGCCGTCCTTGGCGTCGAGCCTGGCGCTCGGCGGCGGGCCGCTTTCCTTTATTGGCGACATAGCCGCCCTGGACGAGCGCGCCAGCCAGCTGGTCGCGGTGGGGGTCGAGCTGGGCTTCCCGCTGTGGCGTGCGGTAGGCACCATCTTTCGCGGCTGGGTTACGGTCAAAAACGGCGACGTGGCCGCGGGGACAGCCACGCTGCGCCGCGCCACCAACGCCTACCGCGCCACCGGGTCGGAGGCGTGGCTTCCTTATTTTAACACCCTTCTGGCTGGCGCATGCGAGATCGAGGGCAAAATTGAAGAGGCCTTGGCCCTGATCGACGATGCCGAACAGGTTGTCGAACGGACCGGCGAGCGCTGGTTCGCCGCGGAGCTGCACCGGCGCAAGGGCGAATTGCTGCAGCGGAAGGGATGCTCGGAGGCCGCTGAGGAATTGTACCGCAAAGCCCTGAGCATGGCCGATGAGCAGGGCGCGAGGATGTGGGAGCTGCGCGCCACCGCGAGCCTCGCCCGGCTGCGCCGCGACCAGGGCCGCCGCGCCGAAGCCCGCGAGCTGCTGGCGCCGGTCTACGGCTGGTTCACCGAAGGCTTTGGCATCGCCGACCTGAAGGAGGCAAAGGCGCTGCTCGACGAGCTGGCCTAAGCGGCCGATTTCACAAAAAACGTCTTTACAATCTGGCAAGGGGGGACAGGCGATGGGCGACAACGACGATACGTCCTTGTTCGACGTAATCATTCTCGGCGCGGGCTGGTCGGGGCTGATGGCATGCAAGTATTGTTTGGGCGAGGGTTTGAAGACATTGGTGCTGGAGCGCCGCGATACGATCGGCGGGGTCTGGGCGTTCACCGACGACATCCGTTTTGGCGGGGTGATGACGACGACCGAGACCACCTCGTCGCGCTGCATCACCGAAATTTCCGACTTTCCGATGCCGGACGATTATCCCGGATTTCCGTCGCACGGGCAGATCCTCGCCTACCTCAACGATTATTGCTCGCGCTTTGGCCTCGACCGGCATATTCGCCTCGGCCAGTCGGTCGCAAGCGCGCGCAAATCGGGCGAGGTGTGGCAGGTCCGCTGCGACGACGGGTCCGAATACCGCGCGAAGAACCTCGTCGTCTCCTGCGGGGTGCACCAGCATCCGAACGACGTGTCCGCCGACCCCCGGTTCAACTGCTTTGCCGGCCCGGTTGTGCACAGCGCCGCGCTGAAAGAGGCGCCGCCGGACCTCGCCGGCAAGACGGCGGTGATCTGGGGCGGCGGCGAGAGCGCCAGCGACCTCGCCTTGCAAATCAGCAAGACGGCCGAGCGCATCTACTGGTGCATTCCGAACGGCCAGTGGTTTATCCCCAAGGTCGTCGACCGCTGGCCGCCGTTTCCCAGCAAGCGGCCCAAGGTCGGCGACCAGGCGTCGTCGCGGGTGCGGCTGCTGCTGTCGCCCACCTTCGGCTACTCGCCGTTTATCAACCAGTACCTGCAGTGCGCCTTTGGCTTTAACGGGCACGGCCAGCCCGAGTGGCGAACCCACGCGCCCTATCACCAGTCGTTTTTCAACAAAAGTTGCGAGGTGATGCCGCAGGTCAAGTCGGGCAAGGTCGTCGCCCGGCGCGACATCCTCCGCAGCGACGGCCACGAGATTTATTTCACCGACGGAAGCTCGGTACGCGCGGACCTCGTAATCACCTGTTCCGGATACCGGATGCAGTTCCCGTTTTTCGATCCGGCGGCGGCGCCGTCGACGGACCCGCAGGAGTGGTACAAATATCTGTTCGCCAAGGACCCGACATTGGCCTTTGTCGGCTTTGCGCGCCCGGTCATCGGGTCGATCCCGGCGCTCGCCGAGCTGCAGTCGCGCTATATGGCGCTGGTGTTCGCCGGCAAACGCGCCTTGCCGCCGCTCGCCGAACGAGTGCGCATCACCCGCGAGGACGCCGCCTTTTGGAACCGCCGCTTCCGGTTCACCTCGCGGCGCTTGCGCGGGCTGGTCGACCTGCCGCATTACAGCAATCAGCTCGCGGCCCTGATCGGCTGCCGCCCGCCGTACTGGAAGCTGTTGTTCACCGCCCCCCGCAAATGGTGGTGGGCGGTCTCCTCACCATGGAACGGCTGTCAGTTCTGGCTGAACGACACGTCCCAGCACGAGCGCATCTTCGCCACCTTCGCCCGCTATCGCTTCAACCAGGCGAGCGAAGTCTACATCCTGCTGGCGCTGTCGCCGATCCTCCCGTTTGTCGGGGTGATCAGCCGCGTGCGCCTGTTCGTCAACGAGCGCTTTCTGTGGCCGCGCACGGCGACGCCGCGCCGCCCGCCGCTCCCGGCCGCCGACGAGATGCCGGCGGAGCGTGCCGCATGAGCGAGAGCCGGTCTCCGACCGATCTCGTGCTGGCGCTGGTGCGAGTGATCAACGGCGATCTCCCGGACCACGCGGCCCGCGAGCTCCTCGACCCGATGGTGCAGATCCGCGTCGACACCGCCGAGTACCGCGGCATTGGCACCTGGTTCCGGTGGATTTACCTGATCCGCCACTGCGGGCGCGTCTCCAGATTGCGCATCACGCAATGCCGCGCGTGGCGCGACGCGCGCGACCCGGCCCTTGTCCACCTGTCGGCGCGCTGGACGGGGACCGTGCGGTCCGGCCATAGCCGCGTCGTGGCCGGATCCGATGCCACGGCGCGCTATCTCGTCCGCGACGGCCGCATCGCCGAGATTTGGACCCGCAAGTCGAATTATGAATTCATTTTTGGCGGCTGGATCAGCCACCCGGTCTGCTACCGGCTGTTCCTCGGCTGGTCGATGCTCCGTCTCTGGCGGCTTTCTATGCGCGAGGCATGGCGAACCGGCTAGCGGCGGTTGTTCCCGGCGGCGCCGATCGGATGTAGGCTGCGGCCGGCCGTGGAGGAGGCATCGGATGGCTGAAGGCTTTGCCGGAAAGGTCGCGGTCGTCACTGGGGGCGGCAGCGGCATTGGTGCTGCGACCTGCCGCGCTTTCGCGGCGGCGGGCGCCCATGTCGCGGTAGTCGACCGCGACGCCGCCGCGGCCGAGCGCATCGCCGCCGAGATCGGCGGTAATAGCGGCACTGCCGCGCCCCACCCGCTCGACGTGACCGACCGCGGCGGCTTCGCGGCACTCGCCGCCGAGGTCGCCGCGGCAGCAGGCGGCATCGACATCCTCGTCAACGGCGCCGGGGTGACGGTGCGGCGGATGATCGCCGAGATGGGCGCGGAAGACTGGGAGCGGGTCATTGCCGTCAACCTGACCGGCGCCTTCAACGGCATTCAGGCGGTGCTGCCGCATCTCAAGGCGCGCGGCGGCGGCGCCATCGTCAACATCGCCTCGATCGCCGGCCAGCGCATCTCGTTTGGCGGCACCGCGAATTACAGCGCGTCCAAGGCCGGGCTTCTCGGGTTGACCCGGCACGCCGCCTACGAGCTGGCGCCCGACCATATCCGCGTCAACGCGGTCTGCCCCGGCGCCACCGCGACCGCTTTTGGCGGCGCGATGCCGAGCGCCGAGAGCAAGGCCGAGCGCGGCCGCAAGATCCCGCTCGGGCGGATGTGCGAGCCCGAGGACATCGCCGACCCGATCCTGTTCCTCGCCGGCGACGCCGCGCGCATGGTCACCGGCGTGGCGCTGACCGTCGACGGCGGCCTGCTGATCAAGAACGATACGCCCTATGAGGAATACTTCCGCCCGCGCTGACGGTTGCCGCCAGCATCCACGCTTGGAAAAACGGTATCGAGGGCATCCGTTAGTCTGTTGGGTCAGAAATTCCCTGGATGAAGCCGCTGCGACTTCTTCCTTGTCTTACCGGCCCCGTACCCACGGCCGCCGTGGGTCCCGACTTTCGTCGGGAAGGCGATGCTGAGATACGGCAAGCTTCTGGTTCAGAACGCTAGGGTTTGCTTCGTCGCCCGGATGGGGTCAGTTTTTCACCATCTTGTGGATCCATTCTGACGTTTAGCACCCATCCTCTTATCTCTTCGTCATTCCCGCGAAAGCGGGAACCCAGAGCGGCGGGCACCGAGCGCTTGCCCCCTGTTCTAGCCAGGGGCAGGCTCTGGACCCCCGCCTTCGCGGGGGCGACGGATAGGGGCGACCGGAGTCGTTTGTTAGGTTCGCACCACTAGGGCCCGGGTTGCGGTCTCAGCGAATATGACACCACCGCGCATGGCCGCACCGGTCGACAAAGCTTCGGTCTTCGGCGACGCGCGCCGTTCGCGCGCGATGGCGGCGTGGGTCAAGACGCCGGCGGGTGCGGCGACGGTGCTGGTGATTGCCACCGCCGCGCTGCGGCTCGTGTTTGCCGCTTCGCTCGGGCTCGGGGTCGACGAGAGCTACATGGTCGCCGCCGGGCGCGAATTGCAGCTCAGCTATTTCGACCATCCGCCCGTCGCGTGGTGGCTCGCCTGGGGGGCGGCCCACCTGTTTGGCAGCGACGCAGCGCTCGTCGTGCGGCTGCCGTTTGTCGCACTGTTCGCGCTGACGACGGTGCTGATGTACCGGCTGACCGCAGGGCTGTTCGGTGCGCGCGCGGGGGTGTGGGCGGCCGCGGTGCTGAATGCGGCACCCGTGCTCGGCGTCACGTCCGCGACCTGGGTGTTGCCCGACGGGCCGCTGCTGGCTGCATTGCTCGGCGCCGCGGTCTGTCTTGTCCGGGCGTTGCCGGCGCAGGGCCGCGCGGCGTGGGGCTGGTGGCTTGCGGCCGGCCTCTTCGCCGGGCTCGCGCTGTCGTCGAAATATTCGGCGGTGCTGACGATATCGGGCGCGCTGTTGTTTCTGCTGACCGAGCCGACGAGCCGGCGCTGGTGGCGGCGCCCGCAGCCCTACCTCGGCGCCCTCGCGGCGTTCGTGCTGTTCCTGCCGGTGCTGATCTGGAACGCGCGGCACGGCTGGGTGTCGTTTCTGTTCCAAGGGGCGCGCGCCGACAGCCGTTTCTACCCGTTCGGGCCGTTGGCGGCGATCGGCGGGGCAGCACTCTTTTTTCTGCCGTGGATTTGGCTGGCATTGATGCTGTGCGGCTGGGACGCGTTGCGCCGCGGACCGGCCGATCGCGGGCGCTGGCTGCTCCTTTGCCTCGCGGCGCCGCCGATCGTGTTTTTCACGGCGGTCTCGCTGCACAGCCACGTCTTGTTTCATTGGGCGGCACCCGGATACCTGATGCTGGTGCCGCTGCTCGGCGACGCGATTGCCCGCGATTGGCCGAGCCGCCGCGTGGTGCGCCGCACCGCCGGGGCGACGGGCATCGTTGTCGTGCTCGGCACGGCGCTCGTCGCGAGCGAGGTGCGGTTCGACTGGCTCGCTGCCACATTCCCGGGCCCGGTCGCGACCAGTGACCCGGCGCTGGCCGCGGTCGACTGGACGTCGCTGCGCAGCGACCTCGTGAAGGCCGGTCTTTTCAGGCGGCCGGGGCTGGTGGTCGCCGCGACCCGCTGGCTCGACGCCGGCAAGGTCGACTATGCGCTCGACGGCCGGATGCGGGTGCTGTGCCTCGGCCCCGACCCGCGGCAGTACGGGGTCATCGCCCCGGTCGCCGACTTTGCCGGCGCGGATGTCTTGATCGTGGCGCCGCGCACGTCGGCCGCCGACATCAAGGCCCGTTTTGGCGCGTTGTTCCACGGGATCGAGGTGCTGCCGCCGGCGAATGTGCTGCACGACGGCCGCCCGGCGCTCCCCCTGCCGCTCTATCTCGGCCATCGGCTGCGTCCGGTCGGCGCGGGTACCGCAGATAACCCTTGAACCCTTGGTTACCGGCCGGCGCGGGGGCGCGGTGGCAAGCCCGAGGAGGCGGTGTCATTCGGCCAACGCCTCGACCTGGGCGCGGGTCAGGTAGCGGGTCTTGGCCCCGCGTAGCAAGAGGTAGAGCTTGGCAGTCTCCTCGAGCTCCTCGATCGCGTTGACCGCGGCGTCGAGGCTCGTTCCGGCGACCACCGGGCCGTGATTGGCGAGCAGCACCGCGTGGTGCCCGCCGGCAAAGCCGCGCACCGCCTCGGCCAACGCGAGGTCGCCGGGCTTGAAATAGGGGACGAGCGGCAGCCGGCCGACACGCATTACATAGTAGGCGGTGATCGGCGGCAGAACGTCGGCGGGATCGATGTCGGCGAGGCACGACACTGCCACCGAATGGGTCGAATGCAGGTGCACGACCGCACCCGTTTGGGCGCGCTCCTCGTACATGACCCGGTGCAGAAAGCTCTCCTTGGTCGGCGGGTCGCCCGAAATCAGCCGCCCGCCATCGTCGAGCTTTGAGAGCCGCGCCGGGTCGAGCCGGCCGAGCGAGGCGTTGGTCGGCGTCATCAGCCAGCCGTCCGCGACCCGCACGCTGATGTTGCCCGACGAGCCGGCGGTCAAGCCGCGCCCGAAAATCGAGGCGCCGGTCATGCAGATCGCCTCGCGTGGCTTCGCGTCGTTCATGCCGCGGCTCCTCTTTTCAAGGATTTGTGGTCATTGCGAGGAGCCGCAGGCGACGCGGCAATCTTGCGAAAAGTGGCGCGCGCGGCGGATCGGGATTGCTTCGCTTCGCTCGCAATGACACTGAAATGGCGGTCATCGTTCCTCTCCCGAAAGCACCCTAAAGGCGCGCAGGAAAAAGTCGGGGGCGCCGAAATTGCCGGATTTGAGGGCGAGCGCCAACACCGGCTCGCCACGGCCGCTGGGGAGGCTTGCGGTCCACGGCACGCCCGGGTCGATCTGGCGGCCGATGCGCAACCCGGTGACGCCGAGCGCCTGGACGACCGCCCCGGCGGTCTCGCCGCCGGCGACCACCAGCCGACGCACCCCGGCCTCGACGAGGCCGCGCGCGATCGCGGCCAAGGTTTCTTCGACGACCGCGCCGGCGCGCTCGCGGCCGAGCCGGTTCTGTGCTTCGGCGACTTTCTCTGGTGGCGCGGTTGCTGAAATCAGAATCGGGCGGTCGCCGAGCAGCGGTCTGGCCCAGGCGAGCGCCTGCGGCGTCACACCGCCCTCGGCGGCGGCGACCGGGTCGATCGTGAAGACCGGTGCGTGCTCGCGCATGTGCGCGACTTGCGCCAGGGTCGCGGTCGAGCATGACCCCGAGAGCACCGCAACCGGGCCGGCGACCCGCGGCAAGGCGTCGGCGGCGGCGCCAGTGCCGAGCAGCCCGCGGCGGCGGAAGTTCTCGGGCAGGCCGAGTGCGATGCCGGAGCCGCCGGTGACCAATTTGAAATCGGCGGCGGCCTCGCCGATCGTCTCGAGGTCGCGGTCCGCGACCGCGTCGACGATCGCGTGGCGACATCCGGCTCGGCGGAGTGCCGCAAAGGCGTCGCGAACAGCACCGGCGCCCCGTGCCACCGTGGCCTCCGGCACCAGCCCGACCTTCCCTTCAGACTGGCGCTGCAACACCCGCACGAGGCTCGGGTCGCGCATCGGGGTCAGCGGGTGGTCGCGCATCCCCGACTCCGACAGCAATACGTCGCCGACAAACAGGTAACCTTTGTAGATCGTCCGCCCCGCTTCCGGGAACGCCGAGCAAAACAGGGTGAAATCGGTGTCGAGCGCCGCCATAAGCGCCTCGGCGACCGGCCCGATATTGCCGTCGTCGGTCGAATCGAAAGTCGAGCAGTATTTGAAGAGGATCTGCCGCGCCCCTGCTCGCCGCAGCCAGGCGAGCGCCGCGAGGCTCTCGACGATCGCCTCCGACGCCGGGGTCGTGCGGCTTTTCAGCGCGACGACGACCGCCTCCGCGTCTGGGGCCACCGAGCCCGCCGCCGGCACGCCGATCAATTGCACGGTGCGCATGCCGCGCCGCACCAGCGTGTTGCACAGATCGGTGGCGCCGGTGAAATCGTCGGCGATCGCTCCCAGCAATACCGCCATCCGCCGCCTCCTTGCCTGCGCTCGCGCACCGACGAACAGTAGCGCTCGCTCGCGCCGCCCGCAAACTTGGCGCATGGGGTGGTTGACCTCCAACGGAATCCGCCCTACAGTGAATATGTGAAGAACATCACGGTATCACTGGACGATGAAACCTACCGGCGCGCGCGAATGATCGCTGCCGAGCGCGACACGTCGGTGTCCGCGCTGGTCAGGCAATTTCTCGTCGAGCTCGCCCAGGTTGAGAGCGAGCACGAGCAGCTGAAGCGGGAAGAACGGTTATTGCGAGAGCGAATAACCACCTTTCGCGCTTCTGATCGGCTTTCGCGCGACCACGTGCACAAGCGGGAACGTTGAAGCTGGCACATTTCTTTGATACCAATGTCTTGTTGTATTCGATCAGCCGCGATTCCGGAGAGGCAGAAAAGCGGGAACGTGCGATCGAGCTTCTCGATCTTAACGACGGCGCATTGTCAGTGCAGGTTTTGCAGGAGTTTTATGTCCAAACCACCCGGCCGACCCGCCCCGATCCTTTGCCGCACGAGATTGCCGCCAATCTGATTCACACCTGGACCCGCTTTAGAGTGCAGGAAATAGATCTGGTTATCCTTTCCGCCGCGCTCGAGATCAAAGCGGCGCACGGGTTTTCTTATTGGGACAGCGCGATTATCGCCGCCGCTCGTGCGCTCGGATGCCGCGAGCTTTATTCCGAAGATATGTCGCACGGCCGGCGCGTCGACGGCGTCGTGATTTTGAACCCGTTCCGCTGAGCGTTGCCGGCCGGCCCGGGTCTTGTGTTTTGCCGACGCGGGGGCGATGAGTAGCGGGCCAGCCGGGAGGACCATCACGTGCCGAAATTCGCCGCCAATTTGAGCTTCATCTTTCAGGAGGTCGGGTTTCTCGACCGGTTTGCCGCCGCCGCGGAGTGCGGGTTCAAGGCGGTCGAGTATCTCGGCGCCTACGACCAACCGCCGGAAACCGTCGCGGCGGCATTGCGCCGGCACGGGCTCGCCCAGGCGTTGTTCAACATGCCGCCCGGCGACTGGGCGGCGGGCGAGCGCGGCATGGCGGCGCTGCCGGGCCGCGAGGAGGAGTTCCGCGCCGGGGTCGACACCGCCCTCGTCTACGCCAAGGCGACCGGCTGCCGGCTGGTGCACGCGATGGCCGGCCTCGTGCCGGAGGGCCGCGACCGCGGCGCGGCCGAGCGGGTCTATGTCGAGAATTTGCGCTACGCGGCCGAGCGCGCGGCGCGCGAGGGCGTCACCGTCATCATCGAGCCGATCAACACCCGCGACATCCCCGGCTATTTCCTGAACACGACGACCCACGCGACGCGGGTCATCGACGCGGTCGGCCACCCCAACCTGCAGCTTCAGCTCGACCTCTACCATGTCCAGATCATGGAGGGCGACCTCGCGCACCATATCCAGGCACTCGCCGGCCGCTACCCGCATATCCAGATCGCCGGCAACCCCGGCCGCCACGAGCCCGATGTCGGCGAGATCAACTACCCCTTCCTGTTCGACCTGCTCGACGAGATCGGCTACGCCGGCTGGATCGGCTGCGAATACCGACCCAAGGGCGAAACCCGCGCCGGGCTCGCCTGGGCCAGGCGCTACGGCATCGGTGGCTAGCGGCGCCCGAAAAAGCTCTTCATCTGCCAGATCGCTGTGGCCGGGCTTAACCCGGCCATCCACGTCTTCCTGGGTCCCGGTCACCGGGGCGTCCAAGACGTGGATGCCCGGATTAAGTCCGGGCAAAGCGTGCTTTAATTTGTACGAGAGGCAACAATTCGCGATCACGAAGTGCGGCGATCACTCAACCGGACAGCCGTGGGCCTGACTCGGCCATCGACGTCTTCGGACCGACGCATTTTGTGATGTCGGACGCTTCATCGCGGTCGAACAGGGTAAGGGGCTTTAATCATGCGGATCGTGATCACCGGCGGCTGCGGCTTTCTCGGGCGGCGCCTCGCGCTGCTGCTGCTGGAGAAGGGCAGCGCGCTAGGGGCGATCGACGAATTGGTGCTGTTCGACAACGCGCCCCCGGCATTGCCGTTGCCGCAGGACCGGCGGCTCAACCTCGCGACCGGCGACATCGCCGACCGCGGCACCGTGCGCCGGCTGCTAACCCCCGACACGGCGGCGGTGATTCACCTGGCCGCCGTGGTCAGCGGCCAGGCCGAGGCCGACACCGAGCTCGGCTACCGCGTCAACCTCGACGGCACCCGCGCGGTGCTCGACGGCTGCCGCGCGCTCGGCACCTGCCCGCGCGTCGTTTTCGCCAGCTCGCTCGCGGTCTATGGCGGCCGCTTGCCTGCGGAAGTCGGCGACGACACGCCGCTGACCCCGCAATCCTCCTACGGCACCCAAAAGGCGATCGGCGAATTGCTGGTCAACGACTACAGCCGCAAGGGCTTTGTCGACGGCCGCGCGTTGCGGCTGCCGACCGTCGTCGTGCGGCCGGGGCTGCCGAACCGGGCTGCTTCGACCTTTGCCTCCTCGATCATCCGCGAGCCGCTCTGCGGCAAGGACGCGGTGTGCCCGGTCCCGCCCGACCTCGTCATGGCGTTGGCCTCGCCGCGGCGCGTCGTCGCGGCGCTGCACCGCGCGCACGAATTGCCGGGCGAGGCCTTTGGCGCCAACCGCTCGCTGCAGCTCCCCGGCTTTTCGGTCGCGGTCGGCGACATGGCCGAGGCGGTGCGCCGCGCCGGCGGCGAGGACGCATACGCCCATATCCGCTGGCGGCACGACCCGCAAATCGAGGCGATCGTCGCCGGCTGGCCACGGGCGCTCGCCGCACCCCGCGCCCTCTCGCTCGGCTTTGCCTCCGACGCCGGCATCGACGAGGCTGTCCAAGCCTTTGTCGAGGATGATCTCGAGCTGCAAAAGACGCTCGCCTAGCCGGATCCGGCGCACCGTGGAAAATTCACGGAATGTGACCCGTCACGCAGCGCCGTTCAGCGCGAAGTCGAAGATGTCGAAATTGCGCAGCCGCCGGCTGCCGGCGTGCTGGCAATATTCGGCGCTCAGCGGCTGCGACAGCATGAACGGCACGCGCTGTTCGCCAGCACCGCCATGCGAGCGCAGCCGGTGGCCGGCGAGGCCCGACAGATCGTGCGCGGCGCGCGCCGCCCCGATCGCGGTCGCAGCGTCGCCGAGGACCACAAAATCGGCTTCGAGATCGTAGGGCAACTCAAAGCGCGCGCACGCCTCGGCGCGGCCGAAAACCCCCGCCACCCCCGGCAGTGCGGCACTCTCCGCCATCATTGCGGCGAGGTCGGCGGGGTTGCGGGCGTAGACGCGCACAAACGAGCCGAGCGCGCCATGATGGCGGACAAACGGGTCGGTGATCGGGCAGATGACCCGCGCCGCGCCGGTGCCAAACCGGCGATTGAGGTCGTCCTCGAGAAAGACCACGCGCGGCTTGTCGTTCATGCCGTGGTCGGCGGTCACCGCGACCACGGCGCCGACCTCGACAAACCGCGCCAGCCGGTCGTCGAGCGCGCGATGAAACGCGTCGGCCGCGGGCTCGCCCGGCGCGTTGCCGTGCTGGACGTAATCGGACAATGACAGGTAGAGGAGCCGCGCGGCGCCGGACGCCAGCAGCGCGAGGCCGGCGTCGAGCACAAACAACGAGAGGTCGGCCGAGTACATGTCGGGCCGGGCGCGCCCGACCAGCGCCTCGGCCGCGCCGTCGGCGCATTCCGAGGAAAAGCACACGCCGTCGAGGCCATGCCCGAGCATGCGGCGCAGCTTGTCCTTGGCCGTGACCGCGGCGGTGGCGATCCCGGCATGCGACATCAGCCCCAGGATCGTCTCGCAGCGCATCAGCCGGTCGTCGGTGATCATGACCTCGGCGCCGGTGTCGCGGTCGAGGTAATAGTTGCCGGCGATGCCGTGCACCGACGGCGGCGCGCCGGTCACGATCGAGACGTTGTTCGGGTTGGTGAAGGTCGGCATCACAGCGTCGGCGGCGCCAACCCAGCCGTCATGCGCAAACCTCGCGATCGTCGGCAAAATGCCGTCGGCGACGCCGCGCTCGACATAGGCCGGGTCGAACCCGTCGACGCAAATCACGACGACCGCCCGTTCCGGCTTCCTGTAACGGCGGCCGTTCAGTTCGATCATCCCGGCCATCGCGCTCCTCCAAATGCCGTCCGCCGACGTCGCGCCGACCGGAATCTCGCCCGATCCTACATATTTGCGCCAACCGACCGAAGCTTGTTACCGGGCGATACGTTTGCCTCGCGCCCTTTATCGTGGTTCGCGAAGCGGGCGCTTAATCGCCGGTCCGTCCCGTCACCCAAAGCTGCCGCCGAGGCAAGCCGCCGATTTCGTCGCCGCTGCCGGGCGAAGCTGCTATCGTCTGCGGAATTTCCGATCGGCATTGTTGCGGAGACACGAATTATGAATTCGAACGGCAAGGTGGCGCTGGTGACCGGCGGGGGCAGCGGGATCGGCAAGGCCTCGGCGCTGGCGTTGGCAAAAGAGGGGTTCGCGGTCGTCGTCGCCGGGCGCCGGCCCGAGCCGCTGCAGGCGGTCGTCGGCGAGGTCGAGAGCATGCAGGGCAAGGCGCTCGGCATGCCGACCGACGTCGGCAACCCCGACTCGGTGCGCGCACTCTTCGCCAAGACCAGGGAGACCTTTGGCCGGCTCGACGTGCTGTTCAACAACGCGGGATTTGGCGCCGCGGCGCCGATCGAGGAATTGCCGTTCGAGCGCTGGCAGGCGGTGGTCAGCTCGATCCTGACGGGGTCGTTCCTGTGCACCCAGGAAGCCTTCAAGATCATGAAGGACCAGAAGCCGATGGGTGGCCGCATCATCAACAACGGCTCGATCTCGGCGCATGTGCCGCGGCCGAACTCGGTCGCGTACACCTCGTGCAAGCACGCGATCACCGGGCTCACCAAGTCGACCTCGCTCGACGGCCGCAAATACGACATCTCGTGCGGCCAGATCGACGTCGGCAACGCCTTGACCGAGATGACCCAGCGCATGCAGCGCGGCGTGCCGCAAGCCAACGGCACGGTCATCGAGGAGCCGACCATGGACGTGGCGAACGTCGCCCGCGCGATCGTGTTCATGTCGACCGTGACCCCCGAGGCGAACGTGCAGTTCCTGACGGTCATGGCGACCAAGATGCCGTTTGTCGGCCGCGGCTAAGAGCTTTGGAGAAAGTGCCCAATCGTCATTCCGGAGAATGACGGAATAATTTGAGACCCGCTCCGGCCAGGCGCGCGGGGCGGCTTATGACGCCGGCTCGGGTTGTCCGGGATGCCGGCCGGCGCGCTGCGGCAGGACGAGCACGCAGACGACGATGAACGCCGCGATGACCGCTGAGGCGATCGGGCGGCTCAGCGCGAGGCCGCCGTCGTGAAGCGGCTTGTCGAGAAAATCGCCGACGGTGGCGCCGAGCGGCCGCGTCAGGATGAACGCCGCCCAGAACAGCAGAACCCGCGACATCGCGGTCGTGAAATAAAGCGCGGCGAGAACGACCAGCGCCGCGCCGAACACCAGCGCGCCGCCGCTGTATCCGAGACCGGTCGAGTCGGCCGTCCAGTCGCCGAGTGCGGTGCCGAGGGTTTGGGAAAAGGTGATGGCGGCCCAGTAGAACGCCTCGACCTTGGGTGTCGCGACGGTCTCCACCGAAATCGAGCCTTGCGACCAGTACCACAGGGCAAGCACGGCGATCAGGCAGCTCAGCAGCAGCAACGAGCCGCCGGCGTAGCCGATGCCCAGCGAACGATCGGCAAAGTCGGCCATCGTCGTCCCGAACGTCGTCGACGCGATAATCGTCGCCCAGTAGAGGAACGGGTGAAACTTCTTCGCCGCGATTTGCGCGCCCACCAGCACCACCAGCGCCACGGCGAACAACGCGGTTCCGGCGAGATAGCCCCAGTTCAAGGTCATCGTCACCGAATCGCCGCCGGTTTCGCCAAGGGTGGTGGCCGCCACCTTGATGATCCAGAAGATGAGCGTGACTTCCGGCACCTTGGTAAGTGCCGTCCCCGCGGTGAAAGCAGCGCCGCGTTGGCGTTCATTCGAAATTGTTTCCAAGGAGCACCTTACGTTGGCAATGACACACGCGAGGATTGCCCCGCCTCTCCTCGGGACTTACCCCGCCTCTCTCCCGTGATTTAGATGGCGCGGGCGGTTGGCGGCCGCGACAACTTGGCACGTCGCCAGCGGGCTCACTCGTCCTCCCCGTCGACAGCGCTTTCGTGCCAGTGCCGCAGGGCGAGCCGCGACAGCAAATCGATGACGAGATAGATCGCGATGCCGGTCGCCGAGAGCAGAAACAGCGCCGCGAACATCCGCGGGATCGCAAGGCGATAGCCGGCCTCGAGAATCCGGAAGGCAAGCCCGGTCTCGGCGCCGCCGGTGCCGGCGACAAACTCGGCGACGACGGCGCCGATCAGGGCGAGCCCGCCGCTGATCCGCAAGCCCGCGAGGAAATACGGCAACGCTGTCGGCAATTTGAGATAGCGCAGGGTCTGCGCGGATGTCGCCCCATAAAGCCGGAACAACGCCAGCAAGTTGCGGTCGGCGCTGGCGAGCCCGATCGTTGTGTTCGACACGATCGGGAAAAAGGCGACGATCCAGGCGCAGACCAGCAACGCCACAAAGGGCTGCTGCACCCAGATGATAATCAACGGCGCGATCGCGACGATCGGCGTCACCTGCAAGATCACGGCATAGGGGAAGAGGCTCAGCGCCAGGATGCGCGACAGCGAGAACAACAGCGCCAGCGCTCCGCCGAGAACCGCCGCCGCCGCCAGTGCCGCGAGCGTGATCCGCAACGTGACGAGGAGAGAGATCAGGAGGCTCGGGCCGTCGCTCCACAGCGCATCGGCGATGGCAAGCGGCCCGGGCAGGATGTAGGGCGGGACGTTCTCGGCGCTGACCGTCGCCTGCCACAGCGCGAGCAGCACCGCGCCGACCGCGAGCGGCGCCGCGATCCGCCACAGCCGAAGCCGCCGCCTCATGCGTCCTCCGCAACCCCGGTGGCCCGTCCGAGCTCTTCCGAGACCGCGGCGCAAAACGCGGCGTAGCCGGGGGTGGTGCGCAACGCCCGCGCGCGCGGCTGCGGCAGGTCGACCGCGAGGTCGGCGGCGATGCGGCCCGGCCGCGCCGTCATGACCGCGATGCGGGTCGACAGATAGACCGACTCGAAAACGCTGTGGGTGACGAAGACGACCGTCGTGCGGCGGCTTTCCCACAGCCGCAACAGGTCGTCGTTGAGCGCCATCCGGGTGATCTCGTCGAGCGCCGCAAACGGCTCGTCGAGGAGCAGCAGGTCGGGATCGGTCACCAGTGCGCGAGCGATCGACACGCGCATCCGCATCCCGCCCGAAAGCTGGCGCGGGTAAGCCCGCTCGAAACCCGAAAGCCCGACCGCGTCGAGCTCGGCGGCGGCGCGCTGGCGCTCGGCCGGGCCGATCCGCCCGGCGAGCCGGAACGGCAGCAGCACGTTGCCCAGCACCGTGCTCCACGGCATCAGCGTCGGATCCTGAAACACAAAGCCGATCCGGCCGCGCGCCGCCCGGCCGCCGTCCACGTCAGCCAGCGCGAGCCGGCAGGCGCCCCGGGTCGGCTCGCTCAGCCCGGCGATGATCCGCAGCAACGTCGTCTTGCCGCAGCCCGATGGGCCGAGCAGGCTAAGGAATTCGCCGCGGCCGACATCCAGGTCGAGCGGTTCAAGCGCCGTCACCCCCGAGCCGAACTGCTTGCCGACGCCGCGCAGCGATACGACGGGCACCGCCACGCCACTGTGAGAAGCCGCCGGCCCGGTCAGGGCGCCATCCCGACTTTATGGTTCACAAAGCGCAACGTGAACGCCTTTTGGTAATCCATGTCCTTTGGGTAGACCCCGGCCCCGGACATCGTGTCGAAAAAATCGCGCCAGCGCGCCTCGGTCATCGCCCCGATCCCGTATTTCTTGGCGTCGCCGCTGTCGACGATGCCGTACTCCTTGAGCTTGGTGATGCCGTACGCCAAGAGCGCATCGGTCATCTCGGGGTTGTCGCGCTTGATCAGCGCGTTCGCCGGCGCCGGATCCCCGTAAAGATAGCCGTACCAGCCTTCGATGCTCGCGTCGACAAAGCGCCGCACCAGGTCGGGGTTGTCGCGGACGAGCGTGTCGGAGGTCTCGACCAGCGAGCTGTAGCTCGAATAGCCCGCATCGGCGATCAGCAAGACGACGGGCTTGACCCCGGCCTGCTCGATCGTGAACGGCTCGCTCGACAAGTAGCCTTGCTGGATCGCCTGCGGATTGGCGAGGAACGGTGCGACGCTAAACGTGTAGGGCCGAATCTGGGCGTCGGTGTAGCCGAATTTCCGTTTCAAAAAGATCCAGCTGCCGATGCGCGTGTCCGAGCCGATCATGATCGGCTTGCCCCTGAGCGCCGCAAAGCTGTCGTCGCCCTGCCCGGGATGGGCGATCAGCACCGAGGGATCCTTCTGGAACATCGCGGCGACCGCCACCATCGGGATGTTCTGCTGGACAAAGTTCAGCGGTACGAAGGAGTTGGTCGCGATGTTGAAGTCGAGCCGGCCGGCGGCGAGCAGCTGAGCGTGGTTCACCTGTGGGCCGCCCTGCTGCAATTTCACGTCGAGCCCGTAGCGCTTGTAAATGCCGGTCGCGATGGCCTCGTAGTACCCGCCATGCTCGGCCTCGGCCTTCCAGTCGGTGCCGAACCGCACGGTCTGCAGATCGGCTGCGGCACCCCCGCGCGCGCCAAACCCGGCGACCAACCCCACGCCGAACAGCAGTATCAGCCGTCGAACCGTACGGATCATTGCGGGCTCTCCGGTTTCCGGTCAGCGAATGTAGACGGCATCGCCTGGGCGGTCGATCGCCATGCCAAGCCCGGCACAGCTCCACACCGGGGCCAAATTCGTTCCATGCGCCGATCGCATATCCCCCAAGCGCTGCCGGACGGATCAAACTCTGTTACAAACTGTTGGATTGGTGTCACGAGCTTGACACGAACGGATCGAATCGGTAACAAATCCACGGCTGACACTATGTCCTATGTTATTAATCCAATGATCATGGCCGCAAACGTTCGGTGCCGCTACGGCAATGCGGAGTTGCCGGCGGGCTCGACAGCGCAGCGCATCGCAGCCTTCCTCGACGGAAGGACCAACGGCGAAGAGCTGCTGCACGCGCTTTACGACCATGTTCTCAAGGAGCCGATCCCGGCGCCGATGCGCGCGCTGCTAGACCGGCAACAGGCCCGCGCGCGATAATAGACCGGCGGATTCTCGCTTACGTACGTTCGCGTTTCAGGCTATTCCTCCCAGTTGCCGAGCAGAACGCCTCGGTCGTGCTGAACGAGCGCCAGCCGCGGGCCGCGGCATGAGCGAAAGGGGGGAACCATGGCCAACCTGTCGGTGGCCCCGCGCCGCCTGTCCGGCAGCATGTCCCGCGAGGAGCGGACCGTCATCTTCGCCTCCTCGCTCGGCACCGTCTTTGAGTGGTACGACTTTTATCTCTACGGCTCCCTCGCCGCGACCATCGGGAAAGTGTTCTTTTCCGGCGTAAACTCGACGGCAAGCTACATTTTCGCGCTGCTCGCCTTTGCCGCGGGGTTTGCGGTGCGGCCGTTCGGGGCATTGGTCTTTGGCCGGGTCGGCGACCTCGTCGGCCGCAAGTACACGTTTTTGATCACGATCACGATCATGGGCCTGTCGACCTTTCTGGTCGGCCTGTTGCCGGGCTACGCCGCGATCGGCCTTGCCGCACCGGTGATCCTGATCGCGCTGCGCCTCTTGCAAGGCCTGGCGCTCGGCGGCGAATACGGCGGCGCTGCGGTTTACGTCGCCGAGCATGCGCCGCACGGCAAGCGCGGTCTTTACACCTCGTGGATCCAGACGACCGCGACCCTCGGCCTGTTTCTGTCGCTGCTGGTGATCCTTGCCTGCCGCGAGACGATCGACCCGCAGGGTTTCGAGGGCTGGGGCTGGCGCATCCCGTTTCTGCTGTCGATCGTGCTGCTCGCGATCTCGGTTTACATCCGGTTGCGCCTCAACGAGTCGCCGATGTTCCAGCAGATCAAGGCCGAGGGCGGGATCTCGCGGGCGCCATTGACCGAGGCGTTTGCCGAGCGGCGCAACCTGAGGTTGGTGGTGCTGGCATTGTTCGGCGGCACCGCCGGGCAGGCGGTCGTCTGGTATGCGGGCCAGTTCTACGCGCTGTTTTTTTTGACCCAGACGCTGAAGGTCGATCCCACGACGGCGATCCTGTTGACTGCCGCGGCGCTGGCGATCGGCACGCCCGGCTTTATCTTTTTTGGCTGGCTCTCCGACCGGGTCGGCCGCAAGCCGATCATCATGCTGGGCTGCCTGCTCGCGGTGATCACCTATCTGCCCCTGTTCAAGGCGGTCACCCACTTTGCCAACCCGGCGCTCGAAGCTGCGGTCGCCACCTCACCGGTTGTCGTCGTCGCCGACCCGGCGACCTGCTCGCTGCAGTTCAACCCGGTCGGCACGGCGAAATTCACCAGCTCGTGCGACGTCGCCAAAAGCGCCCTCGTCACCCGCGGCATCCCTTACGAGAACCACCCGGCGCCGGCCGGCAGCACGGCGCAAGTCAAGGTCGGGCAGACGGTCATCCCGAGCTACGACGCAAAAATGCCGGGTGCGGCCGAGCACGCCGCGGCTTTTGCGAAATCGCTGAGCGGCGCGCTGAAATCGGCCGGCTATCCGCTGAAGGCGAACCCCGGCGACATCAACCCCGGCATGGTCATCCTGCTTCTGGTGATCCTGGTCATCTATGTGACGATGGTTTACGGCCCGATCGCCGCGATGCTTGTCGAGCTGTTCCCGACGCGCATCCGCTACACCTCGGTGTCGCTGCCCTATCATATCGGCAACGGCTGGTTTGGCGGGTTTTTGCCGGCGATCGCGTTTGCGATCGTCGCCGCCACCGGCAACATTTATGACGGGCTGTGGTACCCGATCGCTATCGCAGCGATGACAATGGTGGTCGGCGTGCTGTTCCTGCCGGAGACCAAGGACACCGACATCCGCGCGACATGACCCTCGGCGCCCCGCGCGGCAGAGGGCGGGGCGGCCTTTGTGCCGGGGTACGCCGATGCTGTTTCAGCGGCGAGGAGCAGGATGACGGGGCTTCGCAAGCCTCTGTTGCTGTCGCGGATGACCGTCGCGGAGTTCGTCGACCGGCCCGGCGACGGCAGCGGGCTCAAGCATCAGCTCGTTGACGGCGAGCCGCAGCGATGGCGCCGGCGAGCACGACGCACGGCCGCGTCCAGGCAACGCTCGCCCGATTGTTGGGCAACCATCTGCTCGGGACCGGCTGCGATGTGGTGATCGCGCCCGGCGTGATCCCGCGGGTCCGCGCCGAAGCCGGGTCCCCGATCTCGCCGTCACTTGTGCCGCCGACGACCCGCCGAGCCATGCGCTGATCGAGCCGATCCTTCTCGTCGAGATCCTGTCGCCGAGCAACGAGCCTGAAACGCGAGCGAATGTCTGGTCCTACACGACGATCCCGTCGGTGCGCGAGATCCTGCCGGTGCGCTCGACGCATATCGGCGCCGAACTGATCCGCCGCGAGCCCGACGGCGGCTGGCCGGCGAATTCGCGACCGCTCGGCGAAGAGGACCGGCTGAGTCTCGACAGCATCGGCGTCGAGTGCCCGCTCGCGGCGGTCTACGCCGGCACCCGCCTCGTCCCCGCCGCCGCGGCCGGCTGATCAGCGCCGCAGCAGCATCCGGTCGAGGTCGCGCCCGCCAAACAGGTGCACATGAAAATGCGGCACCTCCTGGTGCCCGTCGCGGCCGCTGTTGGCGATGATGCGATGACCGGTCTCGGCGATGCCGCGTTCTTTGGCGATCTGCCCGAGGACGCGAAACATCGCCGAATGTTCGGCAGCTGAAGCCCTTTCGGAAAAATCGTCGAGCGAGACGTATTCGCCCTTCGGAATGACCAGGATGTGAGTCGGCGCCAAAGGGTTGATGTCGTGAAACGCAAGGACGTGCTCGTCCTCGTAGACCTTGTTGCACGGGATTTCGCCGCGCAGGATGCGGGCGAACACGTTGTCGCGGTCATAGGCCATCCCCGCCTCCGCTCAAATCTCGCTCAAAGGTTCGCCCGGCCGCGTTTTTCGTCGAGCCCGGACGTGCCCTCGCGGCGCGTCAGCTCGGCGGCGACATCGGACGGCAAGACCCCGGTGTCGGCCCACAGCACGAACAGGTGATAAAGCAGATCGGCGCTCTCGCCGACGAGCTTGGCGCGGTCGCCGCGCACCCCCTCGATGACCGCCTCGACCGCCTCCTCACCCAGCTTCTGCGCGATTTTCGCGCGCCCGCGAGAGAACAGCCGGGCGGTGTAAGAACTCTGCGGGTCGGCGCCGCGACGTGCGTTGACAACGTCCCACAGCCGGCCCAGCGCCGCCCCCAGCTCCTCAGGCATCGCTCAGCCCCGCACCGGGATGCCGCACGCGGCGAGGCGCACCTTCGCGTCGCCGACCCGCCATGTCCCGAAATGAAAGATCGAAGCGGCGAGGACCGCGGTCGCGTGGCCGTCGCGAATGCCCTCGACGAGATGGTCCAGCGTGCCGACCCCGCCCGAGGCGATGACCGGGACGCGCACCGCGTCGGCGACGGCGCGCGTCAGGGCGATGTCAAAACCCGATTTGGTGCCGTCTCTGTCCATCGAGGTCAGCAGGATCTCGCCGGCGCCGTAGTCGACAAGCCGCCGCGCCCAGTCGACCGCGTCGATGCCGGTCGGCCGGCGCCCGCCATGGGTGAACACCTCCCACCGGCCCGGCGCCGCAGCCTTGGCGTCGATCGCCGCGACAATGCACTGGCTGCCGAATTTCTCGGCCGCCTCGCGCACGAATTCGGGGCGGGCGACCGCGGCGGTGTTGACCGACACCTTGTCGGCGCCGGCGAGCAGCAGGCGGCGGACATCTTCGACCTCGCGGACCCCGCCGCCGACGGTCAGCGGCATAAAGCATTCCTCGGCGGTGCGGCGCACGATGTCGTAGAGCGTGTCCCGCCCCTCGGCGCTTGCGGTGATGTCGAGAAAGCACAATTCGTCGGCGCCCTCGCGATCGTAGAAGCGCGCCTGCGCCACCGGGTCCCCGGCATCGACCAGGTCGACAAAGTTGACGCCTTTGACGACGCGGCCGTCCTTCACGTCGAGACAAGGGATGACCCGCATCTTCAGCATGAAGCCGCTCCCGCCGCGAGCCGCAATGCCGCGCGCGGGTCGATGCGGCCGTCGTAGAGCGCGCGCCCGCAGACAACCCCGGCGATGCCGTCGCCCTCACGAGCTTTCAATGCGGCGATGTCGGCGAGCGCGGCGACGCCGCCCGACGCAATGACCGGAACCCCGACCTGACGCGCCAGCGCCGCGACGGCCTCGGCGTCGACCCCGCCCAGAGCGCCGTCGCGGGCGATCTCGGTGTGGACGATCGCGGCGACCCCGCAGTCCTCGAAACGCTGCGCCAACTCGGCGACCCCGATGTCGGCCGCGTCGACCCAGCCTTCGACCGCGACCCGGCCATGGCGCGCGTCGATGCCGACTGCGATCCGTCCCGGATGATCCGCGGCGGCGCGGCGCACCAGCGCGGGGTCGCGCAATGCCGCGGTGCCGAGCACGAGCCGGTCGATTCCCTGCTCGAGCCAATGCTCGATCGCGGCATGGTCGCGGATGCCGCCGCCGAGCTGGATGCGCAGGTCGACCGCCCGGCGGATCGCCGCCACGGAACCGCCATTCAGCGATCGGCCGGCAAAGGCCCCGTTGAGGTCGACGACGTGCAGCCAGGCAAACCCGGAGGACGCGAACGCACGCGCCTGCGCCGCCGGGTCGTCGTTGAACACGGTGGCGGTCGCCATCTCGCCGCGTACCAGGCGCACGCACTTGCCGTCCTTCAAATCGATCGCCGGGTAAAGGATCACGGAGGCGCCGCCGCGTCGTCGAGCACCTTGTAATAATAATGGCCGGGCACGACGCGGCCTTCGACACGTGCGTAGACCGGATGCGTCCCCCAGCGCCGGTAGCCGAGGCCCTCGTAGAGCCCGACCGCCGCCTTCTGGGTGTCGCGCAAATCGAGGTTCAGCACCGCCAACCCAAGCTCGCGGGCGAGCCGCTCGATCTCGATCACGATGCCGCGGCCAAGACCGTGACCGCGAGCCCAGGGTGCCACGAACGCGCTCGTCAAGGTGCCGGCAAAGGCCTGCGCCTCGTTGTTGCGCGGCGCCCGGCTCAGCTGCGCCGAGCCGGCGACGATCCCGTCGAGCCGGCCGACCACCAGCCGCCGCTCGGGGACGAGCAGCACGCCTTTCCAATAGTTTTCGAGGACCTGGCGCGGCGGCGGCTTGAGCCACCCGAACCCGCCGCCTTCGGTGATCGCGCTCTCGGTCGCCTCGCACAAATCGTCGAGATCGGTGCCCGAATATTGCGTCAGCCGCTCTACGCCGATCGAAGGTTCGGAAATCCGCCGGTCGCTCATGGCCGCCATCGCAGGAAATTGCCGATCAGCCGCAACCCGGTTTCCTGGCTCTTCTCCGGGTGGAATTGGGTCCCGACAAGGTTCCCGTGTCCGACCACCGCGGCGAGCGGGCCGCCATAGTCGGTAACGGCGAGGAGGTCGGCGTCGTTGCCGAGGCGGAAATGATAGCTGTGGACAAAATAGGCGTGGGCGCCGGCCGCGAGCCCTGCCGTCAGCGGATGCGTCCGCCGCGGGGTCAGCTCGTTCCACCCCATGTGCGGGATCTTGAGCGAGCGGTCGGCGGGCTCGAGCGCCGTCACCTCGCCCCCGATCCAGCCGAGGCCTTGGGTGGTCTCGAACTCGCGGCCGCGATCGGCCATCAGCTGCATGCCGACGCAAATGCCGAGAAACGGGCGCGCGCGGGCGAACACCGCCTCGTGCAACGCGTCTTCCAGCCCGGGCACCGCGGCGAGGCCGCGCCGGCAATCGGCAAAGGCGCCGACCCCCGGCAACACGACGCGGTCGGCGCCGGCCACCTTTTCGGGTGCGCTCGTGACCGCCACCGTGGCAGCGACCCCGGCCTCGGCGGCGGCGCGCTCAAACGCCTTGGCCGCTGAGCGCAGATTGCCCGAGCCGCAGTCGACGATCGCGACGATCATCAGAGGCTGCCGCCGAGAACGCCCTTGGTCGACGGCACCATGCCACCGCGCCGGGGGTCGATCTCGACCGCCTGGCGCAACGCCCGCGCCAGCCCCTTGAAACAGGATTCGACGATGTGGTGGTTGTTCTCGCCATACAGGTTTTCGACGTGCAGGGTGACCCCCGCCGACTGCGCAAAGGCTTGGAACCACTCCTTGAACAGCTCGGTGTCCATCTCGCCGAGCTTGGGCCGAGTGAACCCGACCTTCCAGACGAGGTAGGGCCGGTTCGACGCGTCGAGGCTGACCCGCGTCAGGGTCTCGTCCATCGGGATCACCGCATGGCCGTAGCGCTGGATGCCGGCGCGGTCGCCGAGCGCCTTCGACACCGCCTCGCCGACGACATAGCCGGTATCCTCGGTGGTGTGGTGAAAGTCGATGTGCAGGTCGCCCCGCGCGCGCAGTTGAAGGTCGATCAGGCTGTGCCTGGCGAGCTGTTCGAGCATGTGGTCGAGAAAGCCGATCCCGGTGGCGATGTCGCCGGCACCGGTGCCGTCGAGGTCGACCCGGCCGGTGATCTGGGTTTCCTTGGTGTTGCGCTCGACCGTCGCTGCCCGCACGATGCTCTCCCACTCGCCGCTGTCGGCGACAGCCTTCATTTAGCAATTTTGCCGCCGAGTCGCCACTATCGGGGCTTTGTCGGGCGCCGCGCCTGGCCCGAATTAAACCGTGGCTACCGCGCACCACCCTCGATTCGTTCCGCACGCGGACGAGCAAGCCGAGCATCGCCGACATGCGCTCCTCCTGAGCGCCAAACCGCGATTCCAAAGAACCCAGTCGGCCCTCAATACCGCTGAAGCGTGCTTCCAGCGCAGTAAAACGGTGTTCGAGCGCGCCAAGCCGCAGGTGCACGTCGCGCAGTTCAGCGGTCAGGGTGAGCACCCGCGACCCGAGTAGGTCGAGGGTGATTTTCTCGTCGCTCACCCGCTTTCTCCTGGTCAGATCCTGCGTCACACTAGCAGACGCCCGGGCCCGATGATACTTGAGCCTATCGGGAGGAGCGGGTTTCCGCCGCCGTTTCAACGGGTCGGCTCCTGAACGCGACCGGGAAGCGGCGCACGCCCCGGCACGCGGCCCGCTTGATCGCGGATTTGGCAGGCTTACATCTCATTCCGTCGCGGCACGGGCTCCCGAAAAGGCGGATGGAACATCCCGACAGCAATGCTTGGCACGGCACGACGATCCTCTGCGTGCGCAAGGACCGCCAGGTGGTGATCGCCGGTGACGGCCAGGTCACGATGGGTCAGACCGTCGTCAAGTCGAATGCCAAAAAATTGCGCCGGCTCGGCGGCGGCGCGGTGATCGCGGGGTTTGCCGGGGCCACCGCCGATGCGATTACCTTGTTCGAACGGCTCGAGGGCAAGCTCGAGCAATATGCCGGGCAGTTGTCGCGCGCCTGCGTCGAGCTCGCCAAGGATTGGCGCACCGACCGCTATCTGCGCCGGCTCGAAGCGATGATGGCGGTCGCCGACAAGAACGTGTCGTTGATCCTGTCGGGCACCGGCGACGTGCTCGAGCCCGAGGACGGGCTGATCGGCATCGGCTCGGGCGGGGGTTACGCGCTGGCGGCGGCGCGGGCGCTGGTCGGCCTCGACGGGCTCGACGCCGAGAGCGTCGCCCAGCGTGCGATGGCGATCGCCGCCGGGATCTGCATCTACACCAACGACAAGATCACCTTAGAAAAAATGGACTATTGACCCGCCGATGCCCGCTTTCAGCCCGCGCGAGATCGTCTCCGAGCTCGACCGTTTTATCGTCGGCCAGCACGACGCCAAGCGCGCCGTCGCGATTGCGCTGCGCAACCGCTGGCGTCGCCAGCAGCTGGCACCCGAGTTGCGCGAGGAGGTGTTGCCGAAGAACATCCTGATGATCGGCCCGACCGGCTGCGGCAAGACCGAGATCGCGCGCCGTCTGGCGCGGCTGGCGCAAGCCCCCTTTGTCAAGGTCGAGGCGACCAAGTTTACCGAGGTCGGCTATGTCGGCCGCGACGTCGAGCAGATCGTGCGTGACCTCGTCGAAATCGCGATCGGCATGACCCGCGAGCGGCTGCGCAAGGAAGTCGAATCCAAGGCCGAAATCGCCGCCGAGGAACGGGTCCTCGACGCCCTCGTGGGGGCCAACGCCAGCGCCGACACCCGCCAGAAATTTAGGAAGCAGTTGCGCGAGGGCACGCTCGACGAGCGCGAAATCGAAGTCGCGGTGCAGGAAAGCGCGGCGGCCAATCTGCCGACCTTCGAAATCCCGGGGATGCCCGGCGCGCAGATGGGCATGCTCAACCTCGGCGACATTTTCGGCAAGACCTTCGGCACCCGCACCAAGCCGAAGCGGATGAGTGTCGCCGACAGCCACCGGGTGCTGATGGCCGAGGAGAGCGACAAGCTTCTCGACCAGGACATGGTCGTGCGCGAGGCGATCGCCACAGTCGAGCAGAACGGCATCGTCTTTCTCGACGAGATCGACAAGATCTGCGGCCGCGGCGAGCGCGCCAGCGGGATGGGCGGCCCCGATGTCAGCCGCGAGGGGGTGCAGCGCGACCTGTTGCCGCTGATCGAGGGGACGACGGTCGCGACCAAGCATGGGGCGGTCAAGACCGACCACGTGCTGTTCATCGCGTCGGGCGCCTTTCACCAGGCAAAGCCCTCCGACTTGCTGCCCGAACTGCAGGGGCGGCTGCCGATCCGGGTCGAGTTGAAGGCCCTCGACCGTAGCGATTTCCGCCGCATCCTCGTCGAGCCCGAAGCCAGCCTGATCAAGCAGTACAAGGCGTTGCTCGCGACCGAGGGGGTGAGCCTCGACTTTGACGACGAGGCGATCGACGAGCTGGCCTTGCTGGCCGAGGAGATCAATTCGGCGGTTGAGAACATCGGCGCGCGCCGGCTGCACACGATACTCGAGCGCCTCTTGGAAGAGATCAGCTTTACCGCGTCCGACCGCCCGGAAGGGACCGAGGTGCGCATCGACCGCGCCTATGTCCGCGACCAGGTGGGCGCGCTCGCGCAAAACGCCGACCTGTCGAAATTCATCCTCTGACTTGGTTTACCAGGCGCGCGCGGAACCCCCATTGAGGGCGTTGCGCGAGAGGTTCATACGGAACTGTTCGGCTCGTGCGGTGGTTCGTGAAGGGAACGCCACAACGAGTCGAACAACGTCATGAATGTACGAGTTCTGACTGCGGCCACGTTCAGCGCGGCCTTGGCACTCGCCCCCGCCGTTCATGCTGCCGACTGGCATCGCGGCGGCGGCGGCTGGCACGGCGGTTACCACCGCGGCGGTGGCGGCGGCGGAGCCGTCGCCGGCGCAGCCATTGCCGGCGGGATCATCGGGCTGGGCCTCGGCGCCGCGGCGGCCTCCAATTATGGCTACTATGCGCCGCCCCCGGTCTATTACGGCGCCCCGGGCTACTACGCGCCGCCACCGCCCGTTTATTACGGCTACTAGTATCGCCTACCAGGCAGCCGACGGACCCCCGGCGCAAGCCGCGCCGGGGCGATGCGTGACCTCGCTTGCAGCCTGTCAACCGCTCCTCGGGGAGGATCGATCCCAATGATACGCTCGACCTATCTTGCTTCGGCGGCGGTCGCCGCATTGCTGGCATTGCCGGCCGCGGCACTGGCCCAGCCGGCCCAGTCCACCACACCGGCGGCTCCGCCCGCGGCCGCGGCTGCCGCCTCGCCGATGGCCTCGCACACGGCGGTCGGCAACAGTGCCGAGCAACGCGTCGCCCAGCACATCCGCGAATTGCATTCGCAGTTGCGGATCACCGCGGCGGAGCAGCCGCAATGGGAGCAGTTCGCCAACGTCATGCGTGACAACGCCCGCGCGATGGACCAGGAGTTCAGCCAGCGCGCGCAGCAATATACGACGATGAACGCGCTGCAAAACATGCAGTCTTACGAGCGCATCGCCGAGGCGCACGCTCAGCACTTGCAGCAGCTGGTCCCCGCCTTCGAGAACCTCTACAACGCAATGCCGGCCGAACAAAAGCAGCTTACCGACCAGGTGTTCCGCGCGAACGCCGAAACTAACGCACAAAAGCGCATGCAGACCGGCAGCAACACGCGCTAGCTCGCTCCCCAATCCCATACCGCTCGCGGTGACCGGGCTTGACCAGCGAGCCCTTAGCCCGCGGCCCGGTTCCGTGGGCATCCACCTACCCGGATCGAAGTCGTGGAACCGCGAGGTCACCCGGCTAGAGACGGCGGCCGTTCCAGGGTGAGCGTCGGGAGAAAGCCCGCCGCAGCTGGAGCCGGCCGCCAGTCGCTTCAGCGGAAACGAAGCAGGTGTTCGTCGCCGGCGGTCAGCTGGTCGCCGAGCGTGCCGGGAATGCGGGTGTAGCGATAGCACTGCAGGCGGGTGCTGCGCAGACCCGGCACGCCGTTTTGGTCGAGCGCCCGCTCCCAGGCAACCAGCTCCTCATCCGACAACATGTATCGCGCGCAAGCCTCCTCGCGGCTGATCAGCCCGGCGCGGGCGGCGGCGACAACCGCGGCCTTTCGGCTTGGCGACCACCGCTTGGTGTCGGCGGGCGGGAGGGCGACGTTCATTCGCGGCTCTGGGGATGGCGAGGTCATGTGCATGCGTCTCATTAGCAAAAGGTGACGGCAGCGGCACGTGACGCGCTTGTTAAGCGCAGGCGCGGTTAAGGCGCGGGCGCGGCACGAGTTGCTGCTTTGACACTATTAAGACTCTTTTGAGGACGATTTATTCCCTGGCCGTGACCGCGGGTTCCCTTCGCGGGGATTCCCTTGACGCAGGCCGGTCGCCCGCCCGCGAGCGAAAGGGTTGCCGTGCGGCAGGAAGCCGCAGGTCGGGGCGTTTTGCGGCAGCGTTCACGGTTTCAAGCGAATATGCCTTTGGGCCTCGCCGCCCGGAGGCTTGCCCGACATTCGGCTTCGCTTTTTCGGCCCGGTCGCGCCGCCGGCTTGCATCGAAGTCCCGCACAACCGCCTACGAGCTCGATTTCGCATGGAATTTCAGCGCCTGCTCGCCGGCCTTGTGGATTTCTGCCGGCGCCGCGCAGTGCTGGTTTGCGCCGCCGCCGCGGCGCTCGCGGTTTTTGCCGGCTGTTTCGCGACCGGCCATCTCGGCATCAGCACCGACACCGACGAGATGTTCGCCAGCAGCCTTCCGTGGCGGCAACGCGCGGCAGCATTCAAGGCGGAGTTTCCGCAATTCACCGACGTGCTGGCGATCGTCATCAACGCCAAGGAGCCGGAAGAGGCCGAGGCGACCGCGGCCGGGCTGGCGCGGGCGCTCGCGGCGGACCACGCGCATTTCCGGACCGTGACCCGTCCCGACGCGTCACCCTTTATGACAAGGGAAGGGCTGCTCTTTCTCGACACGAAGCAGCTCGAGGGATTGCTCGAGCGCACGATCGACGCCCAGCCGTTTCTCGGCCAGCTGGCGAAGGATCCCAGCGCGCGGGGCCTCTTTGCCGCGCTGGCACTCTTGGGCAAGGCCTTGCAGCAGGGCCAAGTTGACCTGACCCCGTACCACGCCGCGCTCAGCGGGTTCAACGAGACGATGGCGGACGCGCTTGCGGGCCACCCGCAGCCCTTGTCGTGGACGCGGCTGATCGGCGGCGGTCTTGCCGATCTCGGCGGCCCGTACAAGTTCGTCCTGGTGCAGCCCAAGCTGAACCACGGTTCGCTCGAGCCCGGCGGTGCCGCGACGGCGGCGATCCGCGCCGCCGCGAGCAAGCTCGAATTCGTCAAATCCGGCGACGCTCGCGTCCGCGTCACCGGGAACGTGGCGCTCGCCGACGAAGAGTTCGCCTCGGTGGCCGAGGGCGCCGTGGCGGGCCTCCTCGGCAGCGTCGTGCTGATTTCGCTGTGGCTGTTTCTGGCGGTGCGGTCGTGGCGCCTGATCGTGCCGATCCTGCTGACCCTCGTGCTCGGGTTGATGCTGACCTTGCTGTTCGCCGCCGCGGCGGTCGGAACGTTGAACCTCGTCTCGGTCGGCTTTGGCATCCTGTTCGTCGGGATCGCGGTCGACTTCGCGATCCAGTTCTGCGTGCGCTATCGCGACATCCGGCGGGAATACTCCGACCCCGGGGCGGCGATGGCGGAGACCGGGCGCCGCGTCGGCGGCCAGGTCCTGGTCGCGGCAGCCGCGACGTCGGCCGGGTTTCTCGCGTTTGTGCCGACCGACTTTCGCGGCGTCGCCGAGCTCGGGTTGATCGCCGGCGTCGGCATGCTGATCGCCTTTGTCTGCACGCTGACCTTTCTGCCGGCGGCGATCGCCGTCTTCCGCCCGCGCGGCGAGCGCGCCGAAATCGGGTTTCGCTGGGCGGTGCCGCTCGACGACGCGGTGCGCCGGCGCCGGCGCCCGCTGCTCGCGCTGTTCGCGGCATTGGCGGCGATCGGCGTCGCGTTGGTGCCGCGGTTGAGCTTTGATTCCGATCCGCTCCACACCAAGAACCCGAACACCGAGGCAATGCGGACGCTTTACGACCTGATGGATTCGCCGCTGACCAACCCGTTCACGATCGATGTCCTCGCCCCGAACGCGGCCGCCGCGGCGCGGCTCGCCGATCGCCTGCGTAAGGTGCCGCTGGTCTCCGGCGTGCTGTCGATCAACAGCTTTATACCGGCCGACCAGACGTCAAAGCTGGCGCAGATCGGCGACGCCGCCGCTCTTCTCGGCCCGACCTTGACCCCCTTCCGGCCAGCCCCGCCGCCGACCGCCGGTGAGATCCGCACGGCCGCGGAAAACGCGCTCGCGGCGCTGACCCCGGCGCTCGGCAAGCCGCCGAACCCCCAGCTCGCCGCCCTCGCGACCGATCTGCACCGGCTCGCCGCCGCCTCCGACAAGACGGTGCTCGCGGTCGACGCGGCGCTGACGCGATTTCTGCCGGCGCAGCTTGACGACTTGCGCGCGGCGCTCGGCGCCGGGCCGGTCACCCTGCGGAGCATCCCGCCGTCGCTGGCGCGCGACTGGCTGCTGCCCGACGGCCGCGCCCGCATTCAGGTGCTGCCCAAGGCCGCCGGACGCACCAGTCAAGGGCTCGCCCGGTTTGTCGACGAGGTCACCGCGGTCGCACCCGACGCCGGCGGCTCGGCGGTGACGATAGAGGCCACGAGTGCCACGATCGTCGGGTCGTTTCGCACGGCAGCACTCGCCGCGGTGGCGGCGATCGCGGTCATCCTGTTCGTCGCGCTGCGCCGCGTGCTCGATGTCGCGATGGTGCTGGCGCCGCTGTTGTTGTCGGCGCTGATGACGGTCATCGTCATGGTCGCCGGGCGGCTGCCGCTCAATTACGCGAACATCATCGCGCTGCCGCTGCTATTGGGGGTCGGGGTCTCGTTCAACATCTACTTTGTGATGAACTGGCGCGCCGGGCGCACCGCGGTGCTGGGCTCGGCCACCGCGCGGGCAATCTTGTTCTCGGCGCTGACGACCGGCACCGCTTTCGGGTCGCTCGCCCTGTCCGCCCATCCGGGGACCGCCAGCATGGGAACCCTGCTGATGATCAGCCTCGGCTGCACCCTTGTCGCGAGCCTGGTGTTCATCCCGGCGCTGCTCGCGTCGGTGCCCGGTCCGGCCGCCGCGGAGCGGACCACGGCCGGGTTGCCGCGACCCTCTCTGGGCCGCCGTGGGATCGACATTAAGCGGGATTAGCCCCCGGCGCCGGCGCGCCGGCGCCGGCCTCTCAGCGCCTCTTCAGGGCGGCGAGCGGGGGTTCGGATCGCACCGGCCGCGGCCGCGTTCGGCCTTGCTCCGGGCTGATCGCGAAGCGCGCCATGTACCGCCCATAGCGCTGGTGCTCGCGCGCCGGGTCGAGCCCGTACTCTTCAAGGCGAGCGCGACGCTGTCCGTACCCGCCGTTCGGGTTGGACGCGACCCGGCGCTCGATGCGCAGCGCCGCGTCGGGATCGAGGGCGCGGCCGAAATGGCGGTAGAGCGCCGCCACCGTGCCGGCCGGGTCGGACACGAGGTCGGGATAGCGGACATGGAAGATCGGCTGCTCGAACAGCCTCTCGTCCGCCGCGGCGACCATCAATTCGGCGGCCGCCAGCCAGCGGTCGCTGTCCTCGCGGCCGACCTCGAGCCGGTCGACATGGCGGCTGAACGGCCGGCGCAGCACCTCGGTCAGCCGCGCGACCGAGGCCAGCACCGCGACCGGGTCGCGATGGACGAACACGACATTGGCGTCGGGGTAGACGGCGCGCAAGGCGGGTAGCGCGAAAATGTGGTCGGGGCATTTCAGCACCCAGCGCCGCACGGCATCCTGCTGGTGCTGGAGATGCTGCAAAAAGCGCTTGTGAAAGCGATAGGCGTCGAGGTGGCCCGTGCCGTCGAGCCAGCGCCGGTAGCTCGGGATGCGATAGGTCGTGTCGAACCGCAGGCTGGCAAAAATGTGGGCGGTAATCTCGGAGCATTCCTGCGGCGACGACGCCTCGATCGGGTGCAGCCAGCGAAATTGCGGCGCCAGGATCTGAAACATCCGCAGCTGGCGGGCGACGCGGCGCTCCCGGCGGTCGACGCCGCCGCGCTCTCCGGTTGCCGCGTACGGGTGGATCAGCTGCCAGACGCGCGGCACGACATTCGCGTCGTCCTCGATCAGGAGGCCGTGCAGAAATGTGGTGCCCGAGCGCGGCAGCCCGGCGATCACCAGCGGCGCCTCAATCGGCTCGTCGAGGATTTCGGGCGAGCGCTTTTCCTCCTCGCGCAGGCGCAGCAGGTTCGCCAGAAACCGCACCGTGTCCCAGCGGATCGCGGCACCGCCGAACAGGCTCAGCTCAGCCTCCTCGCGGCACGCCCGCAAAAGCAGATGCAGCGGTTGCTCGAACGGGATGTCGCCGAAATCGCCCAGTCCGGTGCGGCGCCGGGCTTTGTCGACCAGGTGCTCGGGGCTCGGCGGCTGGCGCCAGCGGGCGAGCACGTCCGGGATCATCTCGGCAACGGCGCTGACAATTGATCCGAAAGCAGGCCGGTCGCGCACTGTGGCTGGTTCAAGACCGTGCCGACCGGGGGTGGGCGGCGGCAAAGGACGCAACGCGCGAATCGCAGGTTCGCCTCGTCGGTCATCGATCGCCGGAATATCGGGGCGGGACCTGCCAACAGTCGACCTCCATCAGCTAGCGGCTAACCTGCGGCAACGGATCGGCATCCTTTCGAGTGGTACGGCGCCCACTCGCGGCATTTCCCCGCAGCCGGCCGCGACTCTATGATGGCGGGAGTGCAAGATCGACGAAAGGCCAACGACGGACTGCGGTCGGATGTCCCACCGCCGCCGCGCTAAATCAGCGTCACCGGCAATCGCGTCGGCCGAGCGGATCGGGGTCGAGCCGCCGTCCGTCGCGCGCCCCGAGCCAATCGAGCCCGCCGCGCAACCGCACTACCTCGCCGACGACGACAATCGCCGGGGTCTCGACGGCGGCGGAGGCCGCGGCGACCTCCCCCAGGGTCGAAACCAGCACTCGCTGCTCGGGCGTGCTCGCCTTGCTGACGACTGCAGTGGGCTCGTCGCGCCGCCGCCCGCCGGCGACGAGCCGCTCGACGATCGTCGCCAGGTGCTTCAGCGCCATGTAGAGCACGAGCACCGGCGCGCCGCGGGCGATCGCCGCCCAGTCGAGCCCGTCCGGAACCGCACCCGTGCTGTTGTGCCCGGTGACAAAGGTCACGGCCGAGTTGATGTCGCGATGGGTGACCGGGATCCCGGCATAGGCGAGGCCGCCGATACCGGCGGTGATGCCGGGCACGATGCGGAACGGGATCCCGGCGGCAGCAAGCGCCAACGCCTCCTCGGCGCCGCGTCCGAAAACGCAGGGGTCGCCGCCTTTCAAGCGCAGCACGCGGAAGCCCTCCCGCGCCACCCGAACGATGCGGGCGGAGATGTCGGGCTGGCTCGGCGACGGCCGGCCGCCGCGCTTGCCGGCATAGTCGAGCCGCGCCTCGGGCCGCGCCAACCGCAAAATCCGCGAATCGACCAGCGCGTCGTAGACAATGCTGTCGGCCTGGGCGAGCGCATGCAGGGCCAGCGCCGAGAGCAGCCCGGGATCGCCCGGCCCGGCGCCGACCAGCCAGACATGGCCGGGCTCGAGATCGGGCAGGCCAAGACGCGCGCTGTCGATCAATGTTGCCCCTTTGTCATTGCAGAACGGCTGCGGCGAGCGGTCACAACGTAGTCATCGCCAGCGGGTTTGCTAAGATCGCCGCATGCCGAGGGAGGCGATATCGGGGTTGCGCCGCGGCTGGACCACCGGCGCCTGCGCGGCAGCCGCGGCGCGTGCCGCGTTTGCGGCTCTTTTGCACGGCCGGTTCCCAGACCCGGTCGCGATCCGCCTGCCGCGCGGCGGCCACGCCGAGTTCGCGCTGGCGCTCGCCGAATGGCGCGAGCGGCGCACCCGCGCCGGCATCGTCAAGGACGCCGGCGACGACCCCGACGTGACCCACGGCGCCCTTGTCATAGCCGAGCTGGAGCCCGCGCCGGCAGGCTCCGGCATCGGGTTTGCCGCCGGCGAAGGGGTGGGCGTCGTCACCCGCGCCGGGCTGGCGCTCGCCGTCGGCGAGCCCGCGATCAACCCGGCGCCGCGGGCGATGATCCGCGACGCGCTGTCTGACGAGGCCGCCGCCGCTGGCGCGCCCGCCCCGGCCGTCACGGTCACGATCTCGATCCCGGGCGGCGCGCGCTTGGCCGCAAAGACGATGAATGCGCGCCTCGGCATCGTCGGCGGGCTGTCGATCCTGGGGACGACCGGGATCGTCATCCCGTATTCCTGTTCATCATGGATTCATTCGATCCAGCGCGGGATCGACGTTGCGCGCGCCGCCGGGCTCGGTCACATCGCGGCGGTCACCGGGGCGACATCGGAGCGCGCGGTGCGGCGCCTCTATGATCTTCCCGAGCACGGGCTGATCGACATGGGCGATTTTGTCGGCGGGACGCTGAAATATCTGCGCGCCCATCCGGTCGATCGACTGACGATCGCCGGCGGCTTTGCCAAGCTCGCAAAGCTTGCCGACGGGCATCTCGATCTGCATTCGGCGCGCAGCCGGGTCGACGTGGCCGCGCTGGCGGGCCTGCTCGGCAGCCTTGGCGCCGAGCCCGCGGCGGTGCTCGCAGCCGGCCGGGCCGCCGGCGCCGGGGAGGTCCTGGCGCTTGCAGGCCCGCGGCGCCGGGCGCTCGCCCACGCCGTCGCGAGGCGGGCGCGCGAGGTGGCGCTCGCCACCTTGAGCGGTGCGACCGCAATCGACGTCGCGGTTGTCGACGGCAACGCCAACCTCGTCGCGCGGGCCGGCGAATGACGGCGCGCAAGCTGCTGATCCTTGGCGGGACGACCGAGGCGGCGGCGCTGGCCCGCGCCGCGGCCGCCCGGTTTGGCGACGCGCTCGCGGTCACCACCTCGCTCGCCGGCCGGACCGAGCGGCCGGGCCCGATCCCGGGCCAGGTCCGCATCGGCGGGTTCGGCGGGCCGGCCGGGCTTGCCGCCTATCTCGACGAGCACGGCGTCGACCTCGTGGTCGACGCCACTCACCCGTTCGCGCGGCGGATCTCGGCCGAGGCGCGCGAGGCCTGCGAGGCGGCGGGGGTGTCGCGCCTGTTGCTGCTGCGGCCCCCGTGGCGGCGGCATTCGCTCGACCGCTGGATCGAGGTCGACGACATGGAGGCGGCGGCGGGCGTCGTCGCCCGCATCGGCCGCCGCGCCTGGCTGACGATCGGCGCCGGCGAAGTCGCGAGCTTCTCGGCGATCACCGGGGTGCGATTTCTGGTGCGCCTCGTCGACCCGCCGCGCCGGCCGCTGCCATTGCGTTTCTGCCAGGTGGTCGTCGGGCGTGGGCCTTTCGAGCTCGCCGACGAGCGGCACCTGATCGCGCGGCACGCGATCAACGTCTTGGTCTGCAAGGCGAGCGGCGGTGCTGCGACCGAGGCCAAGCTCGTCGCCGCGCGCGAGTTCAGCATCCCGGTCGTCATGCTGCGGCGGCCTCCCCCGGAGCCGGGCGACCTGGTGCACACCGTCGAGGGAGCACTCGAATGGCTGAGCGGTCCGCGACCCGTGCCGGGCGCCGAGCGGGTTTCATGAGCGTGCGCTGGCCGGCGCTTCTCGGGCTCGCGGCGATTGCGTTGACCGCGTTCGGCTCGGCCGCCCGCGCCCAGCTCAACATCAACCCGTTCAGCCAATACTACGACAACGTCGCGCGCGCCGCGGCACAGAACGACGCGGAGCAGGTCCGGCAGCTGGTCGGCGGCGGCGAGGGCAACCCGAACCAGACCGACGACCAGTCGCGCACCGGGATGCACTATGCCGCACTCAACGGCAACCTGCAGATCATCGCGATCCTGATCAAGGCGAACGCCAAGCTCGACCCGGTCGACGCGCTCGGCGACACCCCGCTGCACCTCGCGGCCGACGAGAACCAGACCGAGGCGGCAAAGCTGCTGATCGACGCCGGGGCGGGGCTCGACCCGCAAGACAAGGACGGGCTCACCCCATTGATGATCGCCGCGAGCCACGGCAACCTAGAGCTCGTGCGGGCATTGCTCGCCAAGGGTGCGAGCCCGACCAAAACCGACTACACCGGCCGCGACGCGCTGAGCTGGGCGCAGGACGGCCGTCGCCCGGCGGTGGTCGACGCCATCACCCGCGCCGAGGAAGCCAAAGGCTCCTGACGGGCACCGCGCGCACCGCCGCAATCGAATGTAGCTGTCGCCCTCGTCGGACCGGCGCAAATCGCGTGCGCCCCAATATCCCACTAATGGCAGTATAGGGCGCAAGCAAACCTAAATCTCGCGATAAAAGCCCAAAACCACAATCGGATTACAGCTCAAAAGCGCGAACCCAGAGCTTGCGCCCGGCGGCAACGGGGGTCCGGCACCACGTCCGCGACGCTGGGCGCCCGCTTCCGCCGGGCGACGAGAAGGAAAGCACGCGGCACGATCTACCCGGTTCGCACCGCTAGCTGCGGCCGTAGCTGTCTTCGAAGCGCACGATGTCGTCTTCCCCGAGATAGCTGCCGGATTGCACCTCGATCAGGTGGAGCGGGATCTTGCCGGGGTTTTCGAGGCGGTGCGGCGTGCCGAGCGGGATATAGGTCGACTGGTCCTCGGTCAGCATCATCTCGTCTTCGCCCCGGCGGATGCGCGCGGTGCCTTGCACGACGATCCAGTGCTCGGCGCGATGGTGATGCATCTGCAACGACAACTTGCCGCCGGGCTTGACGGTGATGTGCTTGACCTGGACCCGGTGGCCATTGTGCAGCGACCGATAGGTGCCCCACGGGCGGTGCACGGTCGGCAGCGCCGCCGCCTCTTCATGGCCCTCGGCGACGAGCCGGGCGACGAGCCGGCGGACCTCCTGCGTGCGGTCGCGCGGCGCCAGCATCAGCGCGTCGGCGGTGGCGACGACGACGAGGTCCTCCACACCAATCGCGGCGATCAGCCCGGCTTCCGACCGCAGATAGCAATTGCGCGTGTCCTCGGCGACGACATTGCCGGAAATCGCGTTGCCGGCATCGTCCTTGGCGCTCAGCTCCCACAGCGCGTCCCACGACCCGACATCGCTCCACCCCATGCCGACGGGCACGACCGCGGCGCGTGCGGTGCGCTCCATCACCGCATAGTCGATCGAGTCGGCGGGGCAGTCCTGAAACGCCTCTTTCCCGAGCCGGACGAAGTCGGCGTCGCGGCTCGCCTCCTCGAGCGCCCGGCTGCACGCGGCGACGATGTCGGGCCGCGACCTGCCGAGCTCGTCGAGATAGAGCGCCGCCGGGAACAGAAAGATGCCGCCGTTCCAAAAGTGCTCGCCCGACGCGACAAACGCCTGCGCCGCCTCCAGACCCGGCTTTTCGACAAACTCGGCGACCCGGAAGACCCCGGACACAGCGTCGAGCGGGTTGCCTCGCCGAATATAGCCGTAGCCGGTTTCGGGCCGCTCAGGGGTGATGCCGAATGTCGCCAACGCCCCGCCGCGGGCCGCTGTGGCGGCGCGGCCGATCGCTTCGGCGAACGAGCCTTCGTCGGCGATCGTATGGTCGGAGGGCAGCAGCAGCATCAGCGCGTCGGGGTCATGCTCCACCAGCAGCAGGGCGGCGACGCAGGCCGCGGGTGCCGTGTTGCGGCCGACCGGCTCGAGCAGCAGCGCGCGCGACGGCGCGTCGATTTCGCGCAGCTGCTCGGCGATGATAAAGCGGTGCTCTTCGTTCGCGACCAGGAGCGGCGCCGCGAACCGGTCGCGGTCGGAGACCCGGCGCACGGTCTGCTGCAAGAGGCTGTCATGGCCGAGCAGGCGCAGCAGCTGCTTTGGATAGAGGGTGCGCGACATCGGCCACAACCGGGTGCCTGAACCGCCGGACAAGATAACCGGATAAATCATGCTGTTCCCCTTCGCGGCCGCGCTGGGCGGAGCGCGCCCCGAAAAAAAATACGCGTTTTTCGGCCGTTCCGAAACGACCCGCATCGTGCCGCGTCTTAATCAACAAAATGTTCAATCGACGGAGCGCCCACGCTGCCGACGCGTTTCTCTTCGGAACAGGACGACATGGAGATATCCCATGAGCGAAGCAAAGGCCCGGAACGAGGCTGCGGCGCAGCAGGCCAAGAACGCCGCCGAGACAATGGCCCGCAGCGCCAGCAATGCCGCCCGCCAGACCGGCGAGCGGCTGACCGAGCAGGCGCGCGAGGGGGTGCGCCAGGCAAGCGTCGCCTCCGCGGCCGGCGCCGACGCCGCGATGCGGACCGGCACGTCCTTCGCCGAGGGCGTGCAGGACATGACCAACGCGTGGGCGCATTATGCCGAGGACATCATGCGCCAGACCTCAGAGGCGAGCCGCGCGCTGATCGGGTGCCACAACCTGACCGAGATGTTCCAGGTCCAAGCGCGCCTGTTGCGCGGCAACCTCCAGGCGTCGCTGGACCAGGGGACACGGATCGCCGAGATCGCCAGCCGCATGGCGACGCGGCCCTTCGAGGCGTTGAAGCAGGCGAGCGACGCCCGCCCGGAACGCTGACCGTTCGCCGGAAAGTCGGCGCCCGCGGCACTCCGCCGTTCTTCGCGCTTTTGTCCGCGGCCGGCCGGCGCTAGACCGTCGGCTGCCGCGGACGCTGCGGCGGGTGGAGCGGGGCGGCGATGATCGATCTCTATACCTGGCCGACGCCCAACGGTCACAAGGCCGCGATCATGCTTGAGGAGACCGGCCTCGGATATCAGGTCCACCCGGTCGACATCGCCAATGGCGAGCAGTTCGCGCCCGATTACGAGGCGGTCAACCCCAACGGCAAAATTCCGTCGATCGTCGACCGCGACGGGCCAGGCGGACAGCCTTTCACGGTTTTCGAATCGGGCGCAATCCTGGTCTACCTCGCCGAGAAGACCGGGATGCTGTTGTCGAGTGACCCGCGTCGGCGCTCACAGACGCTGCAATGGCTGATGTTCCAGGTCGGCGGTTTGGGGCCGATGCTTGGGCAGGCCCAGCATTTCCGCCGCTTTGCGCCGCAGCCGCTGGCGTATGCGATCGAGCGGTACTCGAAGGAGGCGATACGGCTTTACCGCGTCCTCGACAAGCGACTGGCGGCGAGCGAATACCTGGCTGAGGACGGGTATTCGATCGCCGACATCGCGGCCTACCCCTGGGTGGCGCGGCACGAGTGGCAGGGGGTGGCGCTCGCCGACCTGCCGAACGTGCGCCGCTGGGTTGCCGCCGTCGGAGCCCGGCCCGCGGTGCAGCGCGGCATGCAGGTCCCGCGCGTCTAGGCTTCTAGGCTCCCGCGTCCAGGCTAAAGTGTCGGCAAGAGCCAGACGAGCCAGGTCGCGAGCGCGAGAAGCGGTCCGAACGGCAGCACCGAGGCCGCTGTCAGCCGAACACCCGATAGGCGCAGGCAGGCTGCGGCAACGAGCCCCGCGAGCGCCGCGAACAGGACGACCTGCGGCAAGCCGGTAGCGCCGACCCAGGCGCCCGCCGCCGCCAGCAGCTTGGCGTCGCCGCCGCCGAGCCCGTCGCGGCCGCGCAGCTTGCGATAGAAGTACGCGACGATCCGCAATCCGAGATAGCCGGCGACGGCGCCGAGCGCACGGTCGCTCAGCCGGTCGGGCTCAAAGGCGAGCGCGGTGGCGAGCCCGGCGACGACCAGCGGCAACGTCAACGGGTCGGGGAGCAGCCAGTGACGCGCGTCGACCCAGCCGAGAGCGAGCAGCCACCAGCCGAGAACGCAGTCGAGCCAGATGTCCACGCCGCTGTCGACGGCGACGGCGACGAGCGCGATCCCAAGCGCCGCAAGCTCGACCGCGGGATAGAACCACCCGAGCCGGGCATGGCACCGCCGGCAGCGGCCGCGTTGCGCCAACCAACTGACGATCGGGACGAGGTCGCGCAGGCCGAGCGCGGCGCCACAAGCCTCGCAGCGCGACCGTTCCCAGGCGAGCGGCCTGCCCTCGGGC
>DATMLF010000154.1:0-11486 GCA_035570595.1 Allostellaceae bacterium
GTAGCGCAGGCTCAGCATCGCCGGCTCGATGTCTATCTGGACCCCGCGCGCCGCCCCCTCCTTTGGCAAAAATTCCGAATAGGGGAAACCCGAGCCGATCATCAGCAAGGTGTCGCATTCGGTCATCAGGTCCCAGCTCGGCTTGGTGCCGAGCAGCCCGATCGAGCCGGTGACCCACGGCAGGTCGTCGGGCAATGCCGCCTTGCCGAGGAGCGCCTTGGCGACGCCGGCGCCGAGCTTGTCGGCGACCGCGATCACCTCGTCGGTTGCGTGCAGCGCGCCGGCCCCGACCAGGATCGCGACCCGCTTGCCGGCGTTCAGCACTTCGGCCGCGCGCTCGAGCTCGCGTTGGTAGGGAACGATTTTCGGCCGGTCAAACCCAACGCCCGAATGTAAAGTGTTGTGGGCGCGCGGCGGGTTCTCGTACGGCAAATCCTGTAGGTCGTTCGGAAGAACAAGCGCTGTCACCCGGCGCTCGCCGAGCGCGATGCGCACCGAACGATCGACCAGATGACGCACCTGGGCCGGCACCATCGCCGTCTGGACCATGGCCCCGGCCACATCCTTGAACAGGGCGGGAAGATCGACCTCCTGTTGATAGTGGCCGCCGATCGCAGTGCGGGCCGATTGTCCGACGATGGCCAGGACGGGCATGTGGTCGAGCCGGGCGTCGTACAGCCCCGTGACCAGGTGGCTCGCGCCGGGGCCGGAAGTGGCGATGCACACACCCAATTCGCCGGTGAATTTGGAATGGGCCGAGGCCATGAAGGCTGCCATCTCCTCATGCCGAACTTGGATGAACTCGATCTTGCCCTTGGCCCTTTGCAACGCTCCGAAGAACCCGTTGATGCCGTCTCCGGGGAAGCCGTAGACGCGGCGCACGCCCCATTGATGCAGGCGCTCGACGATGAAGTCACCAACGGTTTCGGCCATAGTCTCTGCCCTCGCGATCAGAGTGGACAATTGCCGGCGCCGCAGCCGCCTGAGCGCGTGGCGGTCGCCGGAGCTTGGTGTCTTAACCCTGGCTGCCGGCTCGACGTTCCGCGCCCGCCGCTGTGACGTTGCCGCAGCTCAGTGATCGCCGAGCGCCCGTTCGAGCTCGGCCTTGTTCATCTTCGAGCGATTGGGGACGCCGCGGCGCCGCGCCTCGGCATAGAGCTCGGTGCGCGTCTTGCCGTTCCCGCCGGAGCGGCTCCGGCCCCCGCTCGTCCTGACGGTCGCACGGCGATAGGATTCCTGCGTCGCGCGATGGCCTTCGCTCTCGTCCTGGTAGGTCTCGCCGCGCCGCTCCTTTGCTTTCGTGCGGCGCAAAGTGGCGGCGTTCTCTTTTGGGCTTTCGAATTTCGAGGCGCCGGCCTCATTCAAGGCGATCGCGATCGCCTGCTTCGGGTTTTTGACTTTGCGCGCACCGCGCGCCGACTTCAGCTCGCCATGCTTGAACTCGTGCATGACGCGCTGCATCGTTTTTTTCTGTTCGGGCGATTGGTGGGTTGCCATTTGAGCCGCCTCCTCCGGTCGATCTCCACGATCCGCCGGCGCGAGAATTTCCGGACCGGCTTCTTGGCGTGACACTGCGGCGGCAGCTTCGGTTCCAACCGGTCGGGGAAAAAGAGCGCTTACGTCGGATTCCCGAATAGGGCCGTCTACCGCGCGTTCGGCCTACCGCGTGTCCGGCTCCGGAACGAGCCGGCCGTGGGCCGCGCGCAAGGTCCGGTACAGCTCCTCGGCATAGGGCAACAGCTCGAACAGCCCGGTGGCACCGAGCGCCGCCGGCGCGTATCCCTTCGGAAGAGGGGTGTCCTTGAGGCGGATTGGCCGGCCGGCGGCTTTGTCTCCCCGCCCGACAAGCGCGCGAAACTGCGGCCAGTGCATTGTGGCGACAAACGACAGCGCCATCAGCGGCACCATTTCGAGAAAGCTGTGGACGTGCTGCTCGAGCGGCGTCACCTCGCGCCGCGTGACCGCATAGCTCACGTCCCACAGCGCGGTCGCCTCGTGCACAAAAAACGTCGCGACCATCAGCGCCGCGACTGGCGGGGTGACTTCGAGGAACAGCGCGGCCGTGACCGGGACACCGACCTCAGCCAGCATCAACAGGTGCAGCAGGCTTTCCTTTGCCCCAGTCGTCCCCTCGATGTTGCTAGCGCGGTGGCAGACCCAGTCGGCAACGCCCGCCGTCAGCCACAGCGGGACAATGTAGTAGAGGAGAAAGCGGCGGGTGATCGCGTCGTTGGCGGAAGCGCTCGCAGCGACGGCGGGATAATCGTCTGCCGCCGGCGCACGGCCCTGCTGTCGGCGCTGCGGCTGCCCGGCGCGCAGCCATGTCGCCGCACCCACGGCCAGGGCCAATGCGGAGACCCCTAGCAGCAGCGTGCGTTTTGTCGAGCGGCGTTTCATCAAAACCCTGGAAGCAGTCGCGCCCCAGCAAACCAACGCTCGACCCGCCACGGGTGTCCGGTCGCGAGCCTGAAAATCCCGCCCGCCCCCGCAATCCCCTGGCGCCGAGGCAGCACGAACCACCGGAACGCGTAAGAGAGCGGCGCGTTCGACAACAAAGCCCAGCCCCGGTCGAAGTGGCCGCGAGCCGCGGCGGCGATGGCCGGTGACTTGATCGGAGCCTGTGATGATCGTCGATCTTGCTTCTTCCGCGGCAACCGGCATCGTGCCGAGCCGGCGCCAGCTTTTGCAATCCACACCGGCGCTGATCGCCGCCGCCGGTATCCCCGGGGCCGCGTCGGCGCAATCGGCGCCCGCGACTGCGAGCGAGCCGCGCGCCCAGCCGACGCAACCGGCCACCCGTCTTCAGGGCACAAAAATCGTCGGCTTCATGCTGGCGCACGAGCAGTTCCCGGTGCCCGAGCTGGTGCGCCTCGGCGGGAGTGCTGCAAAGGCCGGGTTTGGCGCGCTCGCCACCAGCGACCACCTGCAGCCGTGGCAGGCCAACGAGCGGCATTGCGGGCAGGCTTGGGTTACGTTGAGCTCGGTCGGCTCGCGCGCGCCGTCGTCGTGGATCGGAACAACCGTGACGTGCCCGACGATGCGCTACAATCCGGCCGTCGTGGCGGAGGCGTTTGCCTCGCTGTCGCTGCTCTATCCGGGCCGGGTATTTCTCGGCGTCGGCTCGGGGGAGGCGCTGAACGAGGAAGTCGCGACCGGCATGTGGCCGAAGTGGCCCGAACGTTGGGAGCGCCTGGTCGAAGCGATCGGCATCATCCGCGATTTGTGGGGTGGGCAGCAGGTCAGCCACCGCGGCAAGTATTACACGATCGACGCGAAGCTTTACGACCCGCCGGCCCAGCCGATCCCGCTGCTGACCGCCGCCAACGGCAAGAAGTCGATGCGGCTCGCCGGGCAATACGGCGACGGCCTGATCACCGACCCGAAGACCTGGCAGCAATACAAGTCGGAGTGGGAGGCGGGTGCGCGCGGCGCCGGCAAAAACCCGGCCGACATGCCGGTGCTGGTCGAGCAGTTTGTCGTGGTCGGCGACAAGAACGACGCCCGCCAGGCGGCCGAGTTGTGGCGCTTCATCCCGAAAGCCTTCAAGAAATATTACGACGTCGCCGATCCGGCCGAGATCGAACGGCAGGCCGACCAGCAGATGCCGCTCGACCAGGTGTTCGCCGACTGGCCGATCGGCACCGATCCCTCGGTGCATGTCGACGCGCTCAACAAGCTGTTCGACAGCGGGGTGACAATCGTCAACGTCCACTCTGGCCAGCCCGACCAGGAGAAGGTCATCGCGTTCTACGCCGACCACGTCCTTCCCAATTTCCGCAACCGTTCATAGCCGCATTCCAGCTGCGCGGCAGGCGCGCCCGAGAAGCCGAACGGCGGCCGGCGGCCGGCGGCCTCACCCGGCGGCGGCCCCCAGGATGGTCAACGCCAGGGCTTGGGCGCGCGGTACCAGAGTGTCAATGCGGCACCATTCGTCGTCGGTGTGGGCATTGCCGCCGAGCGGGCCGGTTCCGCACAGGGTCGGCGTGCCGAGCGCTGCCGTAAACCCGCTGTCGGCCGAGCCGCCGGTGGCCTCGCCGCCGACCCCCTCCATGCCGAGCCCGGCGGCCGCCCCGGCGTAGAGGTCGAGGAGCTTGCGGCTCGCCTCGTCCTGCTCCAACGGCAGGAAGTTGCCTTCGCGCAGGATGCGGCTCTCGCTGCCCGGCAGCTCGGTGTAGTTCAGGATCTCGCGGACCTCGCCCAGGATCTTTTCCATGATGTTGAGGGTCGGGAAACGCACGTCGATCCCGGCGGTGGCGCGCGGCGCGACGGTGTTGACCGACTGGCCGCCCTGCACCAGCCCGACATTGACGGTTGTCCCAAGATCGTAGTCGGTCAGCTTGTGCAGGCGCTGGATCTTGCGCGCCATCGCCTCGATGGCGCTGACCCCTTGGGCGTGAGCAGCGCCCGAATGGGCGGCGCGACCGGTCACTTCCAATTCGATAAAGGCCGCCCCCTTGCGGCGCGAGACGAGATTGCCCGAGGGCCGCCCCGGCTCGGCGTTGAACACCGCCCGCGCACCCCTCGCCTCGGCCTCGATGACCGGGCGCGAGGAGGGTGACGCGATCTCCTCGTCGGCGGTGTAGAGGCCGGTGAGCGGGCACGGCGCGCCGAACCGCCGCAACGCGTCGAGCACAAAGGTGTTCATGACGAGGCCCGCCTTCATGTCGGCGACGCCGGGGCCGGTCGCCCGGTTGCCGTCGATGCGGAACGGCCGGCGCGCCACGGTCCCGTCGGGAAAGACCGTGTCGCAATGACCCATCAGCACGATCGGCCGGTTGCCGCCGCCATCGCCGGGCAGTCGCGCCGCCATGCAGCCGCCGAAGCGCTCGTTCGGGAACATCTCGCAACGGATGCCGGAAGCCTCGAGCCAGGCGCGCAGCCGGCTCTCGACGGCGTCGACGCCTGATTTGTTGTAGCTGCCGGATTCGATGTTCACGAGCTCGCCGAGCAGCGCCACCATCGCCTGATGCTGGCGGCCGAGATGCTCGACAACGGCGGTCCTCGCCTCGATGCTCATAACGCTGCTCCGCGTGACGTACGATGGGTTCGCTGGCGCTCGCCGCGCGCCCGCCAACGCAGCCTAGTTCTTTTGACTGTGGCAAGCGAGCGATGCGGCGCACCATCGGGTCGACCGGGCCGTTGACGATTGGGCGCCTGCGCGGCAGCCCTGGGTGAAGCTACACAGCGGGACTCGATGACGCGGATTATTTCGATGATACCGCCCTCGGTGCTGGGGGCGATCGTCATGATCGTGCCGGCGCTGGTGATTTTGGCGATCTATCGCTGGCTTACCCGCCGCCTGATCCGGCTGGCCGGGGGGCGCAGCCCGTTTCTGCAGCGCTTGCTCGAGCGGGGCCAAGGCCCGGCGACTGCCTTTGTCCTGATTCTCGCGCTCGGGGCGGCATTGCCGGCGGCCCGGTTTTCCTATCCGACGGCGATCACAATAGGCCACGGGCTCTTGGTCGCGTTCATCCTGAGCGTCGGGTGGGCGGCAGCGATCGCGCTCGACATTTCGATCACGATCTATTTGCGCCGGTTCCGCACCGACGTCGAAGACAACCTGCTCGCCCGCAAGCACGTCACCCAGATGCGCATCCTGCAGCGCGTCGCGACGACCCTGCTGGTGATTGTCACGATCGCCTCGGCACTGATGACGTTCCAGTCGGTGCGGCAATACGGGATCAGCTTGTTTGCTTCGGCAGGCGCGGCCGGGATCATTCTCGGTCTCGCGGCGCGGCCGGTATTGAGCAACCTTCTCGCCGGTATCCAGATCGCGATGACCCAGCCGATCCGCGTCGAGGACCAGGTGGTCGTCGAGGGTGAATCGGGGTGGATCGAGACGATTACCAGCACTTACGTTGTCGTCCGCATCTGGGATTTGCGGCGGATGATCGTGCCGCTGACCTATTTCATCGAGAAACCGTTCCAGAACTGGACCTACGAAAACTCGGCGCAGATCGGCACGGTGTTTCTGCACGTCGACTATTCGGTCCCGGTCGACCGGCTGCGGCAGAAGCTCGACGAAATCCTGCACGAGAGCAAGCGGTGGGACGGCAAGGTCGCGAGCCTGCAGGTGACCGACGCCGCAGCGGATACGGTCGAGCTGCGCGCGCTGGTCAGCGCCCGCACTCCCGGCGAGGCATGGAACTTACGGTGCGAGGTGCGGGAAAAGCTGATTGCGTTCTTGCGCGCCGAATGTCCAAAGGCTCCGCCGCCCGAAACCATCGAGCACCCGACCCCGCGAGGCGCGGAGGGCGACGAGGAGGGCAAAGTAGCCCGCCTGGCAAACCGCGCCGAGCCGGCTCCGCGTCCTTAGTGTCGCGGACCGCGCTCTACAGCACCTCGAACAGGCCGGCGGCGCCCATCCCGCCGCCGACGCACATCGTGACGACGACATGGCGGAGGCCGCGGCGCCTGCCCTCGATCAGCGCGTGCCCGACCATGCGCGCACCCGACATGCCGTAGGGGTGGCCGATCGAGATCGCCCCACCGTCGACGTTGTAGCGCTCGGGGTCGATGCCGAGCCGGTCGCGGCAATAGAGCGCCTGAACCGCGAAGGCCTCGTTCAACTCCCACAGGCCGATATCGTCGATTTTGAGCCCATGCTGCGCCAAGAGCTTGGGCACGGCGAAGACCGGCCCGATGCCCATCTCGTCGGGGGCGCAGCCGGCGACCGCCATGCCGCGGTAGGCGCCGAGCGGCTGCAACCCGCGGCGCTCGGCCTCCGTCGCTTCCATCAACAGCGAAGCCGAGGCGCCGTCGGAAAGCTGCGAGGCGTTGCCGGCGGTAATGAACCGGCCTTCCCCGACCCGCTGCCCGTCGCGGAACACCGGCTTCAGCGCCGCGAGCGCCGCCAATGTCGTCGACGGCCGGTTGCCCTCGTCCTTGTCGAGGGTTACCGGGACCAGCGAGGCCTCGCCAGTCTCGCGGTTCTCGACGCGCATCGCTGACGCCATCGGCGCGATTTCCCGATCGAAGCGGCCCCCTGTCTGCGCCGCCGCGGTGCGCTGCTGCGAGGACAGCGCGTATTGGTCCTGCGCGTCGCGCGTCACCTGATAGCGCTCGGCGACGATCTCGGCGGTTTCGATCATCGTCATGTAAAGATCGGGATGCGCTTCGAGGAGCCACGGGTCCTGCGCGCGGTATTCGTTGCGCTTGTCGTTCTGCACCAGCGAAATCGACTCGACCCCACCGCCGACCGCGATCTGGAGCCCGTCATGCACGATCTCCTTGGCCGCGGTCGCGATCGCCATCAGCCCCGAGGCGCACTGCCGGTCGATCGACATGCCCGGCACGGTGACCGGCAGCCCGGCGCGGATCGCCGCCTGGCGCGCAATGTTATAGCCGGACGAGCCCTGTTGCATCGCCGCACCGAGCACGACGTCCTCGACTTCGGCCGGGTCGACGCCGGCGCGCCGCACCGCCTCGGCGACGACATGGCCAGCGAGCGCCTGCGCCTGGGTGTCGTTGAAGGCGCCGCGGTAGGCCCGCCCGATCGGCGTCCTCGCGGTTGCGACGATAACGGCTTCGCGCATTGCTTTCTCCCTCGACGCGCTGAGCGCGGCGGCAATTTAATACCGGAGCAGGTGAGCTTTCCGCAACGAGCGCGACGCGGGACGCTCGAACGACGCCGCGACAGGGTCGTTTCAAAGGAGTGAGCCATGGGCTGGCTGCTGCGCCAGCGGTGCGGACCGCGATGGCTGATCCGCCTGACGCTTATACTGAGCGTGGGGGCGGTTCACCTCGCCCCGGCAGCGACGAACGACGCCGCCGTTCCGACAGTCGCGTTTTTCGGCTTTGAGCTGATCAATACGTCGTTGCAGCCGACGACGCCGGCCGAGCTGCGCCGCCTCGGTCAGCTCGACATGCTGTTTCGCGAACGCCTTGGCCAGTCCCACCGCTTCACGCTCGCGGCGATTCCGCCCGGCGTGCAGCGGCAGGCGGCGGCCGGTGCGGCGATCAGCGGCTGCAACGGCTGCGAGCGCGGCTTTGCCAAACAGGCCGGCGCCGATTGGGCCGCCTGGGGGACCGTCCAAAAGGTCAGCGAGCTGATACTCAACATCAACCTCTACATGGAGGACGCCAGCACCGGGAAGCTCGAATTCGTCAAGAGCGTCGACATTCGCGGCAACACCGACGAATCCTGGCGGCGCGGCCTCGATTACTTAATCAAGAATTACCTGCTGGCGCGGTGAGCGGCGCCGCCGCCGTCGCAAACCGGGCGCGAGTTTGGCTCGCCGGCGCGGCGCGCGCATTTCGCTCCCGCGCGGCGCGGGCGTCATGTAGCATGGCGGTTGAGCCTCGCGAGGAGACCGTCAATGCCCGATGCCCACCCGCTGCCCTCGAGCGACCCCGCCAAGCTCGGCTTTGCCGCGAAGCCGTTGCAATATCTCGACCGGCTGATCCGCCAGCACATCGAGGAGGGCCGCTATCCTGGTGCGCAGATCGCGCTGGCGCGCCATGGGCAATTGGCGCTCTTCCGCAGCTACGGCGACGCGCGGACCGAGCCGGCGCGCACGCCGGCCTCCGACGACACGCTGTTCCTGCTGTTCAGCCAGACGAAGGTGCTGACGAGTGCCGCGGTGTGGACCCTGATCGAGGAGGGCAAGCTCTCGTTCATGGACCGGGTCGCCGACCACCTGCCTGAATTCGCCCAGCGCGGCAAGGCCGACATCACCTTGCATCAGGTGATGACGCACCAGGGCGGGTTCCCCTCGGGCGACGTGACTCGCGAGACCTGGACCGACCACGCCCGGATGCGCGCCGAGGTCTGCGACTTCTCGCTCGACTGGACACCGGGGACGCGGCTGCAATACCACCCGCGTGCCGCGCATCTGACCCAGGCAATGGTGATCGAGGCGGTAACCGGCCAGGACTACCGCGACGCGATCCGCGAACGCGTGTTGGCACCGCTCGGCTTGGCAAACGAGATCTTTGTCGGCGTGCCGGCCTCGGAGCAGGGGCGTTGCGCCGACACCTATGCGGCCGAGCCGCGCGATAACTCGGCCGAATTCAAGGCGGCCGGAATGCCGAGCGGCGGCGGCTACGCGACCGCGCGCGGCATGGCCGCGTTCTACCAGATGCTGCTCGGCAACGGCCGGCTAGGGCAGGTGCGGCTGTTGTCGCCGCGCCTCGTCAGCTACGTCACGAGGAGCCATACCGGGGAGCGCGGCGACGACGCGATGGGAGGCATCCCGATGCACCGCGGGCTCGGGCCGCATGTGCGTGGCGACAGCGACCGCATCCGCGGGCTCGGCACGATCGCGTCGCGCGAGACGTTTGGCCATGGCGGCGCCGGGACGTCCTATTCCTGGGCCGACCCGACGAGCGCCGTCTCGTTCACCTACGTGACCAATTTTGTGGTGCCCGACCCGTTTCACTCGGCGCGGCTCGACCGGGTCGCCAACCTCGTCCACGCGGCGATCGACTGAGCGGGGCCACGAAGGCGCGCTGACGGCACGGCATGGGGCAAACGTCGGAGGGAGAGAATGGCCGAGATCCTGGGGTTGGGGTGCACGCACCGGCCGCTGATGCTGCGCCGGGACGAGGACTGGACCTTTATGATGCGGACGGCACTCGACGACCCGGACATGCCGCCGGCGCAAAAGGACCCGGCGAACTGGCCGGCGCCATTGCGCGCCGAGCTCGGCAACGACTGGGGGACGGCGGCGGCCGACCGCGCGCGCGAGGTCTATCGCCGCCATTTCGCCGAGGCGCGGCAGGCGCTCGACGATTTCAAGCCGGACGTCGTCGTCATGTTCGGCGACGACCAGTACGAGAACTTTAAGGAGGACATCGTCCCGCCCTTTGCCGTCCTCGCCTATGAGGACCGCGACATCCAGCCGTGGCAGCATCGCCGCTCACCCGACAACCCGTGGGGCGAGCCGGCCGACAAGACCTTCCGGCTGAGGGGCCACCGCGCGGCCGGCAAACACCTCGCGAGCGGGCTGATCGAGAGCGGCATCGACATGGCCTATGCCTACAAGCCGCTGCACCATTCGCTCGGCCACGCCTTCGAGAACACAATCCTGCTGCTCGACGACGACCGGCGCGGCTTCGACTACCCGCTGTTGCCGATCGCGGTGAACTGCTACGGCCGTCGGGTCAACGCGGCGCGCGGGCTGCGCCTGCCGTTGGCAATGCGCGACGACATCCGCAACCTCGACCCGCCCTCGCCGAACCCGGCGCGCTGCATGCAGGTCGGCGCCTCGGTAGCACGCGTCATGGCCGCAAGCCCGTGGCGCACCGCGATCGTCGCCTCGTCGAGCTGGTCGCACTCGTTCCTGACCGAAAAGAACTGGCAGCTGTGGCCCGACGTAGTGGCCGACCGCAGTCTTTACGACGCGCTGGAAGAGGGCGACTACGCCGCCTGGCACGGCTACACGACCGACCAGATCGAAGACAGCGGCCAGCACGAGGTGTTGAACTGGTTCTGCCTCCTGGGCGCGATGGAAGAACTCGGCCGCAAGCCCGACCGCTCGACCTTCATCGAGACCTGGGCCTTCGTCTCCCCGGTCGTCTTCGCCTATTACCAGCCGTGACCCCCTCGCCCCGCTTTGCGGGGAGAGGGTAGGGGTGAGGGGCGACGCCGGACCCGGTGTCAGCCCGCCGGCGCCTCGGCGAGCAGACGGCCGTAGCCGGGCACCTTGTCGCCGGTGTCGAGCATCGTCAGCATCGCCCAGAACGAGGCTTGGTTGGTCGTCACCACCGGCTTGTTGAATTCGCGTTCCCATTCGGCGATCGAGGCCATCGTCGGGAAGTTGCCGCCGGGGACGACCAGCACCTCGATCTCGGGGCGGTCGATGCGGCGAAAGGCGTCGCGCGCATTCTCCGGGCCAAGAGCGCCGATCGCGTAGGAATCGGTGGCGCCAAAGCCCTCGAATGCCACGGTTTCGAGCCCGTGCCTGCGCGCGAACAGATCGGCGGCGCGCCGATTGACGGCTTCGGAATAGGGCGAGACGAGCCCGATCCGCCGCGCCCCCAGCGCGCGCACGGCGCGGCCGATCGCCTGCGCCGAGGTGACCGCAGGCGCGCCGGCGCCCGCGCTCATCCGCCGGGTCACGTCCTCGTCGTAGTCGTCGACAAAGACGCTCGCCGACGTCTGCGCCAGGATCACCAGCTCGACCTTGGCGGTGCCAATGAGCCGTGACTGGTAGTCGAGGTCGTCGTCGCGCGGCGACGAAAAGGTCTCGCCCGGCCGGCTCGTCATCAGCCGCCCGACATGCGCCTGATAGGTCGGCGGCAGCAGCCGGCACTCCATTTCGACGGTCGTGTTGGTCGAAGGAATGAGGACGCCGAAATGGCGGGTCATGGGCGGGCCTTTCGGAAGCGTAATGCGATCGGGCAGGCGATTCTACGGGTGGTCGGCCACGCTGTCGACCTCGGCAGCGCTGCGAGCCGACGCGGCCCGGCTAAAAGATTATCGATTTGATCGCGTCGGCAACCAATCCCGCAGTCGACGCCGATATGCGCCCGCGCTTTCGTGC
>DATMLF010000155.1:0-5196 GCA_035570595.1 Allostellaceae bacterium
GGATCTTGCCGCGAAACTCTTCTTCGGCCCGCTCGCGGTTCAGCGCCACGAGGCGGGCGAGGAGGTCGTCGTCGCCAATATCCGCCGGCCAGCCGTAGGCGGCGAACACCGCCTTGTCGAGATCGTCGTGCAGCCTACGCAGCACGCCGACGAGGCCGCGGTCGTGGATGCCGCGCTCGGGGTCGGCCAACGGCTCGCCGGAGCGCAGCTTCGTCAGCAGATTGTAAAGACCGGTCAAGGTCAGCTCAGGGTGCAGCCGCAGCCGCTCTTTGCGCAGACCGTCCAATTCCTCGGCGACGGCCGCAATCGTCGCCCGGTCGCGCTCGCCGCAATCCGGAAACGGGAACGGGTCGAAACAGCGGGTTTTGTTATATCGGGGATCATCACCCACGCCCTGTCTTCCACCGGCTGCCATCGCCCAGGCCACATGAATGCGGCTGGAAAGGACACCGAGGTGGTACGCGTCAGACAATCCAACAGCGATCAGGGCATCGTCAGGGAGTATCTCGCCATCAAGAAGGTTGAACAGCCGATGTTTTGAGGTGGCAAGTGTGACGATATACTGATCGAGAGCCGCGAGGGCTGGGCGGAGTTCGCGACGCGGTTCGCCAAATATCCACCACGATTCCCGATACGCGGCCCGGTTATTTTGGTCGCGCGCCGGCATCACCCGCTCCAGCACCCATTGATACACGTCCGGGAAGCGCCGGCGAACCTCGGCCTCGGTAAGCCCGAACAGGTCGATGACCATGACGTTGCGGCTGCGGCCGGTCAGGTCGCGGCCGTTGAGGTAAGGGCGGATGTGCTGTTCGAGGCCGGGAACCCGCCCGAGGCCCAGTGCCTTCGCCTGTTGCGGCGTCACGATGAACCCGGCGCCGTGCAGCTTGACGCCCGGCGAGCACAGCCCTTCGTTCGCGCGCAACGGCAGGGCGCGGGTCAGGTCGGCGCCGATGCGTAAATCGGCGTGGATTACGCCGGCGCGCTCGCGGAATTCGACCTCCGCCTCGCCGTCGTCCGCCGGCGTCTCGCGCGTGACCTCGAGCAGCCGGCCGGGGCGGTCGCGGCCGGCTGCGCCGACTGTCATGGAGATGCGTACATCGGCGGCGTCGACCGCGTCGACCCAGGGGTGGTTAGGAATCGCGAACGCCAGCGAGACGCCGTCGACCTCTTCCAGATGCGCCTTGACGACGCGGCGGTTGAATGCCTGCGGCAACGAATTCGTGGTGATGAAGCCAAACCGGCGGGTATGTCCCGCCGCGACCACCTGCGCCGCGCGGTGCCACCAATACATCACGTAGTCCGCCGCCTGCGGCATCTGCCGGTAGGTGCCCCACAATGCCCCGGCATAACCCTCGCCCTGCACGGCACGCAGGTATTTCGCGCCGATAAACGGCGGATTGCCGATGATGAAATCCGCCCGCGGCCACCTGGCCGGCTGGGTGCCGATCAGGCGCGTGACCTCGACGCGGGCATTTTCGTCAGGCACCATTTCGCCAGTGACGGCGTGCGGTTTTTTGGTCCTCCCATCCCATCGGGTCAATGGGCGGCCGTCCGGATCGCATACCAGCTCCTCGGCACGCCAAGAGAGAAGTGCGTCGCGATGCTCGATGTTGCGGAAATTGCGCAATACCGGCTCGGCCGGCATCGCATTGCCGCGAGTGCGGAAATGCCATTGCAGATAGCCGATCCACAGCACTAGCTCGGTGATCGCGACAGCGCGCGGGTTTAGTTCGATGCCGCGCAGCTGGTGCGGGTCGACCGTGTGCCCGGCGAGGGCTGCGAACGTCAGGCTTTCGCCGAGGCCGGCGAGCAGGTCGAGGACCTCGCCTTCGAGGCGCTTCAGGTGCTCCAGGGCGACATAAAGGAAATTGCCGGTGCCGCAGGCCGGGTCGAGGATCGTGATGTTGCAGAGATTGTCGTGGAAGCGGCGCAATGCAGCGACGGCGCCCGCTTTGTCGCCGGCATCGGCCAACAGGACCGCGGCGGCCTTGACCGCCTCCCAATCGGCGCGCAACGGTTCGATGATCGTCGGCAGCACCAGCCGTTCGACATAGGCGCGCGGCGTGTAATGCGCCCCGAGCCGTTCGCGTTCACGCGCGTCGAGCGCACGTTCGAGCAAGGTGCCGAAGATCGCCGGCTCGACTGCCGACCAATTCGCCTCGGCCGCATTGATCAAGAGTTCGAGCTGGTCTGCATCAAGCGCGATCGGCTCGGTCTTTTCAAAGAGGCCGCCGTTGAAGCGCAGCACGTCTTCGCCAAGCGCGGCCGAAAACCCGCCCTTATCCATATTGGCCCACAGGTCGCGCACCATCGGGGCGAAATTCTGCGGTCGCCCGCGCAACCCGCGCAGCAACCGGCGAAAGCTGTCTTTCGGCAACAGCCCGACATCTTCGGCGAACATCGTAAACAGGCTGCGCATCAGAAACAGCGCGACGCGCTCCGCCCCGTTTCCGTCGTTTTCCAGGTTGCGGCCGAGCAACGCGAGCCGTGCCGCGATCTCGCGCGTGACCTTTGCCGCATGGCGGCTGGGGTCGAGCGACAGCGGGTCGAGCCAAATCGCTCTAAGGCGCTCGCAGACTTCTTCATGCGCCAAATCGCGTAAATAGATCCTGAAGCCGTTTGTATCCGGGAACTGAGCGTAGTGCTTCCCAGTGCCGGTGAAGTCGGCATAGGTCTCGATGCTGTGTCCGACATCGATGACGACCAGAAACGGCGGCCACTCGGGCAACGCTTTGGCGTATTGCTCGGCCTGGCCGCGGGCGCGGAGCATCGCGGCGTCCCAGGTGTCGGTTCCGCGGATGCCGTGGCCGCCCGCCGGCGCGGTCCGGAGAGCCCGGCTTGCTCCAGAAGCGATGTTCTCTGCTTTGCCTCGCAACCCTGCTTGGTTTCAAGGACAAAGCACCCGTGCCGATAAAGGTCGATAAAGCCGGTGCTGGTCGTGCCATCGGGATTGTGGAAGTTCACTCGTCGCTCGAACACATAACGGTCGGCTTCGGGTTCGCCAGTCGCCGGGTCTGGCCGGGGCAACCCGAGGACGGCGCAAAGCTCGATCAGGAACAGCTGATAGTTGGCGCGCTCTGATGCCGCCGAGGCTTGCCATCGGCAAACAAAACTTTCATCGGCAGCGCTGCTGCACGTCGAAGCTCGATACTCTGTGCCCACGCGAATTTGCCAGCGCCAAAAGAACGGATACGGATAGCACGCGCCGCGTCAGTTTAGCGTCCAAATAAACTTCTACGCATTCATAGCGCGCGTAATCCATGTCGGAGCCGGTCGACGGCAGGCGGCGCGCGCCTCGCCTCGCTGGGGTTAGGCGCCGCGGCGCGGGCCGCGGTCATGCCGTCGGCTTTTCGTGCACCGCGATCGCGATCGCGTAGCCGAGCGCCGACAGGGCCGCTTCGAGGCTGGTCAGCTTGCTGGCGGCGCGCGGGTCGACGAGACGCGCCGCCTGACGATAGTCGATGTCAAGCCGGCGGGCGAGATCGGCGACGGTCATCCGCCGCGTGCGCAGGGCGCGGTGGAGCGCCGCCTTCAGCGCCGTGGTCGGATCGGGCATCACGAGGTATTGCCCACGGCGCAGCCGACTCGGCGGCGGGATGTCTTCGTCGCGGTTTATCCGGCCGGCCAGCGCCTCGGACAGGCAATCGGCGGCTTCGGCGAGCGCCTCCGCCTCGTCGGCGCCGTCGGTCAAGGCCTCCGGCAAATCCGGAAAATGCACGACAAGGCGCCCGGCTTCGTCGGGCTCGAGCCGTGCCGGAAAACCGTATCCGCCTGCGATCATTGCGCGCTCCTGTCGCAACCGCTATCGCAAATCGCCTTCGCCCAGGCCCAGTTGCCGCAGCATCGCGTGCAACAGGCCAGGCGCGATCTCGGCGCGCCTGTCCTTGAGCACGGTGAAGCGGTCACCGAAATACAGGGTGCCGTGGCTGCCCTTGCCGCGCTCCTCGTTGAACCGCACCGCGACGCCACGCTCGTTGCCGAGCCGCCTGATCCGGCGGAGCAGCTCCGATCCCGTCATGCGCCGCCTGATATGACATTTTTGTCCGATTGCCAAGCGCGGAACGGGACATTCTCGCCGCGGCGCCACATGGTCTAAATGCGCCGGAGGCTCAGCTCACCCACGCGCCTCCTGGATCGCGCGCCAGATGCGCTCGGGGGTGGCGGGCATGTCGATGTGGCGGATGCCGTAGTCCGAGAGCGCGTCGACGAGCGCGTTCATGACCGACGGGAGTGCGCCGGCGCAGCCGGCCTCGCCGCAGCCCTTGGCGCCCAATGGGTTGGTCGTGGCCGGGACCGGGTGGAAGGCGCTCGTGAACATCGGCGCGTCGCCGGCGCGCGGCATCGCGTAATCCATGTAGGAACCGGTCAGCAATTGGCCGTGCTCGTCATAGACGGTGCTTTCGAGCAGGGCCTGGCCGATCCCCTGCAATATGCCGCCATGCGCCTGCCCGGTCACCAGGAGCGGGTTGATCACGACGCCGAAATCGTTGACGAACGCGTAGCGCACGACCTCGGCCACGCCGGTCTCGGGGTCGACCTCGACCTCGGCGATGTGGCAGCCGTTGGGGAATGCCGAGGGCGGGCCGTCGCTGATGTTGGCGACATCGAGGCTCCGCGGCAATTCGGGCGGCAATTCGAGCCCGTCGCGGAGCTTTTCGGCCAATTCCATGATCCCGACCGAGCGGTCGGTGCCCGATATGACAAACCGGCCGCGGCGGAACTCGATGTCGGCCGCCGCCGCCTCCAAGACGTGCGCGGCGATCTGCCGGCCCGCCTCGATGCACTTGTCGGCGGCCTCGACGATCGCCACCCCGCTCGTCATCATCGACTTCGAGCCGCCGGTGCCGCCGCCGGCGATCAACTCGTCGCTGTCGCCCTGCAGCAGCTTGATCCGGCCGAACGGGATGCCGAGCCGCGCCGCCAAGACCTGGGCAAACGGCGACCAGTGCCCCTGGCCGTAATCGAGGGTGCCGGTGATCAGGGTCACGCCGCCGTTCGCCTCAAAGCGGATGCCGCCCATCTCGCGGCCGGGCGGCCCGGTCAATTCGAGATAGTCGCTGATGCCGCGGCCGCGCAGCAGCCCCCGCGCCCGGCTCTCCGCCCGGCGGGCGGCAAAGCCCTCCCAATCGGCGAGCGCCAATGCCTGATCCAGTAGATTCGTAAAATCGCCGCTGTCATAGGTGGTGCCGTTCGGCG
>DATMLF010000156.1:0-9732 GCA_035570595.1 Allostellaceae bacterium
GAGCGCCTCGGGCAGCACCGCGACGGGTTCGCAAAGCGAATTCCGGTGCCCGTCGAAAAGCTGGACGTAGAGGTCGGCGCGGCGGCTTTCGAGAGCGACGACGAGGCAACAGCCGTCCATCGCCGCCTCGGCGCCAGCCGCGGCCGCCTCGAAGCCGGTGACGCCGAGCAACGGCAGATTGGCGGCGAGCGCGATTCCGCGGGCCGCCGCAAGGCCGACCCTGATGCCGGTAAAGCTGCCGGGGCCGGTGGTAACCGCGACCAGGTCAAGCGCCGCGACCGTCAGCCCCGACGCGCGCATCGCCTCGTCGACGAGCGGCAACAGCGCCTCGGCCTGGCCGTGCATCATCGCCGCGTGGCGCAGCCCGAGCACTTCGTCGCCGGCTACGACCGCAGCCGAGCAGCCGCCGCCCGCCGCATCGAGCGCCAGGATCAGCGGGCCGGGGCGGGGCTGCGGCGATGCCGGCGGGCCGGTCAGATGGCGCGGACCTCGACGACTTCGGGGACGTAGTGGCGCAGCATGTTCTCAATCCCCGCCTTCAACGTCGCGGTCGAACTGGGGCAGCCCGAGCACGAGCCTTGCATGTGCAGATAGACGACGCCGTCCTCAAAATCATGAAAGATGATGTCGCCGCCGTCCTGGGCCACCGCCGGGCGCACGCGGGTTTCGAGCAATTCCTTGATCTGCGCCACGACTTCGTCGTCTTCCTCGTCGGCGCCGGCTTCGGCCGCCTCGCCGTTGCCGTCCCCGAGGAACACCGGCCGGCCGGCGGTGAAATGCTCCATGATCGCGGCGAGGATCGCGGGCTTCAGCTGGTACCAGTCGCCGTCGTCCGCTTTGGTCACGGTGATGAAGTCGGCGCCGAGAAACACGCCGGCGACCTCGGGCAGCGCGAACAAGTGCTGGGCCAGCGGCGACACGCTCGCATCCGCCGCATCGGTGAAGTTGGCGGTGCCGCGGGGCATCACCGCGCGCCCCGGAAGAAACTTGAGGGTCGCCGGGTTCGGCGTCTGCTCGGTTTGAATGAACATCGGCGGCTCCATCGGGGGGTTAACGCAGCTCGGTTTGTAGCATGGGTCGCGCTGGGCAACGATTCAACCCCACGGCGGCTGCGGTCCGGCCGTTCTGGCCGCGGCCCCGCGATTGCGCCGGGTTCGGCCGCCCGGGCCGGGTTCAGGGGCGCAGCAAGCCGCTGATCTCCTGCGCCTCGCGCAGCACGGGCTCGGCGATCGCGCGGGCGCGCTCGGCGCCGTTGCGCAAGACCCGGTCGATGTAGCCGGGGTCGGCGAGGAGGCGGCGCATTTCGCCGCCGATCCGGCCCAAAACGTCGACTGCAAGCCCGGACAGCGCTTCCTTGAATTCCGAGAAGTTGCGGCCGGCAAAGCGGCCGAGCGCGGCCTCGCGCGACAGGCCGGCAAGGGCGGCGTATATCCCGACCAGATTGTCGGCCTCGGGGCGGCGCTCGAGGTCGGCGACCGTTGCCGGCAACGGCTCGGGGTCGGTCTTGGCGCGGCGGATCTTCAAGCCGATCGTCTCGGCGTCGTCGGTCATGTTGATGCGCGAGTAATCCGAGCTGCCCGACTTCGACATTTTCCTGGTGCCGTCGCGCAGGCTCATGACGCGGGTGGCGGCGCCGAAGATCTGCGGCTCGGGGAGCGGGAAAAAATCGCGTTCGTAGCGGCGGTTGAAGGCGCCGGCGATGTCGCGCGACAGCTCCAGATGCTGCTTCTGGTCCTCGCCGACCGGGACATGGGTCGCCTTGTAGACGAGGATGTCGGCCGCCATCAGCACCGGGTAGGCGTAAAGGCCGAGCCCCGCCATCTCGCGCTGCTTGCCGGCCTTTTCCTTGAACTGGGTCATCCGGTTGAGCCAGCCGAGGGGGGTCAGGCAAGCGAGCAGCCAAGCGAGCTCGGCATGCGCCGGAACCATGCTCTGGTTGAAGATGATGCAGCGCTCGGGGTCGATCCCGGCGGCGATGTAGGCAGCCGTCACCTCGCGGGTGTTGGCGCGCAGCTCGGCCGGGTCCTGCGGCAGGGTCAACGCGTGCAGGTCGACGATGCAAAAGATGCACTCGTAGTCGTTCTGCAGCGCCACCCAGTTGCGGATGGCGCCGAGATAATTGCCGAGATGCAAATTGCCGGTCGGCTGCACGCCGGAAAAGATACGGTTCATGGGTGCGTGTTATGGCCGGTCGGCGCGCGGGTCAAGCGGGTTGCCGGCGCAGCCGGCCGCGCAGGTCGCGCCAGCCGGCGACCCCCAGCGCCAAGGCCAGCAGCGCAAACGCGGCGAGGCCGGCACCGCAGAGTGCCGCCAGCGCGGCGATGCGAACCGGCGCCGGGCCGCCAAGCGCCGGGGCGAGCGCAAGACGCAGCAATGCCAGGACCACCCCCATGCCGAGTGCCGCGGCGGCGATCCGCGGCAGGTTGCGCCGCGCCCGCGCGTCCAGCCGGAAATGGCCGCGCCGCACCAGTAAGCTCAGCAGGCAGAGCGCGTTGAGCCAGCCGGCGCAGGTCGTCGCCAGCGCAATCCCGACATGCGCCAGAAATTGCATCAGCAGCAAGGTCAGCGCGAGGTTCAGCGCCATCGCCGCGATCGCGACCTTGACCGGCGTCGCCGTGTCGTGGCGCGCGAAAAACGCCGGCGCCAGCACCTTGACGAGGACAAAGGCCGGGAGGCCGGCCGCATAGGCGGCGAGTGCGGCGGCGGTGGCGCTGGTGTCGGCCGCGCTGAAGGCGCCGCGCTGGAACAACACCGCCAAGACCGGTTGCGCCAGCACGGCGAGCGCCACCGCGGCCGGCAAGGTCAAAAGCAGCGCCAGCTCAAGGCCGCGATTTTGCGTCGCCACCGCCGCACCATGCTCGCCGAGGCGCAGCTGGCGCGACAGAGGCGGCAGGATCGCCGTGCCGACGGCGATGCCGACGACGCCGAGCGGCAACTGGTTCAGCCGATCGGCGTAATAGAGGTAGGACACCGAGCCGCCCGGCAGAAACGAGGCGAGTGCCGTCGAGATCAGCAAGTTGACCTGCGTCACCCCGGCGCCGACCGCACCCGGGCCCATGATGCCCAAGGTGCGGCGCACCTCCGGGGTCAGGCGCGGGCGCGGCAGGCGCAACGCCAACCCGGCGCGCGCGCACGAATACATCAGCCACAGGAACTGGGCGAGCCCGGCCCCGGTGATCGCCCAGGCGAGCGCGCGGCCGTCCTGCCAGCCGAAATGCCGCGTCATCAGCAGTGCCGCGATCAGGAACAGGTTGAGCAGGGTCGGCGTCGCGGCGGCGGCGGCAAACCGGTTGACCGAGTTCAACACGCCACCCTGCAATGCCACGAGCGCGATGAACAGCAGATAAGGAAAGGTGATGCGCGCGAGGGCGACGGCGAGCGCGAACTTTTGCGGGTCGTCGCCAAAGCCGGGCGCGATCACGCGCATGACCCACGGCATAAAGATTTCGCCGAGCAACACAAAGACCAGCAATGCCGCGAGCAGGACCGCGAGCGCGTCCTCGGCGAAGATTCGGGCCGCGGCCTTGCCCCGCACCGCCATCGTGCCGGCGAACAGCGGGACAAAGGCGGCGCTGAACGCACCCTCGGCGAACAGGCTGCGGAACAAATTGGGCAGCCGCTGTGCCACAAAGAACGCGTCCGCCACCGGCCCGGCGCCAAGCAGCGCCGCTGTCAGGACGTCGCGGGCAAACCCCATCAGCCGGCTCAACAGCGTGTAGGAGCCGACCGTCGTGACCGAGCGCAGCAGCGACATGGGCGGGATTTAGCGGAAAACGACGCGCAAGGAAAACGCCAAGGCGCAAGCCGGCGCCGACGGCCGACGCCAAGGACGACCGGCGACGCGGTCGCGACCGGCGTGCGCAATCCGCGCCGCGGCGGCGCGGCCAGATTCACCAAGCGAACAAAGCCTTTGAACCGAAGCGGCGGGCGCTTGCCGAGGACGGCGGCCGGGATCATCTTTATCAAAGGACGGCAAGGAGGCGCCCGATGGCCATGCATCTCGACCACACGATCGTGCCCGCCCACGACAAGGAGGCGTCCGCGCGGTTCTTCGCCCGCATTTTCGGGCTCGAATACAACGGCCCGGTGTCGCATTTCGCGCCGGTGCGGATCAACGAGCAGCTGACGATCGACTTTGACAACTGGGAGCGGTTCGAGCGCCACCATTACGCCTTCAAGGTCGGCGAGCCCGAGTTCGACGGGATTTTCGAGCGGGTCAAGGCCGCGGGCATCGCCTATGGCAGCGGGCCGCGATCGGCCGACGACATGACGATCAACCACCGCCACGGCGGGCGCGGCTTTTATTTTTGCGACCCGAACGGCCACCTGCTCGAAGTGCTGACTGCCTGACAGGAGGCGGAGCGGCCGAGCCGCTGACGGCGTCGAGCGGCTGTCACTTTGGTCCGTACCTTTCTGGACGGGGCGGGACCGCGCGCCGCCTGGCGCCGAACCGACCAGATCGAGGGACGGCGCGCGCACAAATCTTTTGACCTTTTCCCCGGCTCGGGTTCAGTCTGCCGAGGCAACAAGACAACAATCGGCGAACCCCGACAATGGACCTTCCCAGCAGCGTCGCCGCGATCGGAGAGCGGCTCGGCGGAGACGACGCGATTGTCGTCGACCCGCAATTGTTGACCGGCGCCGACGTGTTCGCGGCCGAGCGCGAGCGGCTGTTCGCGCGCCCGTGGGTCGCGGTCGAGCATCACTCGCGCATCGACCAGCCCGGCCGCTTTGTCCGCGTCGACGCCGCGACCCGGTCGATCCTGCTGAGCCGCGACAGCGACGGCCGGCTGCGCGCGCTGCGCAATCTCTGCCTGCACGCCGGATACCCGATTTGCGAGGCGGAGCAGGGGCCGTCGGACCGGCTCGTTTGCCTTTATCACGGCTGGGAGTACGCGGCGGACGGCCTGCTCGTCGAGCCCGACCTGTCGGCGCGCATCGACCCGGCGCGGCTGCGGCTGCAGAGCCACCCAGTATGCGTCCAGGACGGGCTCGTGTTTGTCGACCTGTCGCGGCCCGCGGCGGCGAGCGCGGCGAGCGACCCCGCGCCGGTCGGGCGGGGCGCGGTTCCGGATTGGCTCGCCGAGGCCGAGGTGACGCGGCGGGCGCGCTACAACACCGAGTGGAACTGGAAGCTCGCGCTGCAATACGTGAAAGCGTCGCCGCACCTGGTTTGCGACGATCCCGACGCGGCCGAGCTTGTCGCGTTCGGGCCGCTGAGCTTCATGATGGTCGAGGCGCATCAGGCGGCGCTGCTGCAGGTGATCCCGAAAGCAGCCGGGCTGACCGACGTAAACCTGATCCGCATGGCGCCGCAAGGCACGCCGGCGCCGGCGGACGGCCCCGACCGGCTGGCTCGCGGGCTGCGGGAGGCCGGCGACGGCGTGGCGTCGCCCGGGCAAAGCGACCTCGACCGCGAGTTCCTCGGCTGGTACTGGTCGCTGATGTCGCCGGGCTGAACCCCCCGGCCTGAGCCCCCCGGCGGCGGTCAGAGCTCGGCCGCGACCTGGCGGATCATGTCGCGCAGCCACAGGATCGCCGGCTCGCTGCCGTGCTCGCGGTGCGACAGCGCCATGATCCCGAACGGCGGCGAGGCGTAGGGCGGCTCGAACAGCTTGAGCCGATAGGCGCCGGCGAAGGCGACCGCGAGACGCCGCGGCAGCGGTGCCGCCATGTCGGAATGGCTGAGCACCGCGAGCGCCGCCAGAAAATGCGGGGTGGTGAGCCCGACCGCCCGGGTCAGGCCGCGCGCGGCGAGCGCGCCTTGCAAGAGGCCGACCTCGCTGCGCATGACCATCCGCTCGAGGCCGTGGTCAACGACGTAGCCGGCGATCGCCTGCTCGTCCTCGCCGGTCGCCGAGATGATCAGGTGCGGCAGCGCGGCGAGGCGCTCGAGGGTCAGCTCCTGCCACGCCGCCGGGTGGCGTTCGCTGAGCACCCAGACCCGCGTCTCCTCGAACAGCGGCTCGCACACAAACCAGTCGGGGATGCGCCGGAAGCTGCCGATCGCGAGGTCGGCCCGGCCGGCGAGCAATGCCTCGGCGACCCCCATGTTGCTCGGCCGGATGCGGATTTCGGCCGATGGTGCGGCGGCGCGCAGCCGGGCGACCAGCGCCGGGATGAACACGGCACCGACATACTCGCCGCAGATGACCGTAAACCGCCGGGCGCTCTCTTCCGGGACAAAATCGGCCGGGGTCAGCGCAAGCTGCAGCTGAAGCAGACCCTGGCGCAGCCGCGGCGCGATCTCCGCCGCCCGCCGGGTCGGCTGCATGCCGTCCGGCCCGCGCACAAACAGCTCGTCGTCGAGGACATAGCGCAACCGGCTCAGCGCGTGGCTGATCGCCGACTGGGTGAGGCCCAGCCGCTCGCCGGCGCGGGTCACGCTGCGCTCTTCGATCAGGGCGTCAAAGACCCGCAGCAAATTCAGGTCGAGGGCGCTAAAATGAAGCGTGTTCATGAGTGCGATGCAACATTATCATTTGCGCGCGGCACGTACCGCCGCCAGACTGCGGCCGGCAGTTTTGCAGATGTTTGGAGATGCTGGTATGCGGAGTATCGTCAAATCAACCCTTTTGGGCTTTGGGCTTGTCGTCGGCGCGAGCGTGGCGGCGCAGGCCCAGTCGGTGGCCTCGCTGCCGCCGAACGGCGGCGCCGTCGCGACGCCGCAAAGTGCCGTCAGTCAGCCCTATGGCTCGACGCAGAGCTTTTATCCGAAACCCGGCGGATCGGAGTTCTTCAAGGAGCCGCATTATCAGCCGCCCGTCGACTATTCGGCGAACAAGGCCGACCATCCCTATTCGACCTCGATCGGGCCGAGCCCGGGCTCGCATTCCTCGGGCGCCGACGTTCCTTACCAGCCCACGGCGAGCGACAACGACCCGAGCCGCCGTCCGTACAGCGCCGGCGAAGGGCCAAAGCCGAACTGAGCGCCACCCGCGACAGCCTCGTCGCTGTGCCGGTCTCGCCGCGGGGGCGGAGGGATCGGCCGCTCGGGCGCTGCCCGTGGCGGGGCGCGGCACCATCCGATAATACGGACAAGCCCCGTGCGGCACGACGCCGCATAAGGGTGCCCGGCGGCTTCGGCTGTCGCTTGGGTTTGGGCCGAAGGCGCGAAGGTGAACGTAATTCATGTTTGCAATGCGGAACAATCATTTGCGTGAATGGGGGGCCGGGCGCAAACCACGCTCCGCGTATCGATGGCGATAGAAGCGGAGCTTGCAACATGCCGTGTTTGTCGAAGTCATTGTTTCTCGGGTTGACGTTGGCGGCCGGCGCCGCACTTTCGGCGCATGCCCAGAGTGTCGCGAACCTGCCGCCCGCCGGCGCGCCGGCAAGCGCGCAGCCGCCGGCCTATGCGGCGCCGCAAGTCGCCTCTCCCAACCCCGGCAGCAATGTCAGCATTCCCGCTGGACCAGCCTACCAAAAGCCGGCTGACTGGGATTCCAACCGCGCCTATCACCCGTATTCGACGAGCGGCGCCGGCCCCAACCCCGGAAGCAACGTGTCGGCGAACAACGAACCCTACACCCCGCCCGCCGGCGGCGACACGACGGCCGCCCACCCCTATTCGCAGGGCGGCACCGGACCGGCACCCGGCGCCAACATCAACATCCCGAACACCCACTAAGCCCAATCGCAGGCGGGTCCGCCGGGGGATCCCTCCCGGCGGGCGTTTGCTGCGCGGGACGGCCCTCCCGGGCTTGGCCGTCAGCGCTTGGCGGCGAAGACGCCCGACGTGAAATAGGCGGGGCCGGTCGTAAACGCGAAATTGCCGCCGGTCTCGGCCGCCATCGGGCCATAAAACCCGCCGTTGACGGCGCCGCTGATCCCGCTCTTGTTGAACGCAAACGTGTATTTCGACCCGTTCAGAGGCGCCGTGCCATTGAGCGTGAAGGTCGGCAGCTTGTCATAGTTGCTGACGGTGAACGAGCCCGTCTGGGTGCCGAACTGATAGGTCGCCTGCAGCCCGCCGGAGGCGAGGTATTGCGCGCCGTTGTTGACGACGGTGCCGATCAGGTTGCCGTTGTAGGTCCCGGCAAAGTTGGTCGCGCGCAAGCCGGAAATGTCGCCGATCGAGGTCGCCGGCGTCCCCGCGACCCAGAAGTTGATGTGCCCGACATCGGTGCGCGCCGGGGTGTTGCCGCCGGCCGGGGTGTCGAGCTCGCCGCCCCAATAGCCCCATTGCAGGTATTGGCAGGCGCTGCACAGGCCGTTCGGCAGCAGCGAGGCCGGGGGCGGCGCCGCCGCCTGGGTCACGAGATAGATGTTGGCGCCGGTGTTGCCGTCGGTGACCGGCACGGTCACGCCGTTGACCGTCGACGGCGTCGCCGGGTTTTCCATCACCGCGAACAGGTTGTTGTTGATAAAGGCGGTGCGGGCGTTGGTGGCGCCGGTGGCGAGCGACCCGTAGCCGAGGTCGACCGAGCGGATGCCGCTGTTGCTGGAGGCGGCGAACGGGTCGCTGCCGGACAGTTTCGCCGTGACCTGCAGATTGGCGGCGTTGGTGCTGATCGTGGCCGAGCCGGCGAGCGCGTAGGGGATCGGGCTCGCGGTATTGCCGGGTTGCGGCTCCTTGGTCATGACCCCGCCGAAATACCCGGTCAACTCGCGGGTGGTTTGCGCGGCACCCGACACGGTCGACGGCACCGTCGTCGTGGTCGCCGGCTGCGCGAACTGGTAGCTGCCGAGGGCTTGGCTCAACGTGTTGGTCTCGGCCGCCTGGGCTCCCGGCTGGCAGCAGTTGCCGTTCGTCAGCACCAGGCCCGAGACGCCGGCCGCGCCGTAGAAGCTGTTGGCGTTCGCGTCGGCCGGCGTCACGTACGGGGAGAAGATGCGGATCGGCTGGGCCGCCGCACTTGCCAGATAGCTGCCGTGGATGACGCCGTTCAGGAGCGGCTGACCCGCGCCGGTCGGCGACGGGACGACATTGCCGACGAGCACGACGATGACCGAGCTTTGGCCGGCCTGCGACCCGACCACCGCGAGGCTCGCCTGCAGCGCCTTGGTCCCGCCGCTGGCGTTCGCGAAGGTCGCGGCGAGCGGGGTTGCGAGAATGAGCGGCGAGACCGTGGCCGAGCCGGCGAGCGACCCGCCGGTCGGCAGGCGGATGAACGGGATGCCTGATTGCAGCGCCGCGTCCGGCTGGACGGTGAACGCGAGATAGCTCGGGGTCGTCGCGGTCTTTTGAAAGAACGCGGCATTGACCGGCGTCCCGCCGTAAATGAACTCGCGCTGCGACGGCTGGTTGACCGGCGTCAGGTCGGCATAAAAAAAGCTGTTGTCGGGTGCCACAAACGTGGTTCCGGTGACCGGGCCGAGCGGGCTCGCCGTGCCGGCGCCCGAGGCCGGCAGGCTCGCCGTGCCCGCGACCAGCGGGAACGCGATCTTTCCAAACGCGCCGGTCGCGGTGAACGCGCCGTTGACCGCGTTGGCGCCGGCATAGGGCGAGAGCGTGCCGGCAAAGCCCGTGGCGGCTCCCTGGGTCCCGGTGTTGTAATAGCCGCCGGCGAGACCGCTGGCGGTGACCGGCGCGCCGCCCGTGCCGGTGCCGCCGCCCGTGCCCGTGCCGGTGCCGCCGCCCGTGCCGGTGCCGCCGCCGGTGCCGCCGCCCGTGCCGGTTCCGCCGCCGGTGCCGGTTCCGCCACCCGTGCCCATGCCGATTTGGCCGCTGCCGGTTCCGTTACTGCCGGTGCCGCCGCCCGTGCCGATTCCGCCACCCGTGCCGGTTCC
>DATMLF010000157.1:0-5065 GCA_035570595.1 Allostellaceae bacterium
CGGGGCGCAGCGCCGCCTCGGTCTTCGACTGCAGCGCGGCGAAGTCGATGTCCTCGGCAATCTCGCGGACGACGAGACCGTCAGGGGTCACGTCGATGACCGCGAGGTCGGTGTAGATGCGGCGCACTGCGGCGGCCGCGGTCAGCGGGTATTCGCAGCGGCGGCGGATGCGCGGCATGCCCGACTTGGTGGTGTGCTCGACGAGGACGCGGATTTCCTTGGCACCAACGGCGAGGTCCATCGCCCCGCCGACACCGGGTGGGAAACCGGGGTCGTCGGTCGTCCAGTTGGCGAGATCGCCGTTTTCGGCGACCTCGAACGCGCCGAGCAGCGCCAGGTCGAGATGACCGCCGCGGATCATCAGAAACGAGTCGGTGTGGTGGACATAGCTGCCGCCGGTCACCAAGGTGACCGGCTGCTTGCCGGCGTTGATCAGGTCGGGGTCGGCCTCGTTGGCGCCGGGCGCGGGACCCACGCCGAGAATGCCGTTCTCGCTGTGCAGGACAATTTCGCGGTCGGCTGGAATGAAGTCCGACACCAGGGTCGGCAGACCGATCCCGAGGTTGACATAGGCGCCGTCGACGAGGTCCTGGGCGGCCCGCCACGCGATTTGGCGACGTTTCAATGGCATCGGTGCCCTCTAAGTCAGTTCGGCAGTTCGGTCGAGCCTCGCCTTCCTCTCCCTCGCCCCGCTTGCGGGGAGAGGTCAGGGTGAGGGGCGCTCGCAGTGTAACGCGGCGGACGCTTGCCCCTCACCCGAAATCCGCCGATCCGCGGATTTCGACCTCTCCCCGCAGGCGGGGCGAGGTAATGGACCTTAGGAGGTAATGGACCTTAGTCTGATAGAGATTGGGCCCTCGCTGTCTCGGCGCCTCACTGTGAATACCTAGAACGCGACCTGGACGACCCGGTCGACGAAAATGCCGGGGGTGACGATCATCTCCGGGTCGAGCTCGCCCAATTCGACGACGCGGCGGACCTGGACGATCGCGAGGTCGGCCGCCATCGCCATCGTCGGGTTGAAATTGCGCGCGGATTTTCGGTAGGTGAGGTTGCCCCAGCGGTCGGCGCGGTCGGCGGCGAGCAGCGCCACGTCGCCCTTCAGCGGCTTTTCGAGCACGTACATGCGGCCGTCGATCTCGCGATGCTCCTTACCCTCGGCGAGGCGCGTCCCGACCGAGACCGGCGAATAATAGCCGCCGAGCCCGGCGGCGGCGCAGCGCATGCGCTCGCTCAGGGTTCCTTGCGGCAACAGCTCGAGCTCGATCCGGCCGGCGGCGTAGAGCTCCTCGAATACCACGCTGCCGGCGCTGCGCGGAAACGAGCACATGATTTTGCGCACGCGGCCGGCGGCCATCAATGCCGCGAGCCCGCTGCGCCCGGTGCCGGCATTGTTGGCGACGACGGTCAGGTCGCGCGCGCCCTGCTCGATCACCGCCTCGCACAGTGCGTCGGGCAATCCCGCGCCGCCGAAACCGGCGCACAGGACGACGGACCCGTCCATGATCCCGGCGACTGCCGCGGTGAGATCGCGCACCCGCTTGTCGATCATAAATCGCCTCTTCGAGCAGCCGTCACCCAGCCATCGCTTCGCGCTGGATCCCCCCTCTCCCGCAATGCGGGAGAGGGGGCTGAGCGCAGCGAGGCGGGTGAGGGCGGGTCCGGACCGATCATCGCCACAAATCAGAAACCGACGTCGTCGCCGCCCTTCAGCGCCAGCATCGCGCGCGCCTCGTCGGGGCTCGCGATTTCGAGCGACAGGTTCTCGACGATCGCGCGAATGCGGCTGACCTGGTCGGCGTTGCTGGTAGCGAGCTTGCCGCGGCCGATCCACAGCGAGTCCTCGAGCCCGACCCGAACATTGCCGCCCATGATGGCACCCATCGTCACGAGCGGCAGCTGGTGTCGGCCGGCCGCGAGAATCGACCAGGCGTAATTGTCGCCAAACAATTTGTCGGCGATGTGCTTCATGTGGACGAGGTTGTCGGGGTCGGCGCCGATACCCCCCAGGATGCCAAAGATCGTCTGCACGAACAGAGGCGGCTCGACCAGGCCGCGATCGAGAAAGTGTGCCAGGTTGTAGAGATGGCCGACATCGTAGCATTCGAACTCGAACCTTGTGCCGCAGCCCTCGCCTAGGTCCTTCAGGATTCGTTCAATGTCGGCGAAAGTATTGCGAAAGATAAAATCGCGGGTCATTTCGAGATGCTGGGTCTCCCACGGATGTTTCCAGTCCTTGTAGCGGGAGAGCATCGGGTAGAGCCCGAAGTTCATCGAGCCCATGTTCAAGGAGCACATCTCGGGCCGGGCGCGCAGCGGGGCGGCTAGCCGCTCCTCCAACGACATGCCGTGACCGCCGCCGGTGGTGATGTTGACGACGGCGCTCGTCGCCTGCTTGATCCGCGGCAGGAACTGCATGAAGACGCCGGGGTCGGGGGTCGGGCGGCCGTCTTTCGGGTCGCGGGCATGCAGGTGCAGGATCGCCGCCCCGGCCTCGGCCGCGGCAATCGCGTCGCGGGCGATCTCGTCCGGGGTCAGCGGCAGATAGGGGCTCATCGTCGGGGTGTGGATCGAGCCCGTCACCGCGCAGGTGATCACGACCTTGCCGCCTATAGCCATTCTTCTCCCCCCTCCCTTTCGCCCAGCGCCCCGGCGTCGTCGGCCAGCGGGTAGGCTTGCCGCGGGTCAGCCTGCATCGCGATCAGCGGCTTGACCTCGGATCGTTCGCGATCCGCCGGCCGCCCCGTGGAAAGCGCCATAATGGCCGAGTTCGTGCGGAATGCGACGTATCTTTTTCGGCAGGGCTTCGCCGCCGCACGCACCTTAGGATTATCGTCGTCGCCCCCGAACCCGATCCAATCGCGCGGCATAGACGCCGCTTGAACGCGGACCCGGCACGATCGGAGGAGCCGGCGGCTAGGCCAGGGCCCGGATGAACAACTTGACCTTGGGATAGGTTTCGGTCTGCCAGCGACGGCCGTGGAAGACACCGTAATGGCCGACCTTGAGCTGGAGGTGGTGGGTCTTTTTGGCGGGCGGGATGTTCATGCAGAGGGTTTGCGCGGCGACGGTCTGGCCCGGGCCGCAAACGTCGTCGCGCTCGCCTTCGACCGTCATCAGCGCGGTGCGCTCGATCGCCGCCGGGTCAACGAGGCGGCCACGGACCCGGAATTGCCCGAGCGCCAAGTCGTGGCGGTGGAACACCCGCTCGACCGTCTGCAGGTAGAAATCGGCCGGCAGGTCCATGACCGCGGTGTATTCGTCGTAAAAGGCGCGGGTTGCGGCAACACTCTCGCCGCTGCCGCGGGCGAGGTCGCGGAACATCGTCCAATGCGCCGAGACGTGCCGGTCGAAGTTCATGCTGAGAAAGCCTGCGAGCTGCAAAAATCCCGGATAGACCCGGCGGAACGCGCCGGGATAGCGCGCCGGAACCGAGGTGATGACGGTGCGCTCGAACCAGCCGAGCGAATGCGCCTTGGCAAAGCGGTTGACCGCGGTCGGGTTCGCGCGGGTGTCGATCGGGCCGCCCATCAGGATCATCGAGGAGGGCTGGCACGGGTCGTCGTCGGCGGCGAGCAGCGACACCGCGGCCAAGACCGGCACCGAGGGCTGGCACACCGCCATGACATGGGTGCGCGGGCCGAGCAGCCGGACAAAGCGGATGACCAGCTCCACAAAGTCGTCGAGATCGAACCGCCCGTAGAGCAGCGGCACGTCACGCGCGTTTTTCCAGTCGGTCAGGTAGACGTTGTGGTCGGCGAGCAGGCTCTCGACGGTGCCGCGCAGCAGGGTCGCGAAATGGCCCGAAAGCGGCGCCACGACCAGCACGGTCGGCTCGTCGCGGTTCGACTCCTTGCGGAAATGCAAGAGGTTGCAGAACGGGTGTGAGGCCACGACCTCTTCGCTGACGGCGACCGGCGCGCCGTCGACAAGCACGCTCTTGATGCGGAAGTCGGGCCGCTCGTGCGACAGCGCGGCGTGCGACAGCAGCTCCATCGCGGCGGCGGCGCCGCGGACAAACGGCATGTCCCCGATCGGCAGCCAGGACTGGCCGAGCCACTCACTGGCGGTCCCGGCGATCAGCCGGATCGGACCGAATATGTCGTTTTGGGCCTGGTAGGCGTCGTAAAGCATATGTCCTCGTTCGTGTGCGCGGGCTGCCATTGCCCGACCTGTCCTATAAATCGAAACGGCGCTCCGTTTCGATCGATCCTCAGGCGAGTGCATCCCATCGCAAAAGTCCTTCTAGTTCAACCGTATATTTGTATTGACAAGCGTTTAGGCAAGGAGATTGACGCGACGCTTGCACCACCGATGAGCGTGGGCTTGCGTTCCCAGGTTGTTCCTTGGCCGGCGCTTAAATCTGCGTTATCGGTGGGCAATCCGACCGCGCTGCCTGTGGCGCAGGCAGGCGAACTTAGCGTTGCGGGGCGACAACGCCGCCGCGCACCTCATGGACGACCACCCCGGAAAGCCGGGGCGGCGGCGCCAGCAGGAGCGGGTGAGCAAGGCTGACCGCGATGTCGCTTTCGCCGGCATTCCACCGCCCCGTCACCGCGGCAGAGGAGAAATCCGCCATCTTGGCGGCAAGGTTGTCGGCGCTGCCCTCGTGGACGAGGTGCAGGATCGTCATCGTCGCGTCGCTCGCCTCGGCGAGGCAGCGGCGAATGTCGACATCGCCGCGAAACGCCGGCGGCACGCGCTCTCCCAGCAGCGCGATCATGCGGCGCAGATCATGGGTGCGCCGCAGTGCGGCGACTTCCCGCGCCGACCGGCTGACGCCGCCCGCGCCGCCGGGCAGCGGATCGTAGCCGTCGATCGCGAAGCACAGCGTGTCGGCGGGCCGGGCCTCGTCGAGCGCCGACACCGAAATCGCACCGCCGCCAAAAAGCCGCCCGTCGATCGCGACCGGCGGCAGGCCCGCCAGCGGGGTTCCCGCCATCACATGGTCGAGGTCGAGCACGTGCCGGTCGTTGTCGAAAAACGTCTCGGCGCCGCTCGCCAGGTTGACCGCGCCGAGCACGAGCCGCACGGCGCCCGAATTGACCCGCTCGAAATCGACCGC
>DATMLF010000158.1:0-16527 GCA_035570595.1 Allostellaceae bacterium
ATCGGCGACCGAGACGATATTGATCGGTTTGGCCGATTGCTTCAGCCACTCGGCTGCAGGCGCCGCGGCCTCCGGCGCCGGCGGTGCCGTGTCGCCCTCCTTGGTCTCCGGCTTGGCTGGCTCCGGCGGCTTTGGCGGGCCGTCGGGAAAGGCGCTTTCCGCCGTGCCGGTGACGTGGGCGGCCAATATGTAGCGCTTGTCGTCCGGTTTGAACTCGGCGAGCAGGCCCGCGACATCGGGCAAACCCCTCAGTTTTTCGGCCGGGATCTTCATCGAGTCGGGCGATGTCGTGATCAGCGGCTCGATCGTCGTCTTGGCGCCCTCGATCGGCTCGATGATCCCGGGGGTAGCCATCATCACGTGGCTCAGATCGGCCGTTATCATGTCGTTGCGATTGAGGTTGTCGGTCTTGAGGTTCAACCAGGCGACATAGTCGAGCGGCCGCGTTCCGCTGCGCGAGCCCGGCACGCCAACCCGTTGCGCGTCGCGGCGATCGCCGGCGACCGTATTCGCCGGCACCTCGAAGCCCCAGGATTTGAACAGCCGTTCGAGGTTGCTCGCGGTCGGTGAGCCGGGCGGATTGAGCTGGCTCGGATGCGAGGCCTGCAACTCCGAAAGCGGATCGACAAAGATGAGCGCCTTGCCGCCTTTCAGGACGAACTGGTCGATCGCAAAGAGCGTCTTATCCGACAAGCTTTGCGGATGCACGAGCATCAGCACATCGACGTCGGGCGGGATCGCATCGATGTTGGCGGCCAGCGGCTTGACCGTATCGAGCTGCTGCAATTGCTCCATGATGGCCATCGGCTCGGCCGGACGGCCTCGCATCATCGCCATCATGTCGCCTTCGAGCGGCAAGGTGCTGATCAACCCCACCACGGTTTTCTTCGGAAACGCCAGGCTGTGGACGAGCTTGGTCAGATCGTATTCGAGAAAGCGCTCGCGCTCGGGCTGGAAGAACGGGATGACCTGCTGGTCGTCGGTCGAGTTGGTCGCGGCGAGCCCGAAATAGACCTGGTCGCCCTCGCTGTCGAGCGGCACCGCCTGGAGCCCGAACGCGACCGCGCGATCCTCGACATCGGAAAAGGGCTGCGGGTTGTAGGTTTCGAGCCGTATCCTGCCATTGGCGGCGGCGACGTACTGGTCGAGCAGTTCGCGCACGCGCTGGGCGTAGACCCCATAGGCGGGGACCTCGTCGCCCAGCCGGTTCGAGTAGTACAAGCGCAGGGTGATCGGCTCGGCGATCTTGGCGAGAGTGTGCCGGGTCCCCGGCGACAAGGTGTAGAGATGCTCGGCGGTCAGATCGATCCGCGCCGTGAAAAAACGGCCGATGACGATGTTCGCCGCGATCAAGAGCAGCGCGATGCAGACAAGCGCCGCGACGGCCACAGCACGCCGGGAGGCGAAAAAACCGCGGGCGGGTTCGGCAGGGGTCATGCTCATTCGGCTTTTTCGAGGTCGACGAGGATCGCGTTGGCGAACAGGAACGCGACCATGACCGACACGAAATAGGCGACATCGCGCAGGTCGATGACGCCGCGGGTGATGGCGCTGAAATGGCTGAGAAAGCTGGTTTGTGCGAAGGCTTGGATCAGCCACTCGGGCGCCCAGCCCTGCAAGACGCCGATCACCGCCGGCGAGCCGGCCGCGGTGAAGACAAACGCGAGCGCCGCGGTCACGACAAAAGCGATGACCTGGTTCTTGGTCGCCGCCGAGACAAAGGCGCCGACCGCGAGCAATGCGCCGGCCATCAGCCAGCTGCCGATGTAGCTCGCCAGGATCACGCCGTTGTCGGGGTGGCCGAGAAAATTGACGGTCAGCCAAAACGGGAAGGTCAGCGCCAGCGCGATCCCGGCAAAGCACCACGCAGCGAGGAATTTTCCGACGACCGCCGCGGTCATGCGGATCGGCAAGGTCAGGAACAGCTCGATCGTCCCCGAACGGCGCTCCTCCGCCCACAGCCGCATCGACAAGGCCGGGATCAGCACTAGGTAGAGCCACGGATGAAACGCGAAAAACGGCTGCAGGTCGGCCTGTCCGCGGTCAAAGAAATTGCCGACGAAATAGGTCAGCATCCCCGCCATCACCAGAAATATGACGATGAACACATAGGCGAGCGGGGTGGTAAAATAGCTGACGAACTCGCGCCGGAAGATGGTCAGGACGTTGCGCATCTCGGAACTCAGCGGCCGACCGGGAGTGGCGAGCGGGTCGTCGCGGTGTTGCGCGTAACTCCCGCGACCCTGCATGGGCAACAATTCCGCAAAATGTCCTGTGAGGGCGGCTCCTGCGGTGGAACGGGAAAAGAGCGGATGGGCAGGTCGGCTCGGGCGCGGTCATGTGTCCGGCCTGCCGGTGCGGCGCCTGTGGCCGCTGGCCCTGATGAGGTCCGCGGACCGGCTCCCGTAATCATACCGACGAGGTCGAAGCTCAATGACATGACGGGGTGGCCCGGACCTCGGTTCGCCCGCTCGGTGCTCGTCACGATCCATCGCCCTCGCATGGGGTTGGCTGGTGGTGGTGTGCGGTTGTGGCGGCGGCCGCTGCGGTCAAGCCGGCTGGGCGGTTTCGAGCGGCAGCGGGGCGCGGTAGGTGGTTCGTCTGGCGAGCAGTGCCCGAGCGACGCGGGCGATTTTGTTGGCCACCGCCATGGTGGCCTTGCGCGGCGGCGTCCGGGCGAACCAAAGCCTGCCCCTGGCTTGAACACGGGAAGCGATCTCGGGGTTGGCGCGCACCCGCGGGATCAGGCCGGGGCGCGGCACTGCCGCGAGCCCGGAACCCATGGACACCGGGATCAGCCCGCCATCGGCATCTTTTTGACGACCTCGACAAGATCGCGGACCGCACCGACCGACCGGTCGAATTCGGCCCTCTCCTCGTGGTTCAGCTCGATTTCGACGATGCGTTCGACGCCGCCGGCGCCGATCACGACCGGCACACCGACATAAAGGTCCTTGACCCCGTACTCGCCGGTGAGCCACGCGGCGCATGGCAAGACGCGCTTTTTGTCGCGCAAATAGGCTTCGACCATCGCGATCGCCGAGCTCGCCGGCGCGTAAAACGCCGAGCCTGTTTTCAGCAGGCCGACGATCTCGGCGCCGCCGTCGCGGGTCCGCTGGACGATCTTGTCGAGCCGCTGCTGTGTCGTCCACCCCATCTTCACGAGGTCGGGCAACGGGATGCCGGCAACCGTCGAATAGCGCACCAGCGGCACCATCATGTCGCCATGGCCGCCCAAGACAAAGGCGCTGACATCCTCGACCGAGACCTTCAGCTCCTCGGCGAGGAAATAGCGAAAACGGGCGCTGTCGAGCACGCCCGCCATGCCGACGACCCGATGCGCCGGCAATCCGCAGGCCTCGCGCATGACCCACACCATCACGTCGAGTGGATTGGTGATGGTGATGACAAAGGCATCGGGGCAATGCTTTTTGATCGCCTGGCCGACGGTCGAGATGACCTTGGCGTTGGTGCCGATCAGATCGTCGCGGCTCATGCCGGGCCGGCGCGCGATGCCGGCGGTGACGACGACGACATCGGCACCGTCGATATCGGCGTAGTCGTTCGAGCCTTTGACGATTGCGTCGTAGCCCTCGATCGTCGAGCCTTCGACGATGTCGAGCGCCTTGCCCTGCGGCACGCCCTCGACGATGTCGAGGAGGGTGATGTCGCCCAATTCCTTGAGCCCGGCGAGCAGTGCGATGGTGCCGCCGACCTGCCCGGCGCCGACCAGCGCGATCTTGTTGCGTGCCATGGAATGCCTCGTTAGTGCGGCGCCGGGTGCCGGGCGCGGAGCAGTGCGCGTCTTAGCGCGAATCCCGCGGGCGGGCAAGGCGACGGGCGTGCAAGGCAAGGCGACGGGAGGCGGCACCTCGGCTCGTGTTTGTCGGAAACCGGCCGGGCAGCACGCCTGCCTCCGGGGCCGTTGCCGCGCAGTGCCGCTTGCCGATCGCCAGCATGAGGAACATCCGCCCGAAAAGGGTGTATCTCGTTGAGCAGCATCGCAGGGCGACAATCGGCGCCGGCCTCGCTTGTCGCGGCGCTCCCGCGACCCCCTTGGTCGATGGGCGGTCGAACGAGCCGGCGCCCGCAATGAGGAGAACCGCATGGCGGACCGCATCGGCAATGCCGGGTCTGCGACCGAGGTCATTCCGGCCGGGCACGCGGCGCCAACCGCCGACGAGGAGCTTGACGGCCCGGCGCCCGCCGCCGGCCTCGCCGGGCTGTCGCTCGCGGCGCTCGGCATCGTGTTCGGGGATATCGGGACAAGCCCGGTCTACACCTTCCGCGAGTGTTTCAACCCCGAGCACGGGGTGGCGCTGACGCCGGAAAACGTGCTCGGCGTCCTGTCGCTGATCGTTTGGGCGCTGATCCTCGTCGTCGCCGTCAAATACGTTCTGTTGATCATGCGCGCCGACAACCAGGGCGAAGGCGGGATTCTGGCTTTGCTGGCGCTCGCCCAGGAGGCGGCGCGCAGCAGCGGCGGTCGCACTAGTCTCGTCCTTCTTGCGATCGGCGGCGCCGCGCTGTTTTACGGCGACAGCATGATCACGCCGGCGATTTCGGTGCTGAGCGCGGTCGAAGGGATCGGCGTCGGGACCCCGGCAATGACCCGGTTTGTGGTGCCGATCGCGGTCGCGGTGCTGGTGGCGCTATTTCTTGTGCAAAAGCGCGGCACAAGCGCCGTCGGGCACCTGTTCGGCCCGGTGATGCTGGTGTGGTTCGCGGTGATCGCGGTCGACGGGCTGATCCAGATTGCCGAGGCGCCGCGGGTGTTGGCGGCGCTGAACCCGGCGCACGCCGTCAGGGTGTTTGCGACCGCGCCGCTGCGCGGCTTTATCGTGCTCGGCGCCGTGTCGCTCGCGATCACCGGCGGCGAAGCGCTCTACGCCGACATGGGCCATTTCGGCCGGTTCCCGATCCGGGTTGCATGGTTCGCGCTGGTGCTGCCGGCGCTCGTCCTCAATTATTTCGGGCAGGGCGCCCTGCTGCTCGGCGACAAGACCGCGATCGAGAACCCGTTCTTCCGCATGCTGCCGGGCTGGGGGCTGATCCCGCTGGTGCTGCTGTCGACGGCGGCGACGGTCATCGCCTCGCAGGCGGTGATCTCCGGCTCGTTCTCATTGTCGCGCCAGGCGATGCAGCTTGGCCTGTTGCCGCAGCTCGACGTTTTCCAGACCTCGGCCGAGGCGCGCGGCCAAATCTACATCCCGCAGATCAACTGGCTGCTGCTTGTGGCAGTGCTGGCGCTGGTGCTGGGGTTCCGCAGCTCGAGCGCGCTCGCCTCGGCTTACGGCTTTGCGGTCACCGGCACGATGACCCTGACGACGGTGCTGATCGGCGCCGTCATGCGCGGCGTGTGGCGCTGGCGGTGGCCGGCGATCGTCGCCGTGCTAGCGCCGATCATGACCGTCGACCTGGCGTTGTTCAGCTCGAACTCGATGAAGATCCCGACTGGCGGGTGGTTCCCGCTGGCGATCGGGGTCGTCATGTTCACGATCATGACCACCTGGCGCACCGGCCGCCGTCTCGTGGTGGAGCGGGTCGAGAGCGAGGCGATGTCGTTCGCCGACTTCCTCGCGGGCTGCGAGGCGGCGCCCGAGGCCCGCGTCTCGGGCGCGGCGGTGTTTCTCAGCACCCACACCCAGCACGTGCCGCCGACACTCCTGCAAAACCTCAGGCACAACAAGGTGCTGCACCGCACTGTTCTGCTCGTCCACGTCGCGACCGAAAACATCCCGCGGGTGGCCGGCCCCGACCGCATCAAGGCGACAGAGCTCGGCCACGGCTTCTGGCAGATCGAGGCGCATTTCGGCTTCGCGCAGACGCCAAACGTGCCGCGCGAACTGCGTCGCGCGCAAATCGCGGGATTCGATCTCGACTTCGAAAAAATCTCGTTCTTTGTCGGGCGAGCAAATGTCAAGGTCGAGCGGGCCGTCAAGTCGACGGCGCGGCGGGGGATGGCGCGCTGGCGTGAGCACCTCTATGCCTTCTTTAGCCGAATGGCGACTCGCCCCACCGACTTCTTCCGCCTCCCGCCCGACCAGGTCGTCGAGCTCGGCGCCGAGGTCGAGATCTGAAAGCGACGGCGCGGTTGGGCGCAACGGGCACCGCTCAGCGGCGGGGGCGGCGGGCGATGTAGTCGGCGCTTTGCATTTCGATGAGGCGCGAGACGGTGCGCTGGAATTCGAAGGTGCCGTCGCCGGCGCGGTAGATTTCGCCGGGCGGGACTGCGGCCGAGGCGACGAGCAAGGTACGCGCCTCGTAGAGCGTGTCCACCAAGATGCTGAAGCGGCGCGCCTCGTTGCGCTCTTCGGGTGCAAGCCGCGGGATGCCCTCGACGATGATTGCGGCATAGCGCTCGGCCAGCGCCAGGTAATCGGCGGCGCCGAGCGGCTGCGCGCAGAGGTCGGCAAAGCCGAACCACGCAACGTTGCGCGCCGCGCGCGGCACGGCCAAGGCGCGGCCCTTGACCGTGATGCTGGCGCGCTCGGCGGCGGCGCCGTCGGTCAATTCGGTAAAAGTCGCCTCCAACGCCTGGTGCGTCGCCGCGTCCGACGGCGTGTAGTACACCGGCCTCCCGACCAGCCGGGCGAGCCGGTAATCACGGCCGCTGTCGAGCTCGAGCACGTACAGCTTGGTTTTCAGCAGCTCGATAAACGACAGAAAGCGGTCGCGATGCAACCCGTGCTCGTAGAGTTCGTCCGGCGCGCGGTTCGAGGTCGCGACGACGACGATCCCGGCGTCGAACAATGCCCGGAACAGGCGCTCGAGGATCATCGCGTCGGCGATGTTGTCCACCTGGAACTCGTCGAAGCACAACAGCACCGCCTCGCGGGCGATGTCGGCCGCCACCTTGGCGATCGGCTCCCGGGTGCGGTCCCGCCGCTCCTGCTCGATGCGATCGTGCATTTCGAGCATGAAGGCATGGAAATGCACCCGCCGCTTGCAATCGCCCGGGGCGACCGCGAAGAACAGGTCCATCAGCATCGATTTGCCACGCCCGACCGGTCCGCACAGATAGAGCCCCACCGGCGCGTGCGCGCCGTGGTTCTCGCCGAGCCCAAAGCGCGCGAGCCAGCCGCGCACCCCGTGTTCCGGGCGATAGTCAATGAGCGCGCGATGCAGGCTCTGCAGCCGCTCGACCGCGAGGTGCTGCGCCGGATCGGGTTCGAGCCGCCCCTCTTGCCGCAAGGCGCGGTAGAGCGCCATCGGCCCTTGCGCGGACGGACGTGCGGGCGGCCCTTGCGGGGGCGGCATGTCGCCGGCGTCGGCCGCCGTCATCGGGGCTTGGTCGCAGAGGATGGCATCGGGAGGGGTAAGGTTCGGGTCGGCCGGCGGTTGCGGGACGCGGCCGCGCGGTCTACTTCAGGCAAAGCTGCGGCGCAACGGGGTTGCAGCGATCGCAAGGGAGGCCGGGCGTGGACGAAGAGCGCTTCAACATGGACATCCGTCAGTTTCTAAAGGTCGTCGGGGTGACCTCGCAGCGCGAGATCGAACGGGCGGTGCGCGATGCCGAGGCCCAGGGAACCCTTGCCGAGGGCGTCGTGCTGAGGCCGCGCGTCACCCTGTCGGTCCCGGAAATCGGCCTCGAGCACGTGGTCGAAGGCGAGATCGGCCTGTCGTAGCGGGGCGGTCGACACGACGAATATTGCGTGCCGAAGACCTCCGGTGGCGCTGCGGCGTTTGCATTGATATGCCCGGCATTGCCGCAGGAGGGAAATTCGATGCAGGTCCCGCTTCAGGTCACGTTTCGCCACATGGGCAGCTCCGAGGCGATCGGGGCGCGCATCCGCGGCCGCGCCGAGGAGCTCGAGCGCTCTTTCGAGCGCCTCATATCCTGTCGCGTCGTCGTCGAATGCCGACATCCGCGCCATCAGCAGGGCAACCTGTTCCACGTCCGCGTCGACCTCGGCGTTCCCGGGCGCGAGATCGTCGTCGGGCGCGACCCGGCGGCGCATCGCGCGCACGAGGATCCCCACGTCGCGGTGCGCGACGCGTTCGACGCCGCGCGGCGGCTGCTCGACGACTATGTTCGCGAGCGGCGCAGCGAAGTGAAGCTGCACGCCGTACCCGACCACGGCCGGGTCGCGCGCCTCATCGCCGAGCAGGATTGCGGCTTCATCGTGACGGCCGACGGCAGCGAGGTTTACTTTCACCGCAACAGCGTCGCCAATGGCGGTTTCGGCAAGCTTACCGTCGGCGACGAAGTGCGTTTTGTCGCACAGGACGCCGAGAGCGCGCGAGGGCCGCAGGCAAGCACCGTGGTCCCGCTCGGCAAGCATCACCTGCCGCCGGCGGAGGCGGTGCGCGCCTGAGCCGGGCCATTCCGGCCGCGGGCGCGCCAGCTCAACCTTGACCCCGGCTCAGCGCTTGAACAGCGCCTCGGCGCCCTGCCGTTGCCCGCGCTTTGCGGCGATCTCGACCCGGGTGCGGGCGATCTCGGCTTCGAGCTCGGCGATGTAGGCTTCGAGCTCTGAAATGCCCAGGAGGCTCAGATCCCTGGGGGCGGTCGGCTTGCGAGGCGGTTCGAGCTCGGATTCGTCGATCATCTGCCGCTCCGGTCTGGTGTCTTCCGCAGATCGGGGCATTATATATTGTGCAAGATATTTGCGCCGCAGCGCGCCGCAAAAGCGGCTCCGCCGCGCAGCACAAACCGGGATTTGTCATGCCTGCACCGTTGATGCCCAAGGCGACCGCCGTGTGGCTGGTCGACAACACCTCCTTAACCTTTGAGCAGATCGCGGATTTCTGCGGTCTCCACCCGCTCGAAATCCAGGCGATCGCCGATGGCGAGGTGGCGAACCAGATGCAAGGGCTCGACCCGGTGGCGAACGGCCAGACCACGGCCGAGGAAATCGCGCGCTGCCAGGACGACCCGGACGCCCGGCTAGCGTTGTCGCCGCAGGCGATGCCGCCGCAGGTCGTCAAGCACAAAGGCCCGCGCTACACCCCGATCGCCAAGCGGCAGGACAAGCCCGACGCGATCGCGTTTTTGTTGCGGACCCACCCGGAATTGTCGGACGCGCAGATTTCGCGGCTGATCGGCACGACCAAGCCGACGATCGCGGCGGTCCGCGACCGCACCCACTGGAACAGCCCGAACATCAAGCCGCGCCATCCGGTGGGGCTTGGCTTGTGCACGCTCGACGAGCTCGAGGACGCGGTCCGCCGGGCCCGCTCCCGCCTGCCGATGGCCGAGCAGGAGGCGCTGGCCGGCGACGAACCGGAGCCGTTGGAGACTTAACCCGGATCCTTGAGCGCGTGGCCGGCTGCGCTGAGGGCATCACCGACAACGCCGAGCACGGCCGAACTGCGGATCATCGCTGGCATCGGGTCGTCCTCGCCATCGGGGCCGCACCGTATCGTTCCCGTGACGGAATTCATCAACCGAGGCGGACAACCCGACGCCTTCCCGCGCACGGCGACGGCGGGCTCGCGGCAAATTGGCAGATGCCAGCGGCTCCGCTCGACCCCCGCAAAACCGTAAGACTATAACACTCCAGGGAGGCGAAAGAGGGTTAAATCCCGCATGCCCAGCCGGTTTACCGATCTTGAGGTGCGCGACCCGAAATTAATTACGCCCATCTCCTGGGATCTCCTCCCGTCTTGGGAGAAGGCGGTCGTCGACAAACGGGGGTTCGTCAACTCCCGTGAGTGGGCGCCGGTTGACCAGCGGCGCTTCCGCATCGAACCGGAAAACTATCGCACGGAATATTCGATCGCAAACCTCGGCAGGCTGCGCGCGCATCGCATAACCGACAGCCTGGCGATGCAACTCACGATCCGGCTGCTGGCGGTGGACGTCGTTCGGATTGTCATGTTCGAGCGGGGCGGGGCCCGGTTTATCCTTCCCGGCGGCGAGCCGGCGATAGCCGACCCGTCGGTAGGCGCCGTCTATAGCGACGAGCCCAATTTCCAAGCCGTGTCGAGCGACGGCGACAGCCGGCTTATGCTTACGCTGCCGGCCGGGCTTCTCCGCCACAAACTAGAAGCTCTGTTGGGTGGAGAGCAGGCCGGATCCGTCGCATTCCAGCCGGTGTTCGACGCGACACGTGGCGCCGGCGCCACGATCCGGCGAATGCTCGGCTTGCTGTTTACCGAGTTGGACCACTCTGACTCGCTGCTGACCAACGAAGTCGCCATTCAGAGCTTTGAGGAGCACCTCGCGCTCAGCCTGCTGCTCGGCCTGCCGCACAGCCACTCGGAACGGTTATTGCGGCAGCGGACTGCCGCCGCGCCGGCCAATGTCAAGCGGGCCGAGGAGTTCATGCGGGCCAATGCCCGCGAGCCGCTGACGATCGAGGCGGTCGCCAATGCCGGAGGGTGCAGTGTTCGCTCGCTGCAGCTGGCGTTTCGCCGTTTCCGTGGCACGACGCCGATGGCGGCACTGCAGCGCATCCGGCTCGAGGCGGCGCGGGCGGAGATATTGCGCATCGACCAGGCGCAGTCGCTGACCAGGATCGCCGCCGAGCACGGCTTCAGCAACCCAAGCCGGTTCGCCCAGCTGTTCCTCCGAACCTACGGCGCCTACCCTTCCGAGGCATTCCGCGCGAGGACGTGAAGTCGTCGCGGGCAAACGACGCCTGAGGCTCAGACGCCGCGGCCCGACTGAGCCGAAACGCGTTACTGCGAATAATTGCGTTTTCTGTCTCGCCGTTTCGCTTTCCGTATCGCTCCGCCTCAGGCGGCACTCGTAAGCTTATAGACGAATCAAAAGATCGGTCGCTCCGGCGGGCCAGCGCCCGCGCGCCCGCAGGTCCGAACCAGCGCGTCAATCAGCTGATCCAGCGCATCGGCGCACAGCCCGGCTGAGGTGAAATTAAGCCGCTTGCCAGAAAAGGTATTCCGCTATGGCGACTCCCGAAAGCAACCCCGTCGCAACCCCGGCTGTGACGACTCCAGTGACGGCCCTCGTAATCAATGGGGCCACTTATGACTTGGTCGAGGAACCGCCGCCCGCGTCGCAAGCGGTGATCGCGGCGCGCGCCGACGTGCTACAAAACCTCGACCTCGGCACGATGCTGGTCAATCTCGAGCGGACCAACGATCTGCTTTACGTGGCGGCTTGCGGGGTCTCCGGAAACCGGAAGAACCCGGAGTTGTCCGGAAAGGTCGCAAAGCTTCAGTACGGGCTGTTGAATTCCTGCAGCAGTGCCGCGATCGCGATGGGCTCGTTCGGCGAGGCGGCGGGCACCGTGCTTACCTCGCTGCGCCAAGCCTTCCGGTTTCTCTATACGTCTCCGCCGCGGGAGGACCGCACGATTACAGTGCTCTCGCGTTGCGAGGCGCAGGCGACGGCGATGGCCGACACGGCAGGGAGGCTGGCAACAAGCTTCAAACAGCTGGCCGACGATGCCGAGGGGGTGCTCGAGGGCACGCTGACTGCGCGCGACATGGAAGAGCAGGCACGGCTGGCAGCAATCGATCGCAAGCGCGAGCTGAATGCACAAAGCGAGAAGGCGAAGACCTTAAAAGAAGAAATCGCCAAGCAGATGGTGGAAGTGCAAAAGCTCGTCGACGAAGCGCGGGAGGCGCAGAACAAGGCAGAGGACCGAGCTTTCGGCCTCGCGATCTCCGGCAATATCACCTCGGCTCTCGGCAGCGCGGTTCAGGGATTTATGTCGTTCAAGATGGCGCCGATCAATGCGGCCTCGAGCTTGGCTGGCGCTGTTGGCGGAGCACTCAATCCGGGGGCTGGGTCGCCGGTGCAAGGCCGCCCGTCGGCGCCCCCATTCGCAGCACCCCCGGCGGGCCCGCCCCCAGCGGGTCCGCCATTCGCCGCGCCCCCGGCGGGCCCACCCCCAGCGGGTCCGCCACCTGCGGGACCGCCATTTGCAGCACCGCCGGCGGGCCCACCCGCAGCGGGTCCGCCGTCGGCGACGCCCCCGGGGGGCCCACCTCCGGGGGGCCCACCTCCGGCCGGCCCACCACCCGCAGGACCGCCATCCGCAGCGCCGCCGGCAGGCCCACCACCCGCAGGACTGCCATCCGCAGCGCCGCCGGCCGGTCCACCGCCTGCAGGACCGCCGCCTGCCGCGGCTCGGCCTCCGTCGGGGGCCGCACCCTCGGGCCCACCCCCGGCAGGACCGCCATCTGCGGGTCCACCCACCGGCGCGGCGCGCACATCGACGCTGTCCTCGAACGACCAGGCCGCCGTCGCGGCGGGCATCGCTGCCGCTGGCGCGCGAGCCACCGAGGGCAATGTGGCGATGGCCTCCTCATACCAAGACATTGCCGAGCGTTACGCCAACGAGAAGGCGAAATGGCTCGACCTGCTGGTGCAACTCCAGAAGGAGCAGCGCGAGGCTCTGGGTGCGATCGCGCAGTATGCCGAGCAGATGAAGATCGCCGACTTCGATACCGAGGCCGCAAAATCCGCCGTAGATTCGTTGCAGCAAGCCGTGGCGGCCCTGAAGCAAATCGTCACCATCCTCGAAACCGCCAAGGTCTTCTGGGAGATGATGGCTGCGGCCTGCAAGCGCCTCGCCAGCCCGACCATCAGGCAAGACATCGAATTGTTCAAAGACGACCCGCCTGAGGAGCGGCTGAAGGAATATGCGCGCGACGAGTTCAAACTGTCTTTGCTGCGGTTGGCGTGGCGCTGGTGCGCCTTGAAGGTGATTGCCGACGACTATCGCGTCGCGGTCACAAGGGCGCGCGAGGAGGTGGCGAGCACGATCAACAAGGCGCCTTCGATCGAGGAGGCCAAAAAACTCGCGCCCGCCCTCGGCGCAAAGCTCGCCCTCGACATCAACAAAGAAATGCAAGCCATCGACGCCGCCACCGCGCAGCTCCAGGCGGAGCAGGCCCAGCTTCCGCCGCCGCCGCGCGCCGCCGCGTGACGGGAGGCCCGGCGATGCTGGCGCAATGCAATCGCCAACGCGGCCTGCGGCGGCGCCGCGCATGCTTCTTGTCTCGTCGATGGGCGCCCGGGTGGCGTTCATTCGGGTTCGCCGTGGCCGTCATGTTCTGGGCGATGGCGACCCCGGCAACGGCCGCCTCAGACGAGGGGGCCCGCACGCGCGCGGTGATCGACGCCTTTGTCCGCGCGGCCGCAGCGCTTGAGCGTGGCGACCGCGCCACAGCGGCGCAGGATCTTGACGGCATGGCGGCGTCGGTCAGCAGCATGCGCGAGGTGGCCGAGCGTTATAGTGGGCTCGCCCAGACAATGGGGTCAGCGTGCCAGGCACGCAGCGTGGCGGTCGTCAACGAGATCCAGACTACCTACCAACAGGAGAAACAGAAAGAAGACGAGCTCACCGAGCTCAAGGCGCGCTCTCAAAACCTCGATGCCCAGTCGCAACAGCTGCAGTCGGACATCGGGCGGGTCAATGCCGAGAAGCAGCCGTTGATCGAGGAAGCCAAATACCGGAATCGCTGCGCGGCGGAGCCGGGGCTGTGGTTCCAGGGTGGCAATCGATGCTGGGAATTCAGCGTCCAGGATGCGTTCAACAACCGCTACCAGCACGTAAACGACCATTTGGCCGACCTTCAGCGCCAGCAACGGAACCTGCTGCAGGTGGGCGGCGATCTCGCCCGGGAAAGCGCCCGCCTGCAAAACGAGGCTAACCAGGCGCGCAACCGCAAGGCCGAGCTCGAGGCGCAGCGCCGCCGCCTCGAGACCCTCGACCGTGCCACCCGTGCCGCAGCGACCACTCTGTCGGATATTAACCTGTTCTGGTCACAGGCCGAGACAATGATGCGGGGCCGGATGTCCAATGGCATCGAGCTCTTGCGCGATGTCGTGCCCGCGCTGGACAAGACCGCCGAGGCGCCGCTCTTCGACAACTTCGACAAGCAGCAGGTCCGCTCATTGCGCGACACGATGCTCGACTTCGCGCAAACCATCGACTCGGGCAAGAATTTTCTTTCCAGCGATCTCACCTGCAAGTGACGCCATTGGTGGCACGGCGCGCTAACTCGTGCATTGACCGTTTGTTTCACAGCAGCAAAGGATCACGGCCATGTCGGTAGACGTCTATTACGACAGCAACGGGGCAGCTCAGGACCCGGGAGCCGCGATCGGCATCCTCTCGGAAGCAGCTCAGGGTAATTTGGTGCGACACAGCTTCATTCATATGTGGACCGGAGTTGCGATGCCGGGCAGTGCATCTTTGAACGGCGCGGACGCTATACTGATGCAGGGCACGACCTCTGAGCTGCAGCAGGATTTGCGGTGGGCGGTCCAATACGGGATGGCCGCGATCGACATTCCGAACGATTACCTGGCCATCTGGTACGTTCGGCGGCAAGCCGGAACCTTCACCAAGACGGTCGTTTCCGTCGCGCCAATGCAACGCTATTGGGGCAATCAAGGTAATCCTTACAACCGCAATTGGCGCAACTTATACCCCAATCAGGTCTACAATGGCGGCATCAGCCTGTCGACGTTGGCCGACAACATCTTGCCCGCGGCCCAGGGCCAGGCGGCGTGGTTTTGATCCTGACCCGGAGAATCCACTTAGCCGAAATAAGTCGCCGAAGGCGGAGACGCGAGACGGTGTTGCGGCTGGCCCCGAGGGCCTAGTGGATGCGTCCTGACGTTTCGCACCCATCGCCTTACCTCTTCGTCATTCCCGCGAAAGCGGGAACCCAGGGGCCGGCGGGTACCAAGCGCTTACCCTGGACCCCCGCCTGCGCGGGGGCGACGGGTAGGAGGCTAGCGTTTGTTAGGTTAGCACCACTAGGTCTAACCCCGAGATGGACTGCGCCATGGCCGCGCTGCGTGAGACGATGCTCGATTCTTGCCAGAGCCCGACTCCCGAAACGTAACGGGGTCAGGCCTTCCGGGCCGGGCGGGATAGGTGGTCGACCTTAGGCCGTCGCCGCTCGCGGCGATGCGCTGCAAGCTAAACTGCAACTGACCCACGGGAGTCTACTATGGCCCAAGCCTTTTATTACGACGACAGCCAGTATCGCGCGGCGATATTACCCGCCAGCGCGGTTCAGTGCCTGCGCAGCAATGCGGCGCGCGACTCGATCTATAATTTGTGGGGCGGGGGTAACTCGGTGAATTTGGTGTCTTCCACCCCAACCGCCCAATCGGGGGCCCTTCTGATGATGGGGAGGACCGATGAATTAGCACATAGTTTAATCTATGACAGCGGGGTCAATAACATTGAAAATATCTGGTGCTCAGACGATGTCCTGGTCGTTTTCTACTTCCGATGCCATATCGCCGGCACTGGCGCCTTGGGGCTCGCGGGTCACACGCACACTGTCGTGTCGGTGGCGCCGCTTTCGAAGTACTGGGGCCACACGCGACAGTCGTTGCCGGTAGGTCAGGGGTGCAACGGCTGGTGGCCGCTGTATCCGTGGCAGGGGGAAGCGGACATTTATAACGGCGGTATACCCTTGGCGTGGATACGAGACCGGGTGCGGCAAGTTGACAACCAGCCAGCGTTCCAAGGCTATAACTTCTGAACCCAGTTGAGCCCGGCTCGGGCGTTTTCAAGGAATTGCCCGGCTCGTGCAGCGAAGGAACAGGGGGCGCGGTTGCGCGTCTGCAATGGCCGTGACCTCCACAGCGCGTTGCCTTGAGTGCATCAGCCTACGCCGTCTCGGGCGTTTGCGCGACCGTTCCCCGCCCGTAGCCGGCCAGCGCCAATGCTTCGCCGATGATGCCGAGGACGGCCGGGTCGTCGATCGTGGCGGGCATCGGGTAGGGTTCGCCGTCGGCGATCTTGCGCATCGTGCCGCGCAGGATCTTGCCCGATCGGGTCTTCGGCAGACCGGCGACGACGAGTGCCGTGTAAAAGCTGGCCACCGGGCCGATGCGCTCGCGCACCAGGGCGACGGCTTCGCGTTCGATCTCGTCGGCGGTGCGTACGGCGCCGGCCTTCAGCACCAGGAGGCCGAGCGGCACCTGGCCCTTCAGCGCATCGGCAATGCCGATTACGGCGCACTCGGCGACGTCGGGATGCGCCGCTAGCACCTCCTCGATGCCGCCGGTCGACAGCCGGTGCCCGGCGACGTTGATGATGTCGTCGGTGCGGGTCATCACGTGGACATAGCCGTCCTCGTCGACAAACCCCGCGTCCGCGGTCTGGTAGTAGCCTGGGAATGCCGACAAATAAGTGCTGACGAACTGGTCGTCGGCTTCCCACAGGGTCGGCAACGCTCCCGGCGGCAGCGGCAATTTGACTGCGAGCGCGCCGATCTCGCCCGCCGCCAGCTCGCGCGCCTCGCCTTCCCTTTCGGCGTCGAGCACCCGGACGTCCCAACCCGGAACCGGCCGCGTCGCCGACCCGTGCTTGATGGCAAGCCGCTCGATGCCGAGGCAGTTGGCGGCGATCGGCCAGCCGGTCTCGGTCTGCCACCAATGGTCGACGACGGCAACGCCCAGATGCTCTTCCGCCCAGGCGACGGTCGGCGGGTCGGCGCGCTCGCCGGCGAGAAAGAGGGCGCGGAATTTCCCGAGCTCGTGCCGGCGGATCAATGCGCCGTCGGGGTCTTCTCGCTTGATCGCGCGAAACGCCGTCGGTGCTGTAAAAAACACCCGCACCTCGTGCTGTGCTATGACCC
>DATMLF010000159.1:0-2584 GCA_035570595.1 Allostellaceae bacterium
CGGTTATTTCCCGGTTCGACGGGAATTCGCCGCTGGTGGCATCGGTGCCGGCCCTAAAGCGCGGAGGGACGGAAAAACTTGACGCGGGCATTGTCGTAGCTACGTAATTTATGACGGGATGAGGGTCAGCTTCGATCCGGAGAAACGAGCCGACACGCTGCGGCGGCGCGGGCTCGATTTCCGCGATGCGCCGAGGGTGTTTGCGGGAGTGCGGTTTACCTTCGCCGACGAGCGGCTGGCCTATCCCGAGCCGCGCTGGATCACGGCCGGGTTGCTCGAGGGACGGATGGTGATCGTGGTGTGGACGCCCGATGCCGAAACCGACGGTGAGGAGTGCCGCCGGATCATTTCGATGAGGAAAGCCAATGGCAGAGAACAAGCCCGTTACCTACAGCGACTTGGCCAAGGTTGACGCGCACGAGATCGAGCCAGCGGAATATGACGAGATCCCCGAACTGACCGACGAGTGGTTCGAGAAGGCCGACTTCGAGGTCGGCGACACCGTGGTCCGGCGCAGCCGCGGCCGGCCGCCGCAGGACGCCCGCAAGAAGCTCGTGTCGCTGCGTCTCGACCGCGACGTGATCGAGCGGTTCCGCGCCGGCGGCCCCGGCTGGCAGTCGCGCATCAACGCGGCACTGCGGGCGCACCTCGAGGGGAAGTAGCGGGTCGAAGCCCGCCGCCGGTCGGCCGGGGTGAGGTTCGGGTTGCCGTCGTGACGGGGCGGGCGCATCATCGGCAAAACCGAATGGAACGGAGGGAGCGCGCCGCCATGAGCCTCTCGACCCAGGGCCCCTCGACCCACGGCCTTTTGACGCAAGGCGTCTCGGCGAACCTGCCGCCGGAGGCGCAGCGCGAGATGCTGCGGCGGATGCTGACGATCCGCCGGTTCGAGGAGCGCGCCTCGGCCGATTACCTCGCCGGCAAGATCTATGGCGTCGTCCATTGCTATATCGGCGAGGAGGCGGTCGCGGTCGGGGTCTGCTCGGCGCTCGGAGAGGGCGACCGGATCATCTCGACGCATCGCGGCCACGGCCACTGCATCGCCAAGGGCGCCGACTTGAACCGCATGATGGCCGAGCTCTACGGCCGGCAGACCGGCTATTGCAAGGGCAAGGGCGGCTCGATGCACATCGCCGATTTCGGGATCGGCATGCTCGGCGCCAACGGCATCGTCGCCGGCGGGATCGCGATCGTGACCGGCGCCGGGCTCGCGGCCCAGATGGAGAAGAAGGGCGGGGTCGCGGTGTCGTTTTTCGGCGACGGCGCGTCCAATGCCGGGCCGTTCCACGAGTGCCTGAACATCGCGGCGACTTGGAAGCTGCCGATGCTTTATGTGTGCGAAAACAACATGTACGCGGCCCAGACCGCGGCCGCCGCGACCCATGCGCTGGGCGACGTCGCGGCGCGCGCCGCCGGCTACGGCATCCCCGGGGTGGTCGTCGACGGCAACGACATCTTCGCGGTCTACCAGGCGGCGAACCGCGCGGTCGAGCGGGCGCGCGCCGGCGACGGCCCGAGCCTGATCGAATGCAAGACCTACCGCTGGCGCGCCCACACCGAGCGCAAGGGCCAGCCCGACCCGCGCGACCCGGCGGAGCGCGAGGGGTGGATCGGCCGCGACCCGATCGCGCGCCTCGAGCGCCAGCTGCGCGAGCAGGGCCATCTCGACGATGCCGGGCTCGGAGCGATCGAGCGCGAGGTCATGGGAGCGCTCGAAGCGGCCGTCGCCTTTGCCGAGGCAAGCCCGTTCCCGTTGCCCGAGCACGCGGCCGACGACGTGTTCGCCGCGTGACGCGGGCTTCCCAACCACCTGCCGGTGGCTTCCCGGCGAAGGCCGGGACCCACCAAGCCGCTGCTCGCGCTGCCCGTCTGGCGGACCCCGGCGTTCGCCGGGGAAGCGCCGATGCTGTTCTGAACACCTGCCGCCTTGCCTCTTAACGGGGACCGGACGATGCGAGAGCTGACGTATAGCGAGGCCGCCCTTGAAGCCGTCGCCGAGGAGATGCGGCGCGACCCCAAAATCTTCTACATGTCGACCGACGCCTTGCCGCCGCTCTTGAAGGAGTTTGGCCCCGAGCGGGTCCGGGCGACGCCGATCACCGAGGCGGCGTTGACCGGCATGTCGATCGGCGCCGCCGGCTGCGGCTTTCGCCCGATCGTCGACTGGCGGCAAGTGACGTTCTGCTTTGTCGCGATGGACCAGATCGTCAATCAGGCGGCGAAGATCCACTACATGTTCGGCGGCCAGGTGACGTTCCCGATCCTTTACCGGGCGGCGGTCGGCGGCGGCGGCCAGGTCGCGGCCCAGCACTCGCAGTCGCCCTATTCGATGTTCATGAACGTCGCCGGGCTGAAGATGTTTCTGCCGTCCACCCCCTACGACATCAAGGGGTTGTTAAAGACCGCGATCCGCGACAACAACCCGGTCGTCTCGTTTGAGTCGAGCCGGCTGATGGCGCGCAAGGGGCCGGTGCCCGAGGAGGACTACGCGATCCCCTTCGGCCAGGCCGACATCAAGCGCGAGGGCAGCGACGTGACCGTCGTGGCGCTCGCGTGGCTCGTGCACGAGGCGCTCGCCGCGGCC
>DATMLF010000160.1:0-17252 GCA_035570595.1 Allostellaceae bacterium
CTCGGCTTCGGCTTTCGCTGCGGGTTTCTCGGCCTGCTGCACCTCGAAATCATTCAGGAGCGGCTGGCGCGGGAGTTCGACCTTGATTTGATCGCGACCGCACCCTCGGTCGTCTACCGCGTGCATCTGACCAATGGCAGCGTTCGCACCTTGCACAATCCCGCCGACATGCCCGACCCGGTCCGCATCGACCACATCGAGGAGCCGTGGATCAAGGCGACGATCCTGGTCCCCGACGCCTATCTCGGGCCGATCCTGGCGTTGTGCGAGGAGCGCCGCGGCGAGCAGGTCGACCTGACCTATGCCGGCAACCGGGCGATGCTGGTCTACAACCTGCCGTTAAACGAGGTCGTGTTCGATTTTTACGACCGGCTCAAATCGGTGAGCCGCGGCTACGCCAGCTTCGACTACCAGATCGACGCCTACCGCGAGGGCGACCTCGTCTTGATGAACATCCTCGTCAACGGCGAGCCGGTCGACGCGCTGTCGATCATCGTCCACCGCCATGACGCCGACCGCCGCGGCCGGGCCTTGTGCGAGCGGCTCAAGGATTTGATCCCGCGGCAACTGTTCCAGGTTGCGATCCAGGCCGCGATCGGCGGCCGTATCATCGCCCGCGAGACGGTCAAGGCCCTGCGCAAGGACGTGCTCGCCAAATGCTATGGCGGCGACGTGACCCGCAAGCGCAAGCTTCTCGAAAAGCAGAAGGAAGGCAAAAAGCGGATGCGTCAGTTCGGCAAGGTCGAAATCCCGCAATCCGCCTTTATCGCCGCCCTCAAAATGGGCGACCCCTGAGGACGAGGGAGAGCGCCATCGCTGGCGCTCTTCCGGCAATTATCTCAGACGGAATTTCCGTGCTCCCGCAACGCTAGCACCGCATGCTTGCGCGCGTTCCGCGATCGAATGCGCCTGGAGGCCGGGAGCGGCCAGAGGGGTCTCTGTAACACCAGCTCAAAACACATGTTTGATGCGATGAAAGCAGGGGTTTAGGGTAACCCTATGGCATCAGATCTTCCGATCGTCGGCATCGGCGCCTCGGCGGGCGGCGTCGAGGCGCTGGACGCCTTCTTTCGGGCCGTGCCGGCCGACAACGGCATGGCGTTCGTCGTCGTCACCCATCTGGCGCCCGATCACGAGAGCATGCTGGCCGAGATCATCGGCCGTGCGGCGCAAATGCCGGTGGTCAACGCTCGCGACGGCGAGACCGTCGAGGCGCAGCATGTCTATGTCCTGCCGGCGAATGCGATCCTGACCATTCGCGACGGGCGGCTTCAGCTGCGCCGCACCGACGCCGCCGATCACGAGCGGGCGCCAATCGACATTTTCTTCAACTCGCTCGCCGCGGACCAGGGAGAGCGCGCGATCGGGTCGTGCTGTCGGGCGGCGGCAGCGACGGCACCCTCGGCTTGAAGGCGATCAAGGAGAATGGCGGGTTGAGCGTCGCACAGGGCTCCAACGGGACGCGGCCGCGCTTCTCCGACATGCCGGCGAGCGCGGTCACGGCAGGCTTTGTCGACCTGCTGCTGCCGGTCGAGGACATCCCCGGGCGGATCCTCGCCTATGCGCAAAATTGGCAAGTCTTAAATCGCGAGCAATCCGACGGCTTTTTGGCCAAGGTCTATACGCTGCTGCGCGCCCGGACCGGGCATGATTTCAGCGACTACAGAGAGCGCACGGTGCAGCGCCGCGTCCAGCGCCGTATGCAGGTGGTCCAGACCCCAAAGATCGAGGATTACGTCGACCTGCTGCAAAAGGAGCCGGACGAGGCCGTCGCCCTGCTCCACGATTTGTTGATCGGGGTCACCGATTTCTTCCGCGATGAAGCGGCCTTCCACGCGCTGGAGACCGTGGTCGTGCCGAAGCTGCTCGAAAACAAGGGTGCCGACGACGAGGTGCGCGTGTGGGTCCCCGGCTGCACGACCGGCGAGGAGGCTTATTCGATCGCGATCCTGCTGCGCGAGCAGATGGACAAGATCGAGGCCGCCCCGAAGGTGCAGATTTTTGCCACAGACATCGACGAGACCGCTCTCGGCGTCGCCCGCGCCGCGCGCTATCCGGCCAATTCGGTCAAGGCAGTCTCGGCCGAGCGGCTGCAGCGCTTTTTCGTGGCCGAAGCCGGCACTTATCATCTGGCGAAGGAGTTGCGCGACATGTGCATCTTTTCCGCCCACAGCGTGATCCGCGACCCGCCGTTTTCGCGCCTGAACCTGATTTCTTGCCGCAACCTGCTGATCTACCTGAAGCCCGCGCTACAGGCACAGGTTGTCTCGACGTTTCATTATGCCTTGCTGCCGGGCGGCCATCTGTTCCTCGGGCTTTCGGAAAACGTCGCCCAGCACGGGGATCTGTTTCTATCGGTCGACCGCAAGAACCGCCTCTTCCGCTGCCGCGATCTGGTGGTGCGCCAGGCTTTGCCGCTGCGGCAGTTCCTACCGCGGGAGGGGAGCGCGTCAGCGGCGAGCCAGCGCGCATCGTCGCCGCGCTCCGACCTGCTGCGAAAAGTGGCCGGCACGATCGTCGAGCATTTTTCCCCGCCCTATGTCATCGTCGACGAGACCGGTGAGGCTCTGTATTTCTCGGGAGGGACGGGAAAATATTTGCAGGCTGCGGCCGGCCCCGCGACTCGCAATATCGTGGCAATGGCGCGGCCGGGGCTGCGCGCCGATCTTCGCGCGGCACTCCACCGGGCCAAGGAAACGGGCCGGCGGGTGACTCGCGACCGCGTCGCGGTGCAGATCGACGGCGGCGTCCAGATGATCAGCCTTGCCCTCGAGCCGATCGTCGAAGGCGGCGAGACCGCGTACGGCGCCGTGTTCATCGACCTCGGCCCCGCCACGGCGCGGGATGAAAACAGCGCCGAGCGTCACGATAGCGAAGGCGTCGCCGTTCAACAGATCGAGAAAGAATTGCAGGAGACCAAGGAGCGCCTGCAAGCGACGATCGAGGAGCTGGAAACCGCCAACGAGGAGTTCCGCTCTGCCAACGAGGAGCTGCTGTCGGTCAACGAGGAGGTGCAGTCGGCTAACGAGGAGCTCGAGACCTCAAAGGAGGAAATGCAATCCACGAACGAGGAATTGCACATCGTCAACAACGAGCTTCGCCACAAAATCGACGAGCTCGACCGCGCCAACAGCGATCTGAACAACTTGTTTGAGAGCACCCGGATCGCGTCGATTTTTCTCGACCGAAACCTCCTGATCCGCGGCTTCACGCCGACAATCGTCAGGATCTTCAATCTGATTCCCGGCGACCGAGGCCGCCCGCTGAGCGATATCGTCAGTCGCGCCGCCTATCCGGATCTCGAAAATGATATGAGTGCGGTATTGGGCGGCCGGGAGATGATCGAGCGGCCGGTGAGACTGGCTGGCGGGAACGGCCATTATCTCGCTCGCGTTCTCCCCTATCGTCACCGTAACAATGTGATCGATGGCATTGTGCTGACCTTTGTCGACGTGACCAACATCGTCGCGGCCGAAGAGCAGCAAAAGGTGCTGACCGCGGAGCTCAGCCACCGCGTCAAGAACACCCTGGCGGTGGTTGCGTCGATTGCCGAGCGCACCTTGCCGCAGGGGGATGTCAAAACCGACCTGATCGGCCGGTTTCATGCGCTGGGGCACACCCACGACCTGCTGGCGGATGCCGGCTGGACCGAGGCCCGTCTGCGCGATGTGATCCGCGCCGAGCTGGCGCCGCACCTCGTCGGCGAGGGGGCTGAGCCGCGGATGAACGGGCCGCCGGTCATGATGAAGCCGCAGGCGGCTCTGTTCATGTCGCTGGTGATGCATGAGCTGGCGACGAACGCGGCCAAATACGGCGCCCTTTCGGTCGCTGGCGGCCGGGTCGACGTCGCCTGGAGGATCATCGGCGGTGCTCCGCCGTGGCTCGAATTGACCTGGACCGAGCATGGCGGACCAAGGATAGCCGGGCCGATGAAGCGCGGTTTCGGAACGGAACTGATCGAACGGGGGGTTCGTTTCGAGTTGCAGGGAGAGGCTAAGATCGAAGTCGTCGACGGAAGCCTGCAATGCAAGATGATCATCCCGGCCGATCCCGAACGTCTGGTTTTTGGATTGCCGGCGCAAAAAGAGGACAGAGAGGAAGCTGCCTCATGACAGCAGGGCTCCAAGGCTTCAGGATTTTAGTCGTAGAAGACGAATTTCTTGTGGCGACTTTAATTCAGGATATTTTGGAAACCGCCGGTTGCGTCGTGTCGGGCCCGATCCCGCGGCTTGCCGAGGCCGTCAGCGCGGCGGAAGTCGAGACTTGCGACGCCGCCGTGCTCGACATCAATCTGGGCGGCCACCGTGTGTTTCCGGTGGCGGAGATCCTGTCGCGGCGACAGATACCGTTTGTTTTTGTGACCGGCTACGCCGTCGACTCGCTGCCGGGCGAGCACCATGGCCGCCCGACGATCCGCAAGCCGTTCAGCAACCAGGAGCTGGTCAACACGGTGGCGAGCCTGATGAACGCCGCCGCCTGACAGTTCAGGGTCCACATGATAATGTGGTGAACGTTCAAAATATCTGTTTTCCGAGATAGCCATAGCCGGACTTGGTCCGGCCACCCCATAAATCGTCATGGCCGGACTTGTTCCGGCCACCCTATAAATCGTCATGGCCGGACTTGTTCCGGCCACCCACGTCTTGGCATCTGCCAACAACCGATTTCCCGACCAACACCAGGAAGACGCGGATGGCCGGGACAAGCCCGGCCACAGCGAGTTTAAGCCGTGAGGCTCGGCCCGCGGCCTCACGAGCGGACGCCGGCCGCAAAAGCCGAAGCCATCGCTTTGCAACCCGGCACCCACGCGGTAAAGCTCCTTGCACCGATCAGAAGCTTGCTGGGAGCGGGCGATGAGAACAGGGGCGGAATACCGCGAGGCGCTGCGCGACGGGCGGCGTGTGTGGGTCATGGGCCAAGGGATGATCGACGACGTGACGACCCATCCCGCGACCCGTGCGATGGTCGACGAATACGTCGCCTGGTACGATCTGCACTCCGACCCGGCCTGGCATGAGGTCGCGCTCGCCCCACCCGATCGGCGGGGGCGGCGCACCCCGTGGGCCTATGTCGCGCCCAAGACCGCTGACGAGCTCGGGGCGATGGGCCGGTTCTTTTCCGCCTCGACCTTTTTGAGCGCCGGCAACATCACCCATACCCCGGCCTACGGGCACCTGATCGCGCTCGGCCTGCTCTGCTCGGTCGAGGAGCGCGGCGTCTCGCCCGAGCAGGCCGCCAACGCCGCCCGGTACCGTGAGATGATCGCCGACACCGGCCGGTTTCTGACGTTTTGCGGTGGTGCCCCGACGATCGGGTATCGCATGCGCGAGAACCCGGCCGACCGCGTGGCGCTTAAGATCGTGCGCGAAACCGACGCCGGCCTCGTGCTCTCGGGCAAGATCGGCATGCATACGAGCCCCGCCTATGCCGAGGATCTTTACGTCGGCAGCGTTTCCGGGCTCCAGGTCGACGGCCAGTACGTGACCTTTGTCGTGCCGGTCAACGCCCCGGGCATCACCGTCTTGTGCCGCAAGATCGCGGTGCGCGACAACAACCCGTTCGTCGCCCCGCTGTCGACCCGGTTTGACGAGCTCGACGGGCAGATGTGGCTCGACGACGTGTTTGTGCCGTGGGAGAGCGTGTTTTTCCTTGGACAGTCGCCCGAGCCGGTCGTGCGCTGGCTGATCTGGCATCACCTCTACGGCTGGCTGTCAAAGGCCGAGTTTACCCTGGGCCTCGCACTGGCGCTGTCGCACGCGATGGGCCTCGCCCGGCACGACCAGACGATCGACTACCTGCTCGATTTGACGATCGAGGTGCAGACGGTGCGCAGCTGCCTTGTCGCGTGCGAGCGCGACCCGCGCTTTACCACGAGCGGCTATTGCGTGCCAAATCATGCCCATCTCGCCGCCGGCGGGCTCGCGATGCTGCGCGCGCGCCCGCGCATGGCCGAGATCCTGCGGATCGTGCCGGGCTCCTCCTTGGTCGTCGCCCCGTCCGACCGTGACCTCGCCGCCCCCGAGCTTGCCGACGGCCTCGAAGATTCGTTTGGCGGCGGCGGCTACACCGCGCTGCAGCGCGCAGCCCTGTTGCAGATGGCGTGGGACCACGTCTCCTCGGCGCTTGACGGCCGCGAGTCGGCGTTCGAATTGCACGCGAGCGGCGGCGTCCCCGCCTGGCGCGGCCGGCTGCGCCACAATTTCGCGAGCTACAACGACCTCGCCAACCGGGTCGCGGGCGCCCTCGGCATCGCGATGCCGGCGATCGACCTCGACCACATCCGCGATGTCCCCTGGTCCCCGCGCCGCGCCGTCACCCCCTCGACGCCAGGCGGCAAGAGTTAGGGACTCGAGAGAAAAGAATTAAAAAGAGCGCGTCAGCACGGTGCGCAACGCGGTGATCGACGGCATGAAGAAATAGGCGGCGGCGGTCAGCACGACGAACTCGCTCGGGATGTCGAGGGTGGTGCGCCGAGTGCCGGCCGGATAGTTCGGGTAGGGCTCGTCCATGTAGCGGGCTTCGTCGCCCGGCGCCTGGCCGATGACCGGGTCGTAGCCCGGCGTCACCGCGCCGCCGCCGGGGCGCATTTTGCCCGTGGCGAAGTCGGGATTGTCGGCATAGCGGCGCTGGATGTACTCGAACTGGCGCTCGATCGAGGTTTGATAGCACACGAACATCAGCCCGCGGCTGTGCCGCGTCGTGGTCTCGCCGGGCTCGACCTCGGGGCCGAACGGGATGCCGGCGCGGATGATGCGGTGGCGCAGCACCTCGGCCTCGTTGCCGGTGTCGTCGCGCGGGTAGGCTTTGCGGATATGCGCCGCGTACGGGCATTTGCGCTGAAACGGGTCGTCGGCGTAGGCGAAATCGTTGTTGCGGTTGGGGTCGGCGCCGATTGCGGGGTCGTCGCGCAACGGCGCGCGCTCCAGTGGCGCGCCGCCTTTCCAGCGGCCGACCATGCGCGCCGCCAGCAATTCGCGGTCCATGCCGAGCCGCGCCGCGTGCTCGGCGACGAATTTACGAAATTCCGGCACCTTCTGCTCGAGCCGCCGGAACACCATGAAGGACCCGTTTTTCATCCATGGTGCGGCCATGTCGGGCGCCTTTCCCGGCTTGACCGGGTCATTCGGGTCTTGCCCCGGATAGCCGAACACAAACTCGCCCGGCCACAAAAGATCCTGACCCGGCAGCCCCTCGTCGGGCCGATAGATCGGCTTCGACGGCCGCGTCAGCCCGCGGATGCCGGGCTGCGAGACGCCGTCGAGAAAGCCGAAATGCTCATGCCCGCGCTCCCTCCCCGGCCGCACCTGCCCGATCTCCGAATACAGGACTCTAATCGAGCCGCCCAAGCGCCGGAGCAGGTCGCCGGATTGAGACATCACAGATGCCCTATCAGGGCCGGTGATTAAAAAAACGCCGTCGATCGGGTCGGCTATGAATGCGGCCAGCCACCGCGATATCGGTGGATCGTTGAGAATCCTGATCGTGTCCTGGTGGTCCGCCCCTCTTTCAAACGCCGACCCAAGTTGTGGCCGCCCGGCCGTCATCAATTGGTCGATACCATGCCGGGTGAAGCCCAAATTCAGCCCGTAAAACGGACCAAGCGTCGGCAGGTTTGAGCGTTTACCATGTTGAATAACCAGATCCCAATGGCTCGCTTGACCGACACTCGTGATCCGTTCACACACACGTTGTGCCGTTACCCGTTTGAAATAATTAAGATCAATGACGTTGAAGAATATGAAACTCTCATAATATTTTTGCAGCCCGACCAAAATGTCACCTTGAATATCGGCCAGGTCCAACATCGGTTGATGCATAGGGCGTCTACTCCCGAGATCTGGTTCTTTCACAGCGCCGCCGTCCCGCGCCTTCGCTAAAGTCGCGCTTCCCAGCGCGGTTCGAGGAATTCCGCAATCCATTCGCGCCGGGGCCGTGGGTATCGAGCGCCTCGTTCCTGCTAACCGACCCGGGTTACGATCCTTCCAGAGAGGGACGGATCGTCGACTTTTCGCGGGCCGACCCGGACTCGCAGCGTGACTAGTGGTACGATCCAGGCACATGGTACCGGTGCTTTCCTCCTCGTCGCCCGAGCGGAAGCGGACATGACGAAAAAGGAATGGGTACCAAGTGTTAAATTCGTAACCACTAGTGGTGCAAACCTGACACTTGCTATCCGTTCATGGCAGATCCAGATTGCTTCGCTTCGCTCGCAATGACAGCATCGGTGGTTGTCATTGCGAGAAAGCGCAGCGACGAAGCAATTTCGGGCAAGGCTCGTAACGCCGGGAGCGATCTGTCTGGTTTGGACCACTAGTTGCCGCCGGTTCCCTCAAAGCCGATCAACAGGTAGTCGGTAACCCAATAAAGTATTTTCTTTTGATCTTGAGGATCCAGCTTCGGCCAACGATATTTCATTCGAATTGCTTTATTGACCTTCTGAGACTCGCCCTTGAAACTCCACATTTCCGCATATTTGTCTGCGATCTCGAACTCGAAATCAGCGGCGTTATTAACTGATGCCGCTGCATTAACCGCTGCGGCCGCATCAGCAGCGGCACCGGCGTGCCCAAATTGCATAACCTTTAGCGCCGCGTCAGTGTACGGGTTCAACGAAACGATCAGTTTCCCAAGTTGTTTTTCCATCGACATTTTCGACACTCCCGAACAGATGGAGCAGAAACTTCCTCTGTGCTTTGGTTTGGATGGCCTAGGATCACGAGGCCGTGGCCGAAAGTTTTAGTTTTAAGCAATTTATGATGGCCGTCCGTCTAGGTGTGTGACCTAGCTCACGCTGACAAAATTTTCCGGCGCGACGCCGGCTAGCAGGCCGCTGAAAAAGGCGGAACATGAAGCGAACTTGGACGCTGCATGCCATCTAACCCTTTGACCCAGCGTGCAGACAAATGGCTGAAAACACTTTTTCAGCATCCTGCTAGTGCGCGAGATAAAACTTATCGATCGGCGATGCCTCCAACGAGGCCCGGGCGTCTCGGCGGCAGGCGCGCTAGCCTCGGGCATTGTATTTAGCTTTCCAGTAGGGGGATCTGCGACCCACGCTCGAGTGCCACCACCGCTGCGTTTACACGGGCCGGTTCGTCCAGTGTCCCAAGCGCCTCAAAAATCGCACTTGCCTGGCCGAGCAGCCGTCGCGCCCCATCGCGGTCCCCCCCTCTCTGGCGCACCGCCGCCCGCGTAACCATTGCTTTGGCGAGATCGTTTCGCGCGCCGACTCCTTCAAAGATATAAATTGCAGCGCCGACCCACTCGTCCGCCACCTCGACCGCTTCGCGGGCAAGACACTCACCCATCAACCAGAGCGCTCGTCCTTCAAAGTGAATATAGCCTGCGGTCCGGCTTGTATTCAGCACGTCTTCGATTACGACTCGGGCTCGCGCGAGCTCGCATCGGCGAAGAAGACCTTCGGCGAGCCATAACGCTTGATGAAGGCGGGTATAGCTAAGATTCGAATGCTTAGACCATGCGAGAACTTCACTCAATCCAGCGATACCGTTTTCGACGCTTCCTGACTTGATGTCCGCGTAGGCGCGCGCTGCCCGGACCATAGCCGCGTCGTAAGGGGGAGGTGCGAGTGCGAGAGCCTTGTTGCAGCACTCCGACCCGCGTTTTAGATCGCCCCGTTGAATATAAGCGGACCCCATCCGCAGCCAACTGACGGCCACGAGGCGCGGGTCGTTGAGAGCGAGTCCGTGGTCGAGCGCCCGTCGACAATAGTCGAGACTCTCGTCCCATCTCCCCAGGCAATTCGCGGCTACGCTCAGGCTCCAAAGCGTGCGGCCGGCCCACCAGAGACTTTCCCGTGCTTCAAAGCTCGTCAGCGCGTGTTCGCCCGCCTCGACCGCCTCCCGCAGCCGGCCGGCGACGGTATGCACATGGGCCAGACATGACTCCGCGATGGCTTTGATCTCGTCTGAACCCACAGCCGCCGCCAGCGCCCTGGCCTCGTTGCAGTGATGGGTCGCGACATCCGGTGGACTTCCCGTAAGTATGTGCAGGAACCCGACCCAATAATGCCAAGCCGCGCGGCGGCGCAGGTCGTTGCAATCCTCGACAATCTCGCGAATCTCGTTGAGAGCACGAATGTGTTCCGCATGCTGTCCCAGTGCAAACTTGACCTCCGCCTGCTTCAGTACGGCGTCGATGCGGCGCATCCGGTTGGCCTCGCTATCGGGCATCACGCGGAGGCGGCTGAGCGCGTGCTCGAAACTAGCCAACGCGTCGCTGTTGGCCCAACCGCGCGTGGCCTTTTCGCCGGCCAGAATCGCGAAATCGACCGCTTTGTCGGTCTCGTCGCTCCGTCCGAAATGGAGCGCCAAGAGTTCCGCCACCTCGTCGGTGCGGCCGCAATAAAGCTGTTCGAGCGAGTGGCCGATGTCGCCGTGCCGGCGCCGCCGCTCGCGCTCTAAAAGGCTAGCATAGGTGGTTTCTTGGGTTAGCGCGTGGCGGAAGACGTAGGTGGTCCCGTCGTCGTCGGGCCACTCGTCGAGAAATTCGAGGCGGGCCAGCTCGCGCAGGCGCGTTTCGAGCACGCCGCGGCCGCGCCATACCGCGCGCAGCAACCGCAGCGAAAACTCGCGCCCGATCACCGCGGCGATTTGGAGAAGCTGCTTCGACGCCTCGGGTAGCCGGTCGATGCGCGCCATCACGACCCCGTGGATCGTCTGCGGCACGGTCACGTCGGCGCGACGGCCACCGGCCTCGCCGGCATGCAACGCCAGCTGCTCCAGGAACAGCGGGTTGCCGTCGGCGCGCGCGACGATCTCCTCGGTCAGCGGCTCGGCGATCTCCTCTGCATTGAGAACGGCGCCGACGATCCGCAAGCTGTCGCCGCGCGACAATGGCGGCAGCGGAATTTCCGTCATGCTGAGGCCATCGGCCCAGGCCGGGCGGTATTCCGGCCGGTACGCGGCCAGCAGCAGGATGCGGGCGTCGCCGACCCGCCGCGCCAGCGCGCCGAGCAGCTCCTCGGAAATCGCGTCGATCCAGTGCAGATCCTCCAACGCCAGCACCAATGGTCGGCGGCGGCTGCCCTCGACGCAAAGCCGCTGCAGAACCTCGAAGCTCTTGGCCTTGATCGCTTCCGGGTTGGCCGGTGCTGGGGACCCGGCGCCGCCTTTGACCCCGAGGAGATGGAGCAGGACCGCGCTGTCCTGCTCCGCGTCCATGCCGGCGGCGCGCAACCCGGCCCCCACCTTTTGCACGATCGCCTCGGCGCTGTCGGTCTCGACGATGTCGCAATGGCTGCGCAGCAAGTCGAGGGCGAGCGAATAGGGGATGGCGGCGCCGTAGGAGAGGCACCGACCCTCGATCCAGGTCATCCGCCGGCCTTCGCACGCCCGGCGGCGGAATTCGCCGAGCAGCCTCGACTTGCCGATTCCGGGGTCGCCGACGAGGCCGACCACCCGGCCGCAACCCCTTTCGACCCCTGGTAGAAGGCTCTCCAATGACGCGAGCTCCCGGTCGCGGCCGACAAACCCGGTCACGCGCGCCGGCGCCACCGCATCGCGGGCCGAGCGCCAACGCGCGACGCCGAGCAGCCGATGCGCCGAGACCAGGTCCGACTTGCCCTTGAGGGTCAGGCGCCCGACCGGCTCGGTGCGGGCGTAGCCCTGCGCCAGCGTGCGCACCGCCTCGCTCAGCAGGATCGCGCCCGGCTCGGCGGCCTGCTCAAGGCGTGCGGCGACATTCGCGGTGTCGCCAATCGCGGTCTCGATGCGAAAGCCGCCGCCAATCGCGCCAAACACGACCGGCCCGCTGTGGATGCCAATCCGGATCTGCAGATCGAGGCCGCGATCTCCGTCCGCCTCGGCCCCCTCGCCGCTGACGGCGCGGCGGATCGCGAGCGCCGCCAGGAGCGCGCGGCGGACATGGTCCTCCTGGGTCAAGGGTGCTCCGAACAGCGCCATGAAGCCATCGCCGCTGAATTGCGGGGCGCTGCCTTCATAGCGGTGCACCTCGGCGAGCGAAGCGTCGATGAACGAGCCGACCAGGTCGCGCATCGCCTCGGCGCCGAGACGCTCGGTCAGCGCGGTCGAGTTGACGATGTCGCAGAACAATACCGTGACCTGCTTGATCTCGCCCGGCCGGCCGGCGGCGCCGGAAGCAACCCAGGGCGCGGCGGCGTCTTGCAGACCGGGCGCGTCGAGCAGCGCCCCGCAGTGCCCGCAGAATTTATGCTCGGCGGGGCTCGCCATTCCGCAAGACGGGCAGGCGAGCGGCAACGACGCCCCGCACCGGCCGCAGAATTTCATGCCGGCCGAACTGTCCACGCCGCAATGAGGGCACCTCATCGGGGGCCTCCGGAGCTTTTGCGGGGAGCCCGAATCGGGGGGCGAATTAACAATACCCGATGTCAGCCAAAAGTAGCAAGTTTCGCGCACGGGCTTCGGGCATTGCGGCGCGCCGCAGCTCCCGCCGGTACGTTAAACGATTTAACAATCGGGTGGGCCGCACCTGCCCCGAGCCGGCCCGGCCGCGGGAAAGTCAGAAAAACCGCGGCGGCTGCAGCCGGCCCTGACAGAGGTCGGAGCGGCAGCGCCTTCGACTATTTGGGCGGCCTTTGGGCAAGGGCCGGGGTGCCAGGCGGAACGGGCGAGCCGACCCCGTCGAGATCCCGCATCATCCTAACGACAGAGCCACCGCCGAGGTCACAGAAAATTCCGCGAGCGCGCGCTTGGTCAATGGGTTATCGTGCGCCGACGCCATGGCCGAAACTCGCCCGCCCCATCGTCCCGGCAATCAAGGCGCCAAGCCGGGCGAGCGCTTTCCGAACGACCGCGAGCGGGCCAACCGCGCCCGTGCGGCGGCCGAGGCGCTGTTCGCCCCAAAGTCGCCCGACCCTGAGGCCGCGGCGGCTACCCGGGCGCCGGCGCCGGTGCGCCGCGAGGCGATCGGGGCAGCCGCACCCAAACCCTCGGCGCGGCACGAGTTCTCCGCGCTCCAGCTGGCGCGCATCCGCGGCTGGATGAAATACGGCATGACCGTCGCGCAGGTTGCCGAGGTCTGCGGGGTCCCGATCGCCGAAATCGAGCGCGCGCTGCGCCAGTCCTGACAGAAATTCGACGCTCGGTGATCGTGTCCGAACTACGGGCGGCGGCGGTTGTCGCGTCGTCCGGCGGAAGGGCCGCGGGGCGAGAACCCGACCGGAGCGAGGACCAGCCGCACAGCCGCCGCACGGCTTGGCGAAGGCGCAAGGTGCGCGAAGACCGCCGATCGCTCAGCGGCCCGCCGGCGCGGTCAGGCCGTAGCCGACCAATGGCGCTGACCCGGAGGCGGGAAAGGATTCGCCCGAGCCGCGAATTCCACCCTCGGTCCCTTGGCGCAAGCAGCCGCTCGACGCGCTCGAGGCGGAGGCGGGAGTCGCGCGCCCGCTGGTCGAGCTCGGCCCGCGCCAGATTGTTATTCCAAGGATTTGCCCTCGGCATGGCGCCCTCCATAAGCGCGCGCTCCCGACCGCGGCCGGAACAGCGCTATTGAGGTATTGCGCCGGGTTCGGCCGACCTGTGAGGTGCCTCACACGGCCGTCGCTTTTTTTTCCACGCGGGGGCGCGAGCCCATCGGCTTGCGCGCTCGAGCGCCAAGTCCGCATTATGCCGGCGGACGCGGTTTTTCTTGGAAAATTGGGGAAGCGCATGCATTTCGACTTGGCAAAGATACCGGCGAGCGATGCCTACAAGCTGTTGGTCTCGACCGTGGTGCCGCGGCCGATCGCGCTCGCGACGACGGTCGACCGCGACGGCCGGGTCAATGCCGCGCCGTTCAGCTTTTTCAATGCGGTCAGCTCGGTGCCGCCGGTGGTCGTGCCCGGCATCAGCCCCGGCGTCAACGGCGGCGACGGCTACAAGGACACCGAGCGCAACATCCGCGAGACCGGCGAGTTTGTCGTCAACCTCGTCGACGAGGCGCTGGCTGAGCGCATTAACATCTGCGCGGTCGACTTTCCGAACGACGTCGCCGAGCTCGACATCGCCGAGTTGACGCCGGCCCCCTCGGCCGAGATTCGCCCGCCGCGGATCGCGCAGTCGCCGGTCAGCTTCGAATGCCGGCGCATCACCGGGTTGTCGCTGGGGCCCCGTTCGATGGCTCGAAGTCGGGCGCGTGATCCACATTCACATCCGCGACGACCTCGTCGACCCGGCCAAGCTCTATGTCGCGACCGAGCGGATCGGGCTGATCGGCCGCATGCACGGGCGTGGCTGGTACGCGCGCACCAGCGATCTGTTTTTGATGGACCGGCTCAGCCGGGAAGACTGGGAAGCCCGGCAACGGTCGGGTGGCGCAGGCGAGGAGCAGCCCGCGGTGTCTCCGCAAGCCGCCGGGTGATATGATCCGCCGGCTCGAACATGACCACCTCGCTCGACACGCTGCAGGCCGCCAAGCGGCTCAAGGAGGCAGGCTTCGACGGGAAAATTTTTTGGTTGAGGGGACATCGCAACGGCAGAAGGGGGGCTCGATGCCGTCTATGCTGACAAGGTTTCTGATCGCCGCGGCACTTGCCGGCGCCGCCGTCCCGGCATCGGGGGCCGGCATGCCGGATTACGGAACCAAGAATTTCGACCCCGGAGGCGCCACTCCGTCCTATTTCACGAACGAAAGCAGCGCGGTCATCGGCACGGCGGAAAGCGAGGGCGCCGACGAGGGCGCCGACAACTCGGCGCCGCCCGCGGCGGAGGTAGCCGAACCTCGCCACGCGAACCGAGCGGAGGGACGCCATGCGGGCCCTGCCGGCCACCGGTATGAAGCACGCGCGGCGGGTGCGCATGGCAGGGGCCGCGCGACCGAGATGGCCCGAGCGCGAGGCGGGCGGGGCGCAACCGCGACCCGATCCAGCCGACCCGCTCATTCGCAGCACGCGATCCAGGCCTCGGCGAAAGCGCGCCTGACGCCGGGCGGCAGCGCACGCTCGGGGCGGTCGGTTCCCCGGCATGCCGCGGCCAAATCCTCGTCCAGGAGAGGGTGATTTCGGCGATGGGCGCCGACGGCGGCGCGGCGCGCGGCGGGCGCGCAATTCGGGGTGCCTCGCAGAGCCGGGTTGCATGGGCCGGTGGGTCATGACCCAAAACATCTACGATAACCCCGAATTTTTCGAGGGCTACAGCCGGCTGCCACGCTCGGTCGCCGGTCTCGACGGCGCCCCCGAATGGCCGGCGCTCCGGGCGCTGCTGCCCGACCTGCGCGGCCGCGATGTCGTCGACCTCGGTTGCGGCTATGGCTGGTTCTGCCGCTGGGCATGCGAACAGGGGGCGGCGCGGGCTCTCGGCGTCGACGTGTCCGAAAAGATGCTGGCGCGGGCGCGGGCGACAACAGCGGGCGCCGCAGTCGATTACGCCCGCGGCGACATGGAACGGCTCGACCTGCCCGAAGGTTCGTTCCACCTCGCCTACAGCTCGCTGGCGTTGCACTATGTCGCGGATTTGGCCGGGCTCTTCTTCAGGGTGCACCGCGCGCTTGGCGCAGGCGCGCAGCTGGTGTTCTCGGTCGAGCATCCGATCTTCACTGCACCAGCACGGCCGGGCTGGTCGGTCGATCCGCAAGGCCACAAGACCTGGCCGGTCGACAACTATCTGTTCGAGGGTCCGCGGCGGACCGACTGGCTGACGCAAGGTGTCGTCAAGCAGCACCGCACAGTGGCGAGCTACGTCAATTTGCTGCTGCGCGCGGGGTTCGATCTCACCCATCTCGAGGAATGGGGCCCGTCCGACGACCAGATCGCCGCGACCCCGGCGCTCGCCGACGAGCGCCAGCGCCCGCCCTTTCTGATCATCGCGGCGCGCAAGTGAACGTCGCCCGCCAGAACGCCCCTCGTCCTTAGGGCGCCCCGCCTGCCGGCGGCGTTGGACAGACACCGCCCGGCCGCCATATAAGCGGCGCGATGCACTACGTGCCGTTCCTGAAGATGCACGGCCTCGGCAACGATTTTGTCGTGCTCGACGCGCGCGATGATCCGATCGCCGTCGATTCGGCGGGCGCGCGCACGCTGGCGGATCGGCACACCGGCATCGGCTGCGACCAGCTGATCGTCCTCGAGCCGCCGCGCCATCCGGCGGCGCAGCTCTTTATGCGCATCCGCAATCCCGACGGCGGCGAGGCCGAAGCTTGCGGCAACGCCACCCGCTGCGTCGCCTGGCTGGTGCACCGCGACACCGGCGAGGCGCGGGTGCGGATCGAGACCGCGGCGGGATTGCTCGAGGCGGAAATCGCGCCGGACGGGCTGATCGCGGTCGACATGGGGCCGGCGCGCACCCTTTGGCACGACATCCCGCTCGCGCGCGCCGCCGACACCGACCGCGTCGAGCTGGCGCTGGGGCCGTTGTCGGCGCCGGTCTGCACCAATGTCGGAAACCCGCACGCGACGTTCTTTGTCGAGGATGCCGAGGCGGTCGACCTCGCGACATTCGGCCCGGCGCTCGAACACGACCCGATATTCCCGCGGCGGGCGAATATCGGCGTCGCAAGCGTGCGCAACCGTGAAGCGATCCGGCTGCGCGTATGGGAGCGCGGCGCCGGGCTGACCCGCGCGTGCGGCAGTGCGGCTTGCGCCGCCCTCGTCGCCGCCCACCGCCGCGGCCTCGCCGGGCGCCGTGCCACCGTTGAGCTCGACGGCGGAGAGCTCGACGTATCGTGGCGCGAAGACGGGCACGTCATCATGACCGGGCCTGCGGCGCTGAGCTTTGAGGGACGCTTCGACCCCACCCTTCTGACCGGCGGCTGACGGCGGCATGGGCGGCAACGAAATCATCACCTTTGGCTGCCGGCTGAACGCGCTCGAAGCCGAAATCATCCGCGGCGCGGCGGCGGCGGGCGGGCTTGAGGGCGCCGTCATCGTCAACACCTGCGCCGTCACCGCCGAAGCCGAGCGCCAGGCGCGCCAGGCGATCCGCCGGACCCGACGGCAAAACCCCAACGCCCATATTATCGTCACCGGGTGTGCCGCGGAGCTGATGCCGGAGCGCTATGCCGCGATGCCCGAGGTCGACCGCGTGCTCGGCAATCGCGCCAAGCTGTTGGCGCAGAGCTATCGCGCATCCTCGCCCGAACCCTCCCCCGTCGTCGCCGCCGCGGTCGATGCCGTGGGCTGGCCGGAGGGCAGGGCCCGGGCTTACCTGCAGGTGCAGCAGGGCTGCGACCACCGCTGCACCTTTTGCATCATCCCGTTTGCCCGCGGCCCGAGCCGGTCGGTGCCGGTGGGAGCAGTTGCCGAGCAGGCGCGCCGGCTGGTCGCGGCGGGGTATCAG
>DATMLF010000161.1:0-38813 GCA_035570595.1 Allostellaceae bacterium
AATTCTCGCTGATCGTGCGCACGTGGTGTGCCAGATGCTGCCACTTGCCGCGCGGGTCGGTAAACCGAAAGTCGACATACTTGACCTCGTGCTCCTTGATCAGCGCCATTACCTTGCCGCTCTCCGACATCGCACGCTTCCTCTGGTTGGACGGGTTGAAGGGGTTGGGCTCAGGCCGGTTAGACCGGGTCAGACCGCGTCCGGCCCCTGCTCGCCGGTACGGATGCGGATTGCCTGCTCGATCGGGCAGACAAAGATCTTGCCGTCGCCGATCTTGTCGGTGCACGCGGCGTCCTGGATCGCGTGAACCGCGCGCTCGACAAGGCTGTCGTCAAGCACCACCTCGATTTTGATCTTGGGCAGGAAGTCGATCACGTACTCCGCCCCGCGATAAACCTCGGTGTGCCCCTTCTGGCGACCGAAGCCTTTGACTTCGCTGACCGTCATGCCGGTGACGCCGACCTCGTGCAGGGCGTCCTTGACCTCGTCGAGCTTGAACGGCTTGATGATTGCCTCGACCTTTTTCATGCCCTCACCATCTCGTTTGCGCGGGCGGCGCGGCGAGCGTGGCGCTCACTGGACCGCCTCGCCGTGGATCGCCAGGTCGAGCCCCTCGCGTTCGACGTCGGTGTCGACGCGCAGGCCGATCGTCAAGTCGACGAGCTTCAACAAGATCAGCGACACGATCGCATCATAGACAATGGTGACGACGACCGCGTAGAGCTGCGTCGCGACCTGGTGCGGGTTGCCGTCGACGAGGCCGCTCTTGCCGGGGCCGCCGACCCACGCCACCGCCAATACCCCGGTCAGGACCGCGCCCAATGCGCCGCCGACGCCGTGCACGCCAAAGGCGTCGAGGCTGTCGTCGTAGCCGAGCCAATGCTTGAGGGTGCTGGTGCTCCAGTAGCACACGACGCCGGCCGCGGCGCCGATCAAGAGCGCGCCGCGCGGGTCGACAAATCCCGAGGCCGGTGTGACCGCGACCAGACCCGCAACCGCGCCGGAGATGATGCCGAGCACGCTCGGCTTTCCTTTGCCGACCCATTCGGCGAGCATCCAGGCGAGCGCCGCCGTCGCCGTGGCGATTTGGGTCACCGCCATCGCCATGCCGGCGTTGCCGTTTGCCGCGGTCGCCGAGCCGGCGTTGAACCCGAACCACCCGACCCACAGCAGCGAGGCGCCGAGGACGCTGAGCACCAAATTGTGCGGCGCCATCGGCTCGCTGCCGTAGCCGCGCCGCTTGCCGATGACCAATGCCGCCATCAGCCCGGCGACCCCCGAATTGACGTGGACCACGGTCCCGCCGGCAAAATCGAGCACGCCCGCATTGTTCAGAAAGCCGTCTGCCCCCCACACCCAGTGCGCGACCGGCGCGTAGACGCAGAGGCTCCACAAGCCGATGAACCACAAGAGCGCGGAAAACTTCATGCGGTCGGCGATCGCCCCGCAGATCAGCGCCGGGGTGATGATCGCAAAGGTCATCTGAAAGCACATGTAGACCGATTCGGGCACGGTTTTGGCCAGGCCGTTGACCGTGTCGAGCGTCATGCCGAGCAGCAGAACCCGGCTCAAGCCGCCGAGAAACGGCGAGCCGGTGGTAAAGGCAAGGCTGTAGCCGACGACCGTCCACAACACCGTGACGAGGCAGGTCACCGTAAAGCTCTGCATGACCGTCGCCAGCACGTTCATCTTGCGGACCATGCCGCCGTAAAACAGCGCCAGGCCCGGTATCGTCATCATCAGCACGAGGGCCGTCGCGGTCAGCATCCACGCCGTATCGCCGCTGTCGAGCTTGGGAGCGGCGGTCGCGGGTGTGGGCGCCTGCGCCAGGGCTGCCGCCGGCAACGCGATCAAAAGGACGGCGAACAGTGCGCGTTGCCGGTGCCGATGCAATGCTCTTATCCTTTCGCGGTTTTCCTGTCGGAACCGTCGGCAAGGGGTGGCGCCAGCCGCGGCAAACCGGACGGGGCCGGTCGTCACGACCGGCCCCTGCACTTCCCTGCGATCGTCGCAGAACCTACTCGGCGACCGCTGGTATTTCGTCCCCGTCACCGAAATTATAGGCCGTCTCGCCATGCACCGCGTCGTCGCCGACGCGCAACGTCGCCTCGTCCATCCGCAACGAGACGAAGATCGAGATCACCTTGAGGATGACAAAGGTGGCGACGACGTTGAAGACGATGATGAACGCCGCGGCGTAGACCTGCAGCATGAACTGGTGGAAGCTGCCGTAGAACCAGCCGGTGCCGCTGACCCCGGGCGCGTCCTTCTCGGTTCCGATGTATTCGAGCATGTCCGGGTTGGCGAGGATACCGGTCAACAGCCCGCCCATCAAGCCGGCGACCCCGTGGGTGGACAGCACGCTCAGCGTGTCGTCGACCCGGCGGAACAGCGCCGTCGTCTGCACCTTGTTCATGACGAACCAGGGAATGATGCCGGCGCAGACGCCGATGATGATCGCACCCCAGCCGTTGACGTAGCCGGCCGCCGGGGTGATGCCGACGAGGCCGGCGATCATGCCGTTGATGGCGCCGACGACCGACGGCTTGCCGTAGGACATCGTGTCCATGATCGTCCACACCAGGAGCGCCACGCAGGTGCACAGGTTCGTGTTGAGAATGGCGGCGGACGCGTCGGCGTTGGCGAAATAGGGGTCGCCGCCGTTGAACCCGTTCCAGCCAAGCCACAGGATGCCGGCGCCGACCAATGCCATCAAGAGGCTGTTCGGCGGGAAATGGTCGCGATCTTGCTGGATGCGCGGGCCGATCACCGCCGCCGCGACAAAGCCCGACGTGCCGGCGGCGAGATGGATCACGTAACCGCCGGAGAAATCGAGCGCGCCCAGTTGGGCCAGCCAGCCGCCGCCCCAAATGCTGTAGCAGCCGACCGTGTAGACGAACGTCATCCACAGCGGCACGAAGATGATCCACGCCTTGAAGCTCATGCGGCCGATCAGCGAGCCGGCGAGGATGATCACGGTGATCGCGGCGAAGACGAACTGGAAGAACATCATCGTCGCCATTGGGAAGGCGAGCGGCGGCATGCCCGACGCCGCGGCCGGGATCGTTGCCTGCTGGAGCATGAAAGCCGCCGATATGGCAGGCGCCGGTTTGCCCCAGAACGGGAACAGCTGCTCGCCAAACGACATGTTGTAGGCCCACAGCACCCAGACGACCATCACCGCGGCAAAGGCGTACATCGCCATGAACGCCGAGTTGATCGCCCACTTCCGTTTGACAATGCCCCCGTAGAGAACCACCAGCCCCGGGACGCTCTGCAGGCCGACAAAGGTCGCAGCAGCCATTTGCCAAGCGTTCGAGCCGGTATCAAGCCATTTTGGCGTTGGAACTAGCATCTCTCTGCCTCTTACCGTTGTTATCGGACCCAAGCGTTGACACCGAGCCCGCCACTGGCGAATGCGGGAAGTGCATCCCCTCCGGCAGCGCTGGAGGCAAAATCCATGCCTACGCCAAAAACCGGCGCCTGGGGTGACGCGGCCGGCACGACGCGGCCGGTCTGCCTAGGGTTTTCCCGCCCGCGCGCGGGCCGCCAGAGCCCGGCACTGCGGCTCGCCGGCGTGGGGACGAGCCAGCACGATCGCGGGCGACGTGCCTTTGGCTTCGTCCGGTCAGGACCGGGAGACCCGCGGTCCGCATCGTCGCGCCTGCTACGCCAGCGCCCGGAAGTCGCGGGCCCGGCGGCGCGGGGTCGAGCGCGGTCGTAGCCGTGCGGCGCTGTCGCCCCGGTCGGCGGCAAATCCGATCGGCGCGAACGCGCCGGCGCTCGGATGTTTTGACCTCGCGGGGCAGACAGGTAAGCTCCGCCATCAGGAGACAAGCGGGATTTTTTCTCGAGCGTGCCGGGATTTTTCCGGGGTGCGTGCCGGCAGCAACAAGAGAGCCGGAGGTCCGTGATGCGGCTGGCCTGGTCACCGGCGACGGCGATGATCAAGGGCTATCTGCTTACTGATTAGGCAATAATTTGCCTAATACATATGCAATCTAACTTTGACGTTAATAAGCACGGTCAAAAGCGTCTTGTGATAGGTTCGGCGAAGACCGGAGAGCATAAATTGGACAGATTCCGTCGCGCAGCAGACGCCGCCTTCACGGTGGTTCCAGCGGTCCGATCGAAACGCTTGGTTCCCAAGCATTTCGTGAATCGGCCCACCAGATTAACGGGTTGGTGGTGCGATTCAGCGAACGGATGGGAACGATCCGTTGGCATCGCACCACCAGGCCGCCGAAATTCGCGAAGCCCCGCCACCCGGCCAAGACGGGTTGGCGCTGGCGCCCGCTCCGCACGGCGGGCGGTGCGATCGGCGGCCCGACGGCGGCGGTGCCATGGCGGCGGTTGAAGTCAGCCTGCAGGCCAGCGTCGGGTTTGCCTCGCGCACCGGGCCGCGCAAGGACAACCAGGATTTTGCCGGCGCGCTGCTCGGCGCGGAATTGCCCGAGCCGCGCCAGGAGGTGGTGGCGGCGATCGCCGACGGCATCGGCGGCGCCAAGGGCGGCCGCATCGCCGCCGAAACCGCGGTGCGCGGGTTTCTCGACGGGTTTTGCGACCTGCCCGAGACGATGGAGGTGCAGCGCGCCGGCGGCCGGATCATCAGCGCGCTCAACGGCTGGATCAACACCCAGGGCCGTCAGGACCCCGCGCTCGCGGGGATGGGCTGCACCTTCACAGCACTGGTGCTGCGCGGCCGCGTCGTCCACCTGCTGCATGTCGGCGATACGCGGGCCTACCGCTTCGGTCGCGACCGCCTGAGCTGTCTTACCGCCGACCATGTGCGCGAGGACGGCATCGGCCGCTCGCACACGCTCACCCGCGCGCTTGGTGTCGAGGCCGAGGTGCGGCTCGACTACGCCACCCAGCCGGTCGCGCTGCACGACCGGCTTCTGTTGTGCAGCGACGGCGTGCATGGATTTCTGAGCGAGCAGAGCATCGCTGAGATCCTGCGCGACCGCTCGGCTCCCGAGGATACCGCCGGCGCCCTGGTCGGGGCGGCGCTGCAGTCGGGCAGCACCGACAACTGCACCGCGCTGGTCCTCGACGTGGTCGCGCTGCCGGCCGCCGGATCGGCCGACATCGGCGCCGACCTCGTGCAGCTGCCGATCGTCCCGGTGCCGGTCGACGGCGAAACGATCGACGGGTTTGTGCTTAAGGCGTTGATCTCCGAAGGCCGCTACACCCGGCTTTTCGGCGCCGAGGACGAAGTCGAGGGCGGCACCGTCGCCTTGAAGTTTCCCAAGCCCCAGCTCGCCAGCGTCGTCGCCTACCGGGCGGCCTTCCTGCGCGAGGCCTGGGTCGGCGCCCGGGTGCACAATCCCTGGGTCGGGCGCGTCATCGAATTGCCGCCGGGGCGTCAGACCTGCCTTTACACGGTCATGCCGCTTTACCAGGGCGAGCTTCTGGAAGCGCGGCTGGCGCGCAGCCCGGCGCTGTGGTTGGAGGAGGGGCGCAACATCGCGGTCAAGCTCGCCCGCGCGGTGGCGGCGCTGCATCGCGCCGGCATCATCCACCGCGACATCAAGCCCGACAATGTGATCCTCGAGGGCGGCGGCTCGTTGAAGCTGATCGACCTCGGCGTGGTTCGCGTGCCGGGGCTGGAGGATTTTCCACCCGAGTACATCCCCGGCACCGCAGCCTACATGGCGCCCGAAATGGCGGAGGGCGAAGCCGGCAACGAGGCGACCGACATCTATGCGCTCGGGGTCACGATGTTCCGCGCCTTTACCGGTCAATACCCTTACGGCAACGCCGACGCGACGAGCCCGCCGCGCCGCACCCGGCCGGTGGATTTTTGCGCGCTGCGGCCGGACCTGCCCGCCTGGCTCCAGGCGGCGCTCGCGCGGGCGATCGCGCTCGACCCGGCGCGGCGCTTTCATGACATGACGGAGCTGGCGCTCGAATTCGAGGCCGGACCGGCGCGCGCCCCGCCCGCTGCTCCACGGCCGCTCACGCTTTACGAGCGCGCCCCGCTGCGCGTCTGGCAAGGGATCGCCGCACTCTTGGCGCTCGGCCTCCTCGTGTCATTGCTGACGCGCTAGCCGGGCCAGCCCGCACCCCAGCGGTCGGCATGCGCGATTTCGGCGAGCGGGCGGCGGGTCAACGGGCCGAATTTGTCTAATGGCCAGCCGATCGGCATCAGCGCGAAGGTGTCGACATCCTCGGGGATGCCGAGCAGCTCCTTGACCTCGCCCTCGCAGCGGATGTGGTTCGTGGTGATCAGCGCGCCGAGCCCGAGCCCGCGGCAGGCGAGCAGGATGTTCTGCACCGCCGGGTAGATGCTGGCGCCGCGGATGCGGTCGGCATAGGCAAGCTCGTTGTCGTAATGCGCGGCGATCTCCGGGGGTAGCGCCGCGCGCGGCGGCACCAGCGGGCGGTGCAGGCACGGGATCAGCAGCACCGGCGCCTCGCCGAGATGGTCCCACAGATAGGCGCCGCCCTGCAGCATGCGCGCGAATTGCCGGTCGCTCAGATGCGCCGGGCGGCCGCGCGCGGCATAGACTGCCTCGGCGATGTCGGAGGCCTTGCGGTAGATCAGCCCGAGCTTGCGCCGCCGCTCGGCGTCGCGCACGACGACAAACTCCCAGTTTTGGGCGTTGCCGGCGGACGGCGCGCGGATCGCCGCGTCGAGGATCTTGGCGATCAGCTCCTCGGGGACCGGGTCGGGTTTGAGGCGGCGCAACGAGCGCGCCGAGTGGATCGCCTCGAACAACCCGATCTCAGCCATCCCCCACCTCCCCGATTCGGGTACACCCTACCGTCGAACACTTGGTTACCGCCAAAAAATCATTTATCGGCGGCGGCGGGCGAAAACCCTTGCACGTAGCTATGATCCTTGTCTGCGTACGCGATCCACACGCGATGGGTGCGCGGGTCGACGGCCACTGAATGCGTGCCCTGTGGGATCGCCACTGAACCGAGGACGGTGTCGGAATTGGCGGCGACGCCGACGGTGACCAGCCGCCCGCTGCTCGGACAATACAGCCGCCGGTCGGTCACATCATAGGCGATCTGATCGACGTGGCCGGGTCCGATGTCGACGCCTTGAAGCGGCGTGCCGGCGGGCAGCGCGAACACCGAGACCGTGGGGCTGTGCCCGGCGACGAACAGACGCCGGTCGACAAGGTCGAGGGCGAGCCCGTGCGGCGAGTTGGTTGGCAAGCTCGACCAACGGGCGACGATCTTACCCAGCATGGGGTCGATCGCGACGACTTCGCTGCTCGGCTTGATGTTGACATAGAGGCGGTGCGACTGCGGGTCGATCGCCATCAGCTCCGGCGCACCGGGGATCGCGATCCGACCGGTGACTTCGTTGCGGCGCGGGTCGACGACCCAAAGCTCGCCGTCGTCGTCATGCCCGACATAGAGGCGGCGATTTTGCGGGTCGAAGACCATCGCGTCGGCCGGGCCCGGGGTTGAAATAAAGCCGGTCTTGCCGAGCGTGTCGCGATCGACGACGGCGACGCCCTCGGTCGTGCCGACAAAGTACTTGTTGTCCGGCGCGTCGATCGCGACCGCCGAGGAGTGGCCGACCGGCACCTCGCGCTCGAGCTTGCCGGCGGCAAGATCGATGACCGCGAGCGTGCCCGCCTGGCTGTGCGCGGCGAGCAGGCGATGCCGGTCGTTGTCCACCATGATCAGGTCGAAGCGCCTGGGCGCCGCCGAAACCTCGATCGGCGCCTCGGGCCGCAACCCTTGTACAGGTGCCGCCGCCGAGGCGCCATGGATCCCGATCGCGCCGGTGCAGAGACCCGCCAGGGACATCAGCAATCGTCTCATGCTCACAGGTTTCCTTTTTGACGACGGAGAGACCCGCACCGCCCTCGGCATTTGTTCAATATCCGGGCGTCGGGAGCATCGGCGGATCTGCGACCCCGAACACGGGAGCCGGGCCAAAGCCGTTGAATCGGCTGCCGAGGCAGGCGCCATAGGCGCCAAGCTGGCCGAGCTCGATCCAGTCCCCCTCGCGCATGTCGGCGGGCAGCCGAAACGGGCCCTTCATGAAGTCGGCGCTGTCGCAGGTCGGGCCGAACAGCACGAACTCGACGGTCTCGGCTTGGTCGGCGTCGTCCTCGCCGAGGCGGATGCGCCGCGCCGGAAAGCGGAAGCCCAATGCGCCAGCGTCGCTGAGGGTGCCGTAGACGCCGTCGTTGACATAGAGGGCGCCGCCGCGCCGCAGCTGCACCTGCGCCACCACCGAGCCGCCGCCGGCGACCAATCCCCGGCCGGGCTCGGCCCACAGCCGCACCTCTTGCGGCAACGCCGCGGCACCCGCCGTGATCGCATCGACAAAGGCGCCCAGCGGCGGCGGGGTCATGTCCGGATAGCTGACCGGGAAACCACCGCCGACATCGACGATCTCGACGGGCACCTCGGCCGCGGCGATGACCTCGGCCGCCAAGGCCAGCGCCCGCCGGTAGGCGGCGGGGTCGAGGCATTGCGAGCCGACGTGAAAGGTCACGCCGAGCCGGGCGGCATGCGGGCGGGCGGCGCGCAGCAGCGCCGCCGCCTCGTGCAGCGGGGCGCCGAACTTGCCCGAAAGGTCATAGACCGCATCACCCTTTGGCAGCGCCAGCCGGACAAACAGCCCGAGCGCCGGTGGGTCGCCGACAAGCCCGACCGGAACCGTCTCCTGCACAATCTTGGCGAGCTCGTCGGCGCTGTCGAGCGCAAAGTCGATAACACCCCAGCGGTCGAACGCCTCGGCAATCGCCGGCCGCGACTTGACCGGGTGCATGAAATGGATCGCGGCGCTCGGGAGCAGCCCGCGCACGAGCCGCACCTCGGCCAGCGAGGCGCAGTCGAAGTGACGAACGCCCCCCGTCCACAGCGCCTCCAGCACTTCGGGCTCCGGGTTGCACTTGACCGCGTAAAGAACGTCGCCCGGAAACGCGGCGACAAAGCGCCGGGCAGCGGCAGCGATCGCCGCCGGGCGCAGGCAGACAAGTGGGTCGCTCGGCCGCAAGGCGGCGACGAGCGCGTCGACAGTCGGGAGAACGGGATCCGCGAGCGGGCGAACAACACCATGGCGGATTTCTGCCATCGCACGGCCCTCCTTTGCTGAGGAGGCGACATGCCGCCCGGCCGCGAACGGCCGCAGACGGAATGACCGATTGGGGTGAGGTGCCGCAACGGAGCGCCCGTCAGACGGGTGGGGGTTGCCCCGCGGCGACAGACCTCCCGATCAGATGCGGGAGGCCGTGCGAGGACTTCGCATCGCGTGCCGGACCATAGCCGTTTCCCTTAAGGACACCGGCCCACGGGTGACCGGCTCGACCGAAAGAGACGCGTTACGTCGTAGCAGCACCCCAAACGCGCGGGATCCTAGGCACGTGCGATTGCGTCAGGCGGCTTAAGATAGGAACGTGCGCCGGCGATGCAAGGACTTATTATGGGTACTTCATGCTTGTCGCGGCTCAACGCGCGGCGCAAGCAGGGCGATGTAATCCCACACAAAGGTCGCGGCGGCGAGCGCCGTGATCTCCGAAACGTCGTAGGGTGGCGACACTTCGACGACATCCATGCCAGCGAAGTCGAGGCCGGCGAGGCGGCGCAGGATCGCGCGCGCCTGCCAGGTGGCGAGCCCGCCCACTTCCGGGGTGCCGGTGCCGGGCGCGAAGGCCGGGTCGAGCGCGTCGACATCGAAGGTAAGATAGGCGGCGGCGTCGCCGACCACCTCGCGGATGCGCCCGGCCGCGGCGGCTGGGCCGACTTCGTGCACCTCGTCGGCAAAGATGATCGTCACCCCTTTCCCGACGGTCCAGTCGTGCACCGCTTTGTGCATCGGCGAGCGGATGCCGATCTGAATGGCCCGGCGCGGGTCAACCAGCCCCTCCCCGATCGCGTGGTAGAACGGCGAGCCGTGGCCCCAGACAAGACCGAAGCTGTCGGGCCAGGTATCGACATGCGCGTCGAAATGGACGAGGCCCAAGGGTCCGCCGCGCCGCTTTGCCAGCGCGCGCAACAGGCCGAGGGTCACGGTATGGTCGCCGCCGAGCGCCGCCAGATGTTTGAGCGGCGCCGCCTGCGCCTCGATCCTGGCGAGGCTTTGCAAGATGTCGCCATGGGCGATGCGGAAATCGCCGATGTCGGCGATGTCGAGCTTTGCGGGATCGCCCCAGCTTGCCGGGTGGTCGCCGTCGACCAGCATCCGGCTTGCCTGGCGGATCGCGGCCGGCCCAAAGCGCGCCCCCGGCCGGTTCGAGGTGCCGAGGTCATAGGGTATGCCGGCAATGCAGATCGCGGCCGCGGGATCGCTGCGTTGGATACCGAGAAAGCTCGGCGGGATCGCGAAAGTCGGGATGTCGCTCATTCGCGCGATTTAAGCGAATCGCGTCTCATATCAATACGCCGGAAAAGTTCGCAAAACGCTTCGCGCCGCTTCGGTTGCGGCCGTGCAGCCTCAGCGAAAGAACGCCGGCGGCGCCTGCACGACGGGTGCCGCGGCCGCTAGGATCTCGCGCCGGTCACCCGAGCGCGGCGGGTAGATGCGCTCGCGGTTGATCACGATCTTCGTGCGCTTGGCGGCTTCCCCGGTTGTCGCGACGTGGCGGTCCCAGCCGGCGGTGCAGACCGCCCCCCACGGCCCCAGATCGAGGATCGTCGTATACCAGTCGATCCGCAGCGGCAGCATCGGCAGGCCCAGGAGGTCGCAGACGACGTTGTGCCCGGCAAAGCGGCCCATCGGCCGGCCGTGCTGGCACGACATGACGCAGGCGCGGGTGCCGTCGATCGCGAACCAGGCGGCGTCGCCGGCGGCGAACTCGGCCGCCATGCCCGTCACCTTGAGAAACTCGTCGACCGGGACGCGGCCAAAGCGGTCGCGCTCGACCGGGAAGCGCTGGGTCAGCGGATCGGCCTGCATGCCGGCGCACCACACGATTGTCGCCGCCTCGATCCGCTCGCCGGTCGACAGGGTGGCGCCCTCGGCGTCGATCGCCGCGACCGTGACCCCCGGCCGCCTCTCGACGCCGAGCGCCGACAGCGCCTCGTCGATGACGGCGCACGCCGCCTCGCCCATGTCGGAGCCGATCCACGGCTGGCGGTCGGCGATGATCACGCGCGGCTGACCCGGCCCGCCGGCCAGCGCCGCGCGCATTTTGCCGGGCAGCTCGGCCGCGACCTCGACGCCGGTGAGCCCGCCGCCGATCACGAGCGCTGTCCACCGACCCGGCGACGGCCCCCGCGGCGCCAGTGCCGCGATATGCGCGTTGAGCCGGCAGCCGCCGGCGTAGGTGTCGACGTCGAAGGCATGCTCGGCAAGGCCCGGTATCGCCGGGCGCGGCAGCCGGCTGCCCAGCGCGAACACCAGCCGGTCGTATGACAGCGGCTCGCCGCGACCAGAGAGGATCACTCGGCGGCGCCCAAAATCGATGTCGGCCACCTCGGCCTCGACCCGGCGAACCCCGATCGGGCATAGCACGTCGTCGAGCGGCACGCGCGTGTCGCCAAGCTCCGCCTCGTAGTTGCGCACCCGAATCGAGTGAAACGGACTGCGGTCGACCAGCGTGACCTCGACCCGGTCGGGGCCGACGCCGAGCTCGTCCAGCTTGCGCGCCGCGCCGACGGCGCTCCACAACCCGGCAAACCCGCCACCGAGGACGACGATTCGCTCGGGCCGATTTGCCCCCGGGCCCGATTCACCCATGCCCGCTCACTCGCGCCCTCGTCCGATCGCGTCAACGCGGGTATGAAATAGCATGCGAAGACCGACTGGGACAGGCGCCGGCGCGGCTGGCGTCAAAGCCGACGGAGGCGAGAGATGAGCGGATTGGAGTTGCCCTTGGCCGATCGGCCGGAGGAGATCGGCCTGTCGGCCGAGCGGCTGGAGCGCATTCGCAAGACGTTGCGGCATGATGTCGAGCGCCGGCTGATCCCCGGTGCGGTGATGCTGATCGCCCGCGGCGGGCGGATCGGGTTCGCCGAGGCCTTTGGCTACCGCGACCGCGAGGCTGGGGCAGCGATGAGCGTCGATGCGATCTTTCGCGTGGCCTCGATGACCAAGCCTGTTACCAGCGTCGCGGCGATGATGCTCGCCGAGCGCGGCGATCTGCAGGTCGGCTCGCCGGTCGCCGAATACCTGCCCGAATTCACGGAGCGCACGGTCGGCCTCGACCGCGTCCGCGCCCGGCGCACGATGACGGTGCAGGACTTGCTGCGCCATACCTCCGGCCTGACCTACGCTGCGTTTGGCGACACGCCAGTGCAGATGCTCTGGCGCGGCGCCGACCTGATGAACGACAGCCAGACCAACGCCGACCTCGTCGCCAAGCTCGCCCGCTTGCCCTTGCTGTTCGAGCCCGGCACCACCTGGGAATACAGCATGTCGACCGACGTGCTGGGGCGCGTCGTCGAGGTCGTTTCCGGGCAGAGCCTCGCCGACTTCTTCGCGGCGCACATCACCGGCCCGCTTGGCATGACCGACACCGCGTTCGCGGCGCCAGGCGCCAAGGCCGAGCGCGTCGCCGAGCCGCAGGCCGAGGCCGAAAGCGGCGTGCGGCCGCCGATGCGCAACGTCGCCCGCCCGCATCGCTGGGCCTCGGGCGGCGGCGGGCTCGTGTCGACCGCGGCCGACTACCTGCGCTTTTGCCAGATGCTGCTGAACGGCGGCGAGCTCGACGGCGTCAGGCTGCTGGCGCCAAAGACGGTCCGCCACATGGCCTCGAACCACCTGCCGCCCGGTTGCGGCTATGGCGAGACCGCGCGCGAGCGCTTTGGCGCCTTGGCCCCGGTGCCGGAGATGGGGTACGGCTTTGGCCTCGGCTTTTGCGTGCGCACCCAGCCCGGCATGTCGCCGGTGCCGGGCTCGGTCGGCGAGTTCTTCTGGGGCGGTGTGACCGGCACCTATTTCTGGGTCGACCCGGCCGAAGACCTGGTCGCGATCTTTCTATCCCAAGCCCCCAACCGCCGCCTCTACTACCGCTACCTGTCGCGCCAGCTCGTCTACGCCGCCATCACCGCCCCCGTCACGCATAGAGGCTAGGCTGAGCGCGTGCTATTCCCGAGATCGCGGCTGGCGAAACGGTCGGGCGGGTGCAGTGCCGCGCGTTGGCCGAATTCGCACAAGACAGGCGACGCTCCCACCGGCCCGATCCGCAGCCGATCAATTTGGTTGGTCAACGTGTCGGACTTTCTTACAGGTATCATTACCTCGTATATTATAGCCATTCGCTGATTGACAAGTACAATGGGCATGGATTTCTTAAAGCCGCGTACCCAAATCGTCTCCAAGTTCATCCAGCTAAGTAAAGCTAGTGCTACCTGGGCAGTGCCTGCCAAAAGATTGAGCGTCAGTTGGTTTTACACTTTCGCTTACATGAAGGTTAATTCTAAGAGGCGTGCTGGTCATATTCAGTAGGTTAGGCGTGTGGCATGGGATTTGCTCCGTGACGCCAGATCGCCGGCTCGCGTGCGTCGTCTTGCGGCGGCGGCATCACAAGGAGAAGACATGTCGATATCGCTTCGGATCGGATTGCTCGCGGGTTGCGCCGCTCTGCTGCTCGGCGGCGGCGCCGAGGCATCGCCGATCGACTACATTTTCACCGGCACGGGCACCGGCACATTGAACGGTACTGCATTCAACGGCAGCTTCACCGTGACAGAGGTCGCCGACACCGCGAATATCACCTTCAGCGGAGGCGAGTATGCGAATGTCTCCAGCACCGCCACCTTCGTGTCCGGCGCGCTGACAGCGAGCTTAACCGGCGTATTGAACGAAACCTTGGATAATACCGCCGCCCCCGGTTTCATGGGTTTTGGCCAAGCCCAATCCGCATCGCCATTCTTCGCCGATGAATCCCTGACAAATTCGCTATTCGAAACCTACAATCTCGCCACCCCATTGCCGCTTACGACGGGCGGTCTCTCTGTCGCGCCGGCGACGTACTTCACCAACGTCGGCGATCTCACGTTCGCCACCATTACGGCGCTGAGCGTTACGGTGACACCGGCAGTGCCGGAACCGATGTCACTGGCGCTGCTAGGCACCGCGCTCGCCGGCTTCGGCCTCCTTCGGCGCCGACGGGGCGCGACATAAACAACTACGACAGCTAAAGATGTCCCGCCCCGTGGGATCTTGAGCGACAGGCGAACGCCGGCCGCACCCTTCGTTTTATCGTTTCGGGCTAGACGCGGCCGCGGCGGACGAGGCGGCCGGGCATCGCCCCGGTGTGCTCGCCGTGCTCGAAGACCGGGGTGCCGGCGACCAGGGTCGTAGCATAGCCGTCGGCGCGCTGCACCAGGCGCTTGCCGCCGGCCGGCAGGTCGTGGACGATTTCGGGCGGGTAGAGCCGAAGCCCCTGGTGGTCGATCACGTTGATGTCGGCGCGCTTGCCCGGCTGGAGCCGCCCGCGATCGGAAAACCCGAAGAAATCGGCGGTCTCGCTGGTCAGCCGCCAGACGACGAATTCGAGCGGCAGGCCGGGGCCGCGCTCCCGGTCGCGCGCCCAATGGGTCAGCATGTACGAGGGCATGCTGGCATCGACGATCTGCGCAACGTGCGCGCCGCCGTCGCCCAGCCCGAGCAGGGTCGCGGGGTCGGTCAGCATCTCGCGGATCGGCTCGTGGTCGTCCTGGGCGTAGCCGGTGACCGGGAAAAACAGCAGATTGCCGGCATCCTCGGTCAGGTAGTCATAGGCCACTTCATCCGGCGAATGGTTGGTGCGCGCCGCGATCGCCGCGACGCTCGCCTCGGCGCGCGGCTCGTAGTCGGGTGGGTTGCCCATCACATACATGCGGTCCCAGCGCGTCGCGACGAGCTGAATCAACGGCCCGAGGCGGTTCAGCAGCGCCGGCGAGGGAGCATCGCCGACGATTGCCCGCCGCATCGCCGGGTCGCGCAGCCGCACCAGGCGTTCGGGCAACGGCAGCGCCTCGAACGGCTTATAGCGCTCGCGGATCGAGAACGGGTTCAGCGAGGTGGCGATGCCGAGGATGACCCCGACCGGTCGCCCGGCGATCTGTGCGGTGACCGACGCGCCCGCCGCACGCGCCTGGTGGACACCCGCCATGATCCGCCGCCAGCGCCCAGGGTCGGTCGGCCGGTCAGTCAACAGGAACCACACCGGGCGGCCGGTCTCTCTGCCGAGCCGCGTGATCCATCGAACTCGGCCTTCTCGTCCTCGAAATCGCTGTTCATGCCGAAAGTGCCGGCCCCGAGCGCGCCCAACGCGCCGCCGATCCCGGTCAACTCGTCGATTTCGGCAAAGCGCCCGGGCACCATCTCGCCCTGGGTTGTCTTGTGGGCGTTGGTGCGCGAGGTGGTAAAGCCGAACGCGCCGGCGCGCACCGCCTCCTCGGTCAGCCGGCGCATCAGCGCGACGTCGTCGGCGGTTGCCGGATCGCGCCGGATCGCGCGGTCGCCCATCGCATAGACGCGCAACGGATGGTGCGGCACCTGCGCCGCCACGTCGATCGTGCGCGGCATCCGTTCGAGCGCGTCGAGAAAGTCGGGAAAGCTCTCCCAGTCCCATTTGAGGCCCTCGGCCAAGACCGGGCCCGGGATGTCCTCGACCCCTTCCATCAGGTCGATCAAGGCGTCGCGGTGGTGCGGGCGCACCGGCGCAAAGCCGACGCCGCAATTTCCGAACAGGATCGTCGTCACGCCATGCCATGAGGACGGAGCCAGGATCGGGTCCCAGGTCGCCTGGCCGTCGTAATGGGTGTGGACGTCGACCCAGCCCGGCGTCACCAGCAGCCCGTCGGCGTCGATCACCCGCCGCGCCGGCCCGGCCTTGCCGCCGACCCCGGCGATCCGCCCGCCCTCGACCGCGATGTCGCCGGTGAACGCCGGGGCACCGGTGCCGTCGACGATCGTGCCGCCGCGAATGACGATGTCGTGCATGGCCATCCCTCCCGTGATCCCGCGCACAGCATGCGACCGTGTTCGGCGCTAGCGGTATGCCGAGCGGGCAAGGCAGGTTTGCGCTAGCATGCGCGCGATCCGGGACGAACCTTGGGAGGAAAGCATGTCGGCGGCGGCATTTATCGAGGCGCGGGATTTTCTACTCGCCCATCGCGACGATTACGAGACTGCCTATCGCGATTTTCGCTGGCCGCGGCTCGAACGGTTCAACTGGGCGCTCGACTATTTCGACGCGATGGCGGCGGGCAACCACCGGCCCGGCCTGTGGATCGTCGAGGAGGGCGGCGGCGAAACCCGCCTCAGCTTCGCCGAGCTGGCGGTGCGGTCGAGCCGGCTCGCCAACCATCTGCGGGCGCTCGGCGTCCGCCGAGGCGACCGGCTCTTGATGATGCTCGGCAATGTGGCGCCGTTGTGGGAGTGCATGCTGGCGGCGATGAAGCTGGGTGCCGTCGTGATCCCGGCGGCGACCTTGCTGAACCGCGAGGACCTCGTCGACCGCTTCGCCCGCGGGCGGGTCCGGCACGTCGTCACCGGCGCCGACAACGCCGGCAAGTTCGCCGATCTTCGCGGCGACTACACGCGGATCGCGGTCGGCGCGGCCGATCCAGGCTGGCACCGCTGGGAAGCTGGCTATGATGCGCCGGCGCGGTTCGAGGCGGATGGCGAGACCCGGGCGAGCGACCCGCTGCTGCTGTACTTCACCTCGGGCACGACGGCGAAGCCCAAGCTCGTCCTGCACAGCCACGAGAGCTATCCAGTCGGGCATCTCTCGACAATGTACTATCTCGGCGCGCGGCCGGGCGACGTTCACCTCAACGTCTCGTCGCCGGGCTGGGCCAAGCACGCTTACAGCTGCGTTTTCGCGCCGTGGAACGCCGGCGCCACGGTGTTCATGCTGAACCAGCCGCGCTTCAATGCAAAGGGGCTGCTCGACGCGGTCGCGCGCTGCGAGGTCACGACCTTCTGCGCCCCGCCGACCGTGTGGCGGATGCTGATCCAGGAGGATCTCGCCGCGTGGAAGGTCAGCCTGCGCGAGGCGCTCGGCGCCGGCGAGCCGCTGAATCCCGAAATCATCGAACGGGTGCGCGACGCCTGGGGTGTCACTGTGCGCGACGGCTACGGCCAGACCGAGACGACCTTGCAGATCGGCAATTTTCCCGGACAGCCGCTCAAGCCGGGCTCGATGGGCCGGCCCGCCCCGGGCTATCGGGTGCGGCTCGTCGACGGCGACGGCGCCGAGCAGCGCGAAGCCGAGGTTTGCCTCGCGCTCGACCCGCCGCCCATGGGCCTGATGCAGGGCTATCAGGGCGAGGACGGTGGATTGCAGCCGCTTGCCGGTGCCGTCTACCGCACCGGCGACATCGCGGCCTGCGACGACGACGGGTATCTGACCTATGTCGGCCGCGCCGACGACGTGTTCAAAGCCTCCGATTACCGGATCAGCCCGTTTGAGCTCGAAAGCGCGTTGATCGAGCACCCGGCGGTGGCGGAAGCCGCGATCGTGCCGTCGCCCGACCCGCTCCGCCTCGCGGTGCCCAAGGCGTTTGTCGCGCTCGCCGCCGACCAGCCGGCGACGCGCGAGACGGCCTTGGCGATCTTCCGCCACAGCCGCGAGCACCTCGCCGCCTACAAGCGCGTTCGCCGGCTCGAGTTCACCGAGTTGCCAAAGACCATCTCGGGCAAGATCCGCCGCGTCGAGTTGCGCACCGCCGAGGCGGCCCGCCGCGACGGCGGCGCACCCCGAGCGGCAAGCGAATTCTGGGAGGAGGATTTCCCAGAGCTCCGCTAGACGCGAGCGCGGCGCGTTGGTCGGAACCGCCGGCAACGCCGACCCGTTTGCAGCGGGTTCGCACAACCGCTTGGAAAGCAAAGCGAAGATGTTGGGACGCCACGTTTACCGGGTGCACCCGGACGGCGAAGAATGGGTGGTGACAAAAGACGGCGAGGACCGCTCGCGCGCGAATTACGAGAGCCGCGAAGAGGCGGTCGCCGAGGCGATCCGGCTGGCGCGCTCGGATCAGCCGGCAAAAGTCCGGGTCGACAATGACGACGGCTCGATCGCCGAGGAGCGGCTGATCGGGCACGACCCCAGCGACGACATCCAGCCGTGATGTGCTGCGATTAAGACGGCGCGATCGTGGTGCCGCCGTCGACGACGATCGTCTGCCCGGTGATGTAGGCGCCGGCCCGCGAGGCGAGCATCAGCGCTACCCCGCCGATGTCGTCGGGCTCGCCCAAGCGCTTGAGCAAGGTTCCGGCTTCGCGCGCGGCGCGGCGCTCGGGGTCTTCGTAAAGCACCCGGGCGAACTGAGTCGTGACGACGCTTGGCGCGATGCAGTTGACGCGCACGTTGTCGGGGCCCCACTCCGCCGCGAGGTTGCGGCACAGCGCGTAGTCGGCGGTCTTGGTGATACCATACATTCCGAGCATCGTCGTCGAGCGCAGCGCCGCCGTCGAGGTGATGAAGATGATCGCGCCGTCACGGCGCTCGCGCATGTCCGGCGCCACCATCCGCGACAGCCACAAATTGCTCAGCACGTTGTTGACCATCATCCGCTCGAAGACCTCGTCGGTCAGCTTTTCGAGCGAGCCGTAATGCGGGTTGACCGCGGCGTTGCAGACGAGGATGTCGACCCCGCCCCAGGCCTCGCGCGTCTTGGCGACGAGGTTTTCGAGTTGCGCCTTGTCCGAGATGCGCGCTGGCAGCGCGATCGCCTCGCCGCCCTTGGCGCGGATCGCCGCTGCTGTTTCCTCGCAAGGCCCGGCATTGCGCGCCGAGATGACGACCTTGCCGCCGGCCTCGGCAAAGGCCTCGGCGATCGCCCGGCCGATGCCGCGGCTCGACCCGGTGACGATCGCGGTTTTGCCGGACAGGTCGAACAGCTTCATGGCGACCTGGTCACAGCAAAAAGATCGCCATCAGGATCAGTATGATGATGACCGCCGCAAGGACATATCGAATGAGCCGGGTAAAACCGCGCCAGGTCCGGTAATGCTCCGCCAAAAGGGGATCCATCGTCGTCGCCGCCATGCCGTCCTCTACCGCCTGAGAATGCGCGGTTGAGGTATAGCCTAACCGGGCGGGCTGACAAGTAAATCGGGCGGCGACGGGTTCAGCGCGGCAACGCTCGGCGCCCGCCACCCGTCGATCTCCACCTTGCCGGCGACGATCCGCGCCCGGCCTTCGGCAACCAGACGCACGGCAAGCGGATAGAGCCGGTGTTCGGCGGCAAGGATGCGCGTGGACAGCCGCTCCTCGTCGTCGCCGGGGTGCACCGGCACCACCGCCTGCGCGATGATCGGGCCGGTGTCGACCTGCGGGCGCACGAAATGGACCGTGCAGCCGGCAAAGCGCACCCCCGCCGTCAGCGCCTGACGCTGCGCGTGGAGGCCGGGAAAAGCCGGCAGCAGCGACGGGTGGATGTTGACCACGCGGTCGCGCCACGCCTCGACAAAACCGCTGTCGAGGAGCCGCATGAACCCCGCCAGGCAGAGAAGCTCGACCCCGGCCCCGCGCAGTTGCGCGTCCGCTGCCGCGGCAAATTCGCTTCGGCTGCGATCGGAAAGGACGCTGGCGGGTATGCCCGCCGCCGCGGCCCGCGCCAAACCGGCCGCGTCCGCGCGATTGCTGATGACGAGCGCGATTTCGGCCGGGTAGGCGGGAGCGGCGCAGGCCTCGATCAGCGCCTGCAGATTCGAGCCCCGCCCTGAAATCAACACGCCGAGCCGCATCGCCGCCTCCTGGTCGGCCGGCAAGCCCGCGGCGCGCGGCCGTCGATCCCTGGCGATGGCGCCCCCGCGAAATCTGCGCTATGACGCAAAGCCATCGGGCAAATGCCGAAAATATGGGATTGGAGGCGGTTTGCAATGACGCTGCCGCTGGTGTCCGCGGGCGCCGCAGGGCGGGCGGGCCGTTGCGCCGCCGGCGCCGGTCTGCTGTTGCTGGTCGTGATGCTGGGTCTCGGCCGCGCGGCGGCTGACGATCAACCCGACCCCTACTCGGCGACGGTCAAGGTTGACGCCACCGCCGACAGCGCCGCGGCGGCGCGCACGACGGCGCGCACCGAGGGGCAGCGGCGCGCCCTCGACGAGGTGATCCAGCGGCTGACCGGCTCGACCGACTTGTCGAAGCTGCCAAAGCTCGACGACCAGACGATCACCAACCTGGTCGACAGCTTCGAGGTGGCGGACGAAAAGATGTCGCAGGTGCGCTACCTCGCCGACTACACGTTTCACTTTCGCCGCTCGCGCATCCGGCAGTTGCTTCGCAACGCCGACATCGCCTTCTCGGACACCCCGGAGAAGCCGGTTGTCGTCGTCCCGGTTCTTCAGGACGGCGACAAGCTGATGCTGTGGGACGATCCCAACCCGTGGCGCGACGCGTGGAACGAGGCCCCCACCGCGTCGGGCCCGACAAAGCTCAGCCTGCCGCTCGGCGGTGTCGGCGATCTGACCGCGATCGACGCCGAGCAGGCGCGCAGCGGCGATGCCCAGGCACTGAGCGACATCGCCCAGCACAACGGCGGCGACGAAGCGCTCGTGGCGCTCGCTGCCGAGCGCCGTCAAGACGGTCGGCTTGCCGGGCTCGACATCAGCCTCAAGCGCTACCGTCTCGGGCAGCCGGGCGACAGCCGCACCGACTCAGTCGACGCCCACCCCGGCGAGAGCGACGGCGATTTCTTCAAACGGGCGGTCGTCGCCGCGGTCGCCGACATCGAGCACGGTGCAGCGCCGCCCGCCGACAAGGAAGCGAGCCTCGCCGTCACGGTGCCGATCGCCAGCCTTGGCGATTGGGTCGAGCTGCAGCGGCGGCTGGCCGCGGTGCCCGGCATCCGCAGGGTCGACCTCTTGTCGCTGAGCCGGCAGCAGGCGAAAGTGCAGATCCGGTACGTGGGCAGCCCGGAGGCGCTGAAATCCAGCCTCGCACAGGCCGATCTCGACCTCGACGGCAACGAGCCCGACTGGCGCCTGGTGCCCGCCGGCGGCGCCGACCAGAACTGAGCGCCGCTCCGTTGGGATGCCGCAAATCCGCACGAACCTTGCCTGCGAGCGCATCGGGCTCAACCTCCCCAACCTGATCTCGCTCGGGCGGTTGCTGCTGGTGCCGCTGGCGATCTGGCTTATCCTCGGGGGCCGCTACGGCGCCGCGTTCTGGGTGTTTATGGTGGCCGGAATGTCCGATGCCCTCGACGGGTTCATCGCCAAGCGGTTCAACCGGCGAACCCGGCTTGGCGCGCTGCTCGACCCGGTTGCCGACAAGGCGCTGCTCGTCAGCGTGTACGTAGCGCTGGGCCTGGCTCACCAGCTGTGGACCTCGCTCGTCATTCTCGTCGTCTTCCGCGACGTGATGATCGTCGGCGGCTTTGTGCTGATCCAGGCGTTCGCGGTGCCAAAGCACTACGACCCCTTGTACATCAGCAAGATCAACACCGGCCTCCAGATTTCGCTTGTCGCTTTTGTTCTGGCGCGGCTCGGCCTCGGCGCCGATTCGGGCAGGGTCGATATCGGGTTGAGCTATGCGGTGATCGCGACGACGGTGCTGTCGGGTGTGTCCTACCTGGTTCGGTGGGCACGGATCCTCGCGCGCTCCGAGCAGGCTTGGTGATGCTGCGTCCCGGTCAAGCTTTTGGCGGCGGCCCTGGTACGCCGCCGTCTCGCCGGCCCGCGGCCCGGCGATGAAGCAGCTGGTTTTGGACCTGCCCCGCCACGAGGTTTACGGGCGCCGGGATTTCTTTGTCTCCGACAGCAACGCGGCGGCGCTCGGTTGGGTCGAGCGCTGGCCGCAATGGCCGTCGCCGGTACTGCTGCTGCACGGGCCGCCGGGCGCCGGGAAAACCCATCTCGCCCGGGTGTGGCGCGAGCGCTCCGCCGCAGCCGTGCTCGCGGGCGCGGCGCTCAACGAGGCCGGTGTCGGGGAAATCTTCCGCCGCGGAAGGGCGAGCCTCGCTGTCGACGATGCCGATCGCGCTCCGGAGGAGGCGCTCTTGCACCTCCATAACGCCGTGCTGGAGGCGGGCGGCAGCCTGCTGCTGACCGCATGCCAAGCGCCGGGAGCCTGGCGGCCGGCGCTCGCCGACCTCGGCTCTCGGCTGCGCGCCGCACCCGCGGCCGAGATCATGCCGCCGGACGATGCGCTGCTTGCCGCAGTCCTGGCCAAGCACTTTGCCGACCGGCAGGTGCGCGTCCCATCCGCGATCGTCGCCTATCTCGTCGCGCATATTGAGCGCTCGCTTGCCGCCGCCGCGGAGCTTGCCGCGGCCCTCGACCTGGCGGCGCTGAGCCGGGGCGCGGCGATTACGATACCGCTGGCGAGGCGGCTCCTCGTCGAACGCGCCGACTACTCGGCGGCACCCGACAACGAGGCGGGGGTCACATAGTCGACGAGGCGATGGCGCGAGCCGCCGAGCCCCGCCCACGGTGTCGCGACCGCAAAGCTGGCGCGGGCCGTCGTCGGAAACTTGCCGGCCGCCAACGCCTGCGCGCGCGGCGCCTCCGGCTCGGCGAGCGCCACCGCGAGCTCGTGCAAACCGGGATTATGGCCGATCAGCAGCACGTTGACCCAGCTCTCCTCGAGCCGCCGCAGGCGGTCGATCAACCGGTCGCTGTCGGCAAGATAAAGACCGGCCTCGACGAGGCGGTGCGGTGCGGTCGGAAAATCGGCGAGCGCCAGATCGAGGGTTTGGCGGGTGCGCAGCGCGCTCGAGCACAACACCAGGTCGATCGCCTCGACCGCGCTCGGCAGTTGCTTGCCGACGAGCCGCGCCGCTTCGCGCCCGCGCTTGTTCAGCGGCCTCTCGTGGTCCTCGACACCGTCTTTCCAGCTCGACTTTGCATGGCGCAGCAAGTGCAGCATGTGCATTCGGCGTTTCCCTCCCCGGACGCGGCCCGCCCCCTCGGCGTTGCCGCGGGGACATGACAGCGCCACATCCCACCGATAAGATCGTTGCTGTTAGATGGTTCGTTTCATATCAGCGGGGAGATCGGCGTGAGCATCGGCACGCGACCAGTCGAAAGCGCCGTCGTCGCCCTGCAATCCACCGCCCGGTTCATCAACCGGGAGCTGTCCTGGCTCGCTTTCAACGAGCGGGTGCTCGCCGAGGCCGACAACCAGCGCCACCCGCTCCTCGAGCGGCTGCGGTTTTTGTCGATCTCCGCGAACAACCTCGACGAATTTTTTATGGTGCGGGTGGCTGGGCTCAAAGGTCAGTACCTCGCCGGCATCAAGACGCCGAGCCAGGACGGCCTGACCCCCGGACAGCAGCTCGACGCGATTCGCCTGCGCACCGGCAAGCTGATGGCGGATCAGCAGGTCACCTGGCTGGCGCTGCGCCGGCTGCTCGACGAAGCGGGCGTGTCGGTCGTCGAGCCTGACAGCCTTCAGCCGAGCGAGCGGGTCTGGCTCGAAAACCAGTTCATGGCCGACGTCTTTCCGGTGCTGACGCCGCTGGCGATCGACCCCGCCCATCCGTTTCCGTTTATCGCCAACCGGGGCTTTGGCCTGGTCCTCGAGCTCGAGAGGGTCAGCGACGGGGAACGGCTGCAGGCGCTCACCTTGATTCCGCCATCGGTGCGCCGGTTTATCCGCCTGCCCGGCGCGGCGATTCGCTGCCTGCCGGTCGAGCAGATGATCGCGATGTTTCTCGATCGCCTGTTTCCCGGCTTTGCCGTCGTCTCGCAAGGTCTGTTTCGGGTGCTGCGCGACAGCGAGGTCGAGCTCGAGGAAGAGGCCGAAGACCTTGTCCGCCATTTCGAAACGGCGTTGAAGCGCCGCCGCCGCGGCCACGTTATCCTGCTCGCCGTCGACGCGACGATGCCGCAGGACTTGCGGCGCTTTCTGATGGATAGGCTGGACGCGGCGCCGGGCGACGTATTTGCGACCGACGGCATTCTCGGGCTGAACGACACCGAGCAGCTGATCATCGACGAGCGCCCGGATCTGGTGTTCACGCCCTACAACGCGCGCTTCCCGGAGCGCATCCGCGATTTCGGCGGCGACTGCTTTGCCGCCATCCGGCAAAAAGACATCATCGTCCATCACCCCTACGAGAGCTTCGACGTCGTCGTGCAGTTCCTGCGGCAGGCGGCGCGCGATCCGGCGGTGGCGGCGATCAAGCAGACGCTGTACCGCACCAGCGAGGACAGCCCGATCGTCAAGGCGCTCGCCGAGGCCGCCGAGGCCGGCAAGTCGGTCACCGCGATGATCGAGCTCAAGGCCCGCTTTGACGAAGAGGCCAATATCCGCTGGGCCCGCGATCTCGAACGCGCCGGGGTCCAGGTCGTCTACGGTTTCCTAAAGCTGAAGACGCACGCCAAGGTCTCGCTCGTTGTGCGCCGCGAGGGCGGCCAGCTGTGCTCCTATGTCCATTACGGGACTGGCAACTATCACCCCTACACAGCCAAGGTTTACACCGACCTGTCGTTTTTCACTTGCGACCCGGCGCTGTGCCGGGATGCGGCGCGGCTGTTCAACTTTATGACCGGGTACGCGACGCCCGCCGGGCTCGAAAAGATATGGATCGCGCCGATCAATCTTCGCGCCCGGCTGTTCGAGCTGATCGAGGCCGAAATCGCCAACGCCCAAAAGGGCAAACCCGCGCAGATCTGGGCCAAGATGAACGCCCTTGTCGACCCGGCGATCATCGATCTGCTCTATCGGGCCTCGCAGGCCGGCGTCGCCATCGACCTCGTCGTGCGCGGCATCTGCTGCCTGCGCCCGGGGGTGCCGGGGCTCTCCGACAACATCCGGGTCAAGAGCATCATCGGACGGTTTCTCGAGCATGGACGCATTGTCTGCTTCGGCAACGGCCACAAGCTGCCCTCCGACCACGCCTCAGTTTTCATCAGCTCCGCCGACTGGATGCCGCGAAACTTCGACGGCCGCGTCGAGGCGCTGGTCCCAATCGAAAACCCGACCGTCCATCGCCAAGTCTTGGACGAGATCATGGTGGCGAATTTGCGCGACACATTGCAAAGCTGGAGCTTGTCGCCGCAAGGAAGCTATCACCGCGTCCCGGCGGACGAAGAACCGTTCTCCGCCCACACCTACTTCATGACGAACCCTAGCCTGTCCGGTCGCGGCAGGGCGCCGAGGCGGCCCCAGCCTAAGCTTGTCGTGAGCTGACCCTGGCGATGTCCGACCGGCACGCGCAGTCAGCCCCCGGCCGGATCGGGATCATCGATCTGGGCTCGAACTCGTTGCGGCTAGCGGTTTTCGAGCGGCACGGGCCGGCTCTCTTTCCGCTGCTCAACGAAAAGGTCATGTGCGGGCTCGCCCGCGGCCTGTCGACGACCGGGCGGCTAAACCGCGAGGGAAGAGCGCTGGCCCTCGTCAACCTACGCCGCTTCGTGGCGCTCGCGCGGGCGATCGGGGTCGAGCAGCCCGCGGTGCTCGCCACCGCCGCGATGCGCGACGCCAGCGACGGCCAGGCCTTTGCCGACGAGGTCGCGCGCGAGTGCGACGTCCCGGTCGTGGTGATCGACGGCGCCGAGGAGGCCAGGCTGTCGGCCGCCGGGGTGCTGGCCGGCATTCCCGAGGCCGACGGTGTCGTCGGCGATCTCGGCGGCGGCAGCGTCGAGCTGGTGCGCGTCGGGCCGCGCGCCGGCGGCGCAGCTGGCTCTGACGCGAGGATCGGCCACGGGATCAGCCTGCCGCTTGGGCCATTGCGCATCGCTGAATTCGACGGCAGCGCCAAGACCGTCTCCGACATGGTCGACCGCATCCTGGCGCCGGCGCCGGTAATCCGCGCCGGGCCCGGGCAGAGCCTGTACCTGGTCGGCGGCGCCGCGCGGGCGATCGCCCGGCTGCACATGGAGCACACGCGATACCCGCTTCACATCATCCACAACTACACGATCGCGCGCGGCGAGGCGGAGGCCTTCTTCGACATCATCGGCCGCCTCTCGCGCAAGTCGCTCGAGCGCATCACCACGATTTCGCGCAAGCGCCTCGAAGTGGTGCCGCTGGCCGCCCTGATCCTGCGCCGGCTGATCGCCGCGATCGCCCCGCAGCGCGTCGTATTCTCCGCCTACGGGCTGCGCGAGGGCTACGCTTCCGGCCTCGTCCCGGCGGCGGAGCACCATCTCGACCCGCTGATCGCCGCGTGCGTCAAGATCGCCCAAACCGCGAGCCGCTTTCCGCCGCGCGGGGACCGCCTGCTCGAATGGACGGCGCCGCTGTTCCCGAATTTGTCGGAGCGGTTGCGGCGGCTGCACCGCGCAGCCTGTTGGCTCGGCGACTTCGCGTGGCTCGAGCACCCCGACTACCGCGCTCAAGAGGCGTTCACCCGCAGCCTCAGGCTGCCGTTTGCCGCAATCACCCATCAGGAGCGGGTGTTTGTCGCCGCGATCCTGCATACCCGGTACGGCGGCGCCGCCGACGACCCGGTCCGCGAACCGACGCGCGCGCTGCTCGACCCCCAGTCCGCGGGCCAGGTGCGCACCTTGGGTCTGGCGCTGCGCCTCGCCTATTCCTTGACCGGCGGCAGGATCGATCTGCTGGCGGAAACCTGGTTCGGCCGCGATCGCGCGAGCCTCGTGCTCGAAGTGCCGGCGGCCGATCGCCTGTTCGCTGGCGAAACCGTGCAGCGCCGCCTCGAGGCCGTCGCCCGTTCGCTCGGCGCCACTGGGGTGGTTCGACGCCGCGAGCCGCGCCGCCTCGCCGGGGACTGAGCAAAAGCTCCGGCCATTTTTAGGGTCGGCCGTATTGTCGGGCAAGCAGTGAGAACCGCCGTCAGGAGCAAGGTCGCGCGAACCCGATGAACGCAGGCAACGGCGTCGACATCGCGGCTGTCTACCAGCTGCTGACCGAGGTCGCGCGGACGGTGGCCGGGCACGACCGCAAGTTCGACGAGATCGCGAACCGGCTCGACGGGCATGACCGCAGGGCCGACTCGCAGGACCGCAAGCTCGACTGGCAGGACCGCAAGCTCAACGAGATCATTCTCGTCGTAAACCAACATACCGCCAAGCTCGATGAGCTCGGCGCCGTGGTAAACCGCCACGATCTTCGGCTTGCGGATTTGACGACCGACATCGCCGGGTTGCGCGAAACCCTGGCGCATTACCACGCCACGGTGCGCGGCCACGGCATTCTCTACAGCGAACTCGAGGAGCGGGTGCGGCACATCGAGCGCCACTTGCGGCTCAAGTCGCAAAGCTGAAAGCGCCGGCACCCGCGCTTCGTTACGGCTGCGCCGGCTCCACCAACGCGATCCGGTTGTCGCGCACCGTCAGGGCTAGCCGGCCGTGCTTCAAGGCAAGGGCATCCCTGCCGAATATCTCGTAGCGCCACCCCGCGAGCGCCGGGACCGCGGCCCGGTCGTCGGCCGCGAGCGCTTCGAGATCCTCGCCCGAGGCGACGAGCTTCTGCGCGACCTGATGCTGCTCGCTGCGGTGCTTCAACAGCACCCGCAACAATTCGAGCAGTGGTCCCAGGCCGGGCGGCGTCTCGGTTCGCGCCGCCGGTAGCGCCACCGAACCCGACGCCGCGATGCCGCGGAGGACCGCGTCGAGGATTTCGCCGCCGAGCCGACCTTCGGCCACACCCCTGCCGAGACTGCGGGTGCGCGCCAGCGCCTCGATCGTGTGCGGGACGTGCGAGGCGATTTCGAGCACCGCCTCGTCCTTGACGATCCGGCCGCGCGGCAGGTTGCGCTGGCGCGCAGCGGCTTCTCGCCACGCCGCGAGCTCGCGCAGCACAGCAAAAAACCGGGGCTCGACCCGGCCGCGCAAGCGAAAGCGCCGCCACGCCTCCGCCGGATCGTTTCGGTAGAGCGCCGGGTCGACGAGCGCCGCCATCTCCTCGGCGAACCAACCCGCGCGGCCGTTTTCGGCCAGCTGGTGCTGCAATTTTTCGTACACCGTGCGCAGATGGACGACATCGGCGAGCGCGTATTTAACCTGACGGTCGGTCAAGGGCCGCTGCGCCCAGTCGGTGAACCGCGAGGATTTGTCGAGCGACGCGCGGGCGAGCTTGCCGACAAGCGTTTCGTAGCTTGCGGCGTCGCCAAACCCGCACACCATCGCCGCGATCTGCGTGTCGAACAGCGGTGCCGGCGCCGCGCCCATCAAGTTGTAGAAGATTTCGACGTCCTGGCGCGCCGCGTGAAACACCTTCAGCGTGCGCTCGTCGGCCATCAGCCTCAGCAGCGGCGCCAAGTCGACGCCGGGCGCCAGCGCGTCGATCGCCGCGGCTTCCTCAGGGCCGGCCACCTGCACCAGGCAGAGGATCGGCCAATAGGTGCGCTCGCGCATAAACTCGGTGTCGACCGCGACAAAGCCGACGCCCTCTTGGCGCGCGCAGAACCCCGCCACCGCCTCGCTGTCCATCAGCACCGTCATCCCGCAGCCTATATCGCGAAATTCGCGGCGCGCAAACCGATCTGCGGACATCCCTCGGACTAGGCAATTTAGGGCCCGAGCCGGCCGGCGATGATGCCGGCGGCAAGCTGCGTTACATCGAGTCGCCGCCGCCCCCGCTGCCAGCGGGTTTGTCGCCCTTCCCGAAAGCCGGGCCAGCGCCGGCGGGCGCGGTCGACGCCACGCCTTGCGAGCAGGCCACAAGCCCCGAGATCGCCAGCACCAAGGCTATTTCCGCGAACCTCCCGATCGCCGAACAGACGCCCGCCGCCGCGGGCACGCCGGCCGCCGCGATCGACCTCATCCGTCCTCCCATAACTTGCCGCGGCGCATTCGGAGGCGCTTCGCGGCGGCCCGATTCGCCGTGCCGCGCCCAAGCCGTGCAATGTCGGTCCGCCACAACGCTCGGGATCGCCCGGGTGGGGACAAAAAAGAAGCAAACGAGCGTCTCTCCAATAGAAAACGTTTGTTCCCAATCGAGTTTGCCGTATGAAGACCCGCGAATTTATCGGTTCGGGAGGAGTATCGCTTGTGAACGACCAAGACACGTCAAGAAGCGGCGGGCTGGGCCCGGTGACAAAGATCATCGCCAGCTATGTGGGAAATCATACCCTTTCGGCGGATCAGCTCTCGGCGTTGATCGTCTCGGTCGATCAAGCGATCCGTAATCTCGGCAGCCCAGTTCAGCCGCCCTCGCCGCGCGCGCCGGCAGTCCCGGTAAAACGCTCGGTGCAGCATGATCATGTCATCTGCCTCGAATGCGGTTTCCGGGGCAAGACTTTGCGCCGACATCTCGGGACGAGACATAACCTTCGCGTCGCCGACTACTTGCGCCGCTGGAAATTGGCGAGCGATCATCCGTTGACCGCGCCAGCCTATTCCGAGCAGCGCTCGGCAATGGCAAAGGAGCTCGGCCTCGGGCACAAGCGGGGCCGCCCGCGCAGCCGGACCCGGCGCCCGCGAGCGTAACCGGATACGCCCCCGGGCATCCGGCGCCGGCAACGCGCCAAACCGACGCCGCTCAGCCAAGGTTGCCGTCGGCCAGCGCATCGTCGCCGAGATAGCGCCAGCTTTTGCTGTGGGCGACCTGCTCAGCCACGCGCCGCGCCTGCAATTGCCCGAGCGCGTGGCGGATCGAGGTGAAGGCCAACGCCACCCCGCGTTCCTGGCGCAAGGTGTTGCGGATTTCGGTTGGGCGCGCGGCGCGCGGGGCGATCGACTGCAGCACCGATTCGATCAATTTGGCGTTGGTGCCGCGCCGCGGCCGCCGGTTGCGCGGCCGCTCTCGGCTCACCGCCGGCGACACGCCGGTCGCGCGAGGTTCGCTCGACGCGGCGGCCGCCGGATGCCGTGAAGCAAACTCGCGGACCGCCTCCATCGCCGCGGCATAGCCCTCGGCAAAGGCTTCACGCCTCACCGCGTCAATCTCGTCCTGCAATCGTGTCAAAGCGGTTTTCGTCATATGGTTAATGTCCTTCTCGTTCACGGGTAAATAGTACCGTAATTACAACTACTCGAATAGCTCGTCCGTTATCGGGTAAGCAACTTTCCCCAGTGTCTGGAGAGCCGGCCGGGGGCGGCAAAAGGCCGGCCTTAGTCTCTCGGCTCAATCCATCTGCGGCAGGCTCAGCGGCGAAATTTCCGCGGCCGTGCGCCGGCGATAATCCCGGTCAGGCGCCGCCTCCAGCATTCGGCGCTGCGCCGCGGCGAGCCGGCGGTCGGCCTGGTCGAGCGTCACGACAACACCATCAGCCACGACCTGGCTGCCGTCGACAAACACGTCGCGTACCGCCCGGTCGGCGGCGTGGTAAATGGCGGCGTGGTAAATGGCGGCGTAGTAAATGAACGAGTGCCGCGGGTCGCGCGCCGGGACCACGTGCCGCTGGGTCAGGTCCACCAGCACGAGGTCGGCCTTTTTGCCCGCGGCCACCCGCCCGAGGTCGTCGCGCCGGAATGCCGTGGCGCCGCCGACCGTCGCCGCATTCAGCATATCCGCCATCGACACGGCCGCGATGTCGCGCGCCGCGATCCGCGCATCTCCCGCGCTTTTGAAACAACATAGCCGCAGGGCAAGAGACGCTGAAAAAAAATTGGCGCGGCCTGCTCAGAATCAAAATTAAATAAAGTAGCGCTAGCGTGCCTGTCCGGCAATTCGTGATGTAAGGCAATAGCTGTCATTGCGAGCGCAGCGACGCCATCCGGTGCCCTATGTCGCTGATGCTTTACGAGATTGCCGCGTCGCACTACAGGATCCTCGCAATGACAAACCATTATTTCTGAATCGAACCTACGGTTCACGATACTAGGGATTCTCCAGATATGTGACGATCTGCGGCTGACGATTGGCTTTGGCGGAGGAACCCGGCTACGATCAACCGCGAACCCAACGGTTTCCGAGAGGGAGCGCGATGCCGACGAGCTTTACCGTCAACGACATGACGATCCACCGCCTGGTCGAGCAGGAGGCTGGGTTCACGCCGATCCTCGAATTCCTGCCGAGCCTCAGCCCGGAGCGATTGGACGAAAACCGCTCGTGGCTGGAGCCGGCGGCACTCGACCCCGCGACCGGGATGGCGGTCCTGTGCTTTCAATCCTACATCGTGCGGACGCCGCACCACACGATCCTGGTCGACGCCTGCATCGGCAACGACAAATCGTTTCCGCACCGCCCGACCTGGCACCGCAAGACCGACAGCAACTGGATGCGGGCATTGCACGCCGCCGGCCTCACCGTCGACGACATCGACTTTGTCATGTGCACGCATCTGCACGGCGACCATGTCGGCTGGAACACGCGGCGCGAGAACGGCCGCTGGGTGCCTACCTTCCCCAATGCCAAGTACCTCTTTTCGAAAAAGGAATACGAGTACTGGGAGGGCGTCCACCGGGAGACCCCGCTCGATCCGATGACCGACAGCGTGCTGCCGATCATCGACGCCAACAAGGCCGAGCTGGTGACGAGCGACCACGCGCTCGACGACCACATCCGGCTGACCCCGACACCCGGCCACACACCCGACCATTTCGCGGTCTGCGCCGGGCGCGGCGGCGACGCGGCGGTGTTCACCGGCGACCTGATCCACTCGCCGATCCAGGCGCGATACCCAGACCTCGTTATGCGCGTCGACTATAACCCTGAGCAGGCGTCAACGACTCGCCGGGCGTTTTTTGAGCGCTACTGCGACACCGCCACCTTGTGCTGCACGATGCATTTCCCGTCGCCGTCGGTCGGCTACATCAAGCGCTGGGGCGACGGCTTCCGCCACGAGCCGGTCGCCGGCTGACTCCCGCGACCCGGGCGAGCGCGGCGACGCCGGGGGCGCGCTGCCCCCGCCTACGCCGCCGGCGCGGAATGACGGACGGCGAGGTGGCGCAGCGCGAAGCCGTGGCGGGCCGCCAGGATGTCGGCGACGCGCGCGCGGTGGCAGTTGCGCCAGTCGGCCTCGTAGCACAAGAGGCAGCTCGGCGCGGCCGCGGCGATCTCGGCGGCGCGCAGCAGATCGAGTTCGGCCTCGGGGCGCGCGAGCTTGTCCTCGACGATCGCCCGGAAGCGCTCCCATTCGCGCCGCCGGCCGGCGAGGCGCCCCTCGGGTGGCGTGCCGAGGGCGGCGAGATGGACGTAAGCGATCCCGGCCGCCTCGAGCGCCGCCGCGAGCTGGCGCTTTGAAAAGCCCGGGCGGCGCGAGATCGGGCGGTCGCGCACGTCGAGCAGCACCGTGGCACCGGCGTCGGCGAGCGTGGCGATCACGTCGGCCAACAGCGCCTTCTCATAGCCAATCGTAAAGAGGTCGGTCATCGCCGGTCGCCGGTGATTTGGCTCGGTTGCGGGTCACAGCTCGCGGGTGCGCCGCGCCATCGCGTCGTCCCACAGGTTGCCGCGGTCGTCGTCAAAGATCAGCTTGGGGTCGCCGGTCGTCGTGAACCAGTCGTGTCGGGCGATCTCGCCCTCCAATTGTCCCGGCGCCCAGCCGGCGTAGCCAAACGCGAACAGCACCTTTTTCGGCCCCTTATGGTGGCCGATGTCGGCCAGCACCTGCTTGTCGGCGGTCATCGCGACCTCGCCGCCAACCGTCAAGGTGTCGTCGCGATGATAGTCGGGACTGTGCACGACAAAGCCCAGCTCCGGCTGCACCGGGCCGCCGGCGAACACTTGAAGGTTGCCCTCCACACCCTTTTCGTGGTCGCCGACCGCGTCAAGCAGGCTGGCGATCGTGCGCTCCTCGATCGGCCGGTTGAGCACGATCCCAAAAGCGCCGGTGTCGTCCTGCCGCAGCAGCAGGATCACGGTGTGGGAAAACCGCGGGTCGCCGATCGTCGGCGCCGCGACCAGCAATTGGCCGGCGAGCGAGCCGCCGGCGCCCTGCCCGCCCGGCGCGGCGCCGAGCAAGAGCCCCGCCGCGAGCACGACCGCGGCCAGTCTCGGCAAGGGAAGCCATCTTTGGACAAGGGCCATCGCGGCAATCTACATCCCCGCTCGCCGCCTCGGAAAGCGGTGCTAAGATCGCGCGATGTCGCGGGAGTGGAAGAAGGAGGGCCGGGCCGATGGCGGATCGATCCTGGAGCATCACCACTGCGGTGGGCACCGGCGAGCGCGGCTTTAGCGGCGACGGCGGACCCGCCGCCGAGGCGCGGCTGAACGGCCCGTTCGATGTCGGTTTCGATCCGGCCGGCAACCTCTATTTCTCCGACACCTTCAACCACCGCATCCGCCGCGTCGACGGGCGGAGCGGGATCATCACGACCGTCGCGGGGAACGGGGTGGCGGGCTATGCCGGCGACGGCGGGCCGGCGCTTGCCGCCGCCTTTAACGAGCCGTACGGCATCGCCGTCGACCGGGCCGGCAACGTCTATGTCGCGGATCGCCACAACCATTGCGTGCGCCGCGTCGACGGCGCCTCGGGCGTCGTCACGACCTTTGCCGGCACCGGCGCCGCGGGCTATGCCGGCGACGGCGGTCCGGCAGCACGGGCCGGGCTGGCCGAGCCGAACGGGCTCGGCTTTGACCCGCGGCAGAGGCATCTGTTCATCGCCGACGTCGCCGACCACCGCGTGCGGGTCGTCGACCTCGCGACCGGGGTGATTTCGACCTTCGCCGGCACCGGCGAGGCGGCGCACAGCGGCGACGGCGGACCGGCGGCGGCGGCAGGGGTGTTCGGCGCCCGCGCAGTCAAGGCCGCCGCCGACGGCACGGTGTACATCCTCGAACGCCAGGGCAGCACCCTGCGCGCGGTCGCTCCGGGGACCGGGATGATCGCCACGGTCGCCGGCACCGGAGAGCGCGGCTACCGCGGCGACGGCGGGCCGGCGCACGCCGCGCTATTCGACGCGCCCAAGGAATTCGCGCTCGACCCCAGTGGCGACATCCTGGTCGTCGACACCGAAAGCCACGCGATCCGGCGCATCGACGCCGCGACCGCCGTCGTCGAGACCATTGCCGGCGGGCACAAGGGTCCCGAAGGCGACGGCGGCCCGGCGACGATGGCGGGGCTCGGCCGCCCGCACGGCGCCGTGGTCGGCCCCGACGGCGGCATCTATGTCGGCGACACCGAAAACCACCGCATTCGCAAGCTGATGCGCAACCGGTAAGGTGCGCGCGACCGCTTGCCGGCACGGCGCTGGGCGACGCCGCCTAGAGGCGGGTCGTCGGCCCTCCGAAGCGGAGTTCTTCACGCCCCCTGAGGGCGTCCCCTCGCCGAGCAGTGCGTCAAGGAATTATCGGCGTCACGAAACGTCATTCCGGGGCGGTCCGAAGGGCTGAGCCCGGAACCCAAGAACACCTACATTTCCAATGCGTTCGCAGCCCCGTGTTCATGGGTTCCGGACTCGTGGGCTGCGCCCCCGCCCCGGAATAACGACGCCTGACGTTTCCGCCCATGTTCCAAGACCCGGGCAGGCGCGATCCCGAACCCGGCCGCCTCACAAATTGCTCAGCGGGCCGCGACCTTTGGCGAAATCGGCGAAACCACCGAGCACTCGATCTTTTTCTTGCGCAGCTGGGCGCATGCGCTTTGCGCCTCCAAGGGCGTGAAATTCAAGAGTCGCGCGCGGTAGAGGCGGTCCTTGCCGGCCTTGCCCGGCTGGACGATCTGCATCGGCTTGCCTCGGGCAATCGACAGGCTCGCTGCGTCGCGCGCCGCCTTCTCTGCGGTTGCCGGGGCGTGAAACGCGCCAAGCTGAATGCCCCAGCGTTCGGCGGCGATCCCCGGCCGCTCCGCCTCGCGCGGCAACGTCGCCGCTTCGGCCCTGCCGACCGGCGAGAGGTGCGCCGCGAGCCGCGCTGCCGCCTTGCTGAAGATGCCGGACTTGGCGTGCGCGGGCGGCGGCGGAACTGCGATGGCCACCTCGGTCGGCGCCGCGACAATCATCGCTGGCGCTGCCGACGACACTGGGACTGGTGCGGTGTGGCGCGCCACCATCGTCGCCGGCGCGACGCCGAGCGAGGCAAACCCCTGGTCGAGCAGCATCCCCATCTCGCGGTCGCGCGTCCCGCCCGAGGTGCCGCCGAGCACGACCCCGATCAGCCGGTGGCCGTCGCGCAGGGCGGAGGTCGCGAGGTTAAAGCCCGACGCGCGGATGTAGCCGGTCTTGATGCCGTCGGCGCCCGGATACCAGTCGAGCAGATGGTCGTGACCGACAATCAGCCGGCCTTGGAAGACGAACTCGCGCGTCGAGAAATAGCGGTATTCGCGCGGGAAGTCGTGGTAAAGCGCCAACGCCAGCTGGGCGGTGTCGCGCGCCGTCGTGTGCTGCATCGGGTCGGGCAGCCCCGAGGCGTTGCGGTAGAAGGTGTTGCGCATGCCGAGCTGCTGGGCCTTGCGGTTCATCAAATCGGCAAAGGCGGGCTCGCTGCCAGCGAGCCCCTCGGCCAACACCGCGGCGGCGTCGTTCGCCGACTTGGTCACGATGCCGAGGATCAGGTCCTGCACCGCCACGGACTCGCCGGGATGAAGGTCGAGCTTGGTCGGCGACTTGCTCGCGGCGTCGACGCTGACCGGCAGGTACTGGTCCAGCCGCAACCGGCCGGTGTTCAGCGCCTCGAAGGTCAGGTACAGGGTCATCATCTTGGTCAGCGAAGCCGGATAGGTGATCGCGTCGGCGTTGGCCTCGCTCAGCACCCGCCCGGTGTCGGCATCGAGGACAATCGATTCGCCGACCGGGGCCGGCGCAAACCCGACCGTCCCGAGGTGAAGATGATGCCGCACATGCTGCGCCGCCTCGGCCATGCCACAGCCCACGCCGGCGGTGACGGCGGCAGCGAGCGAGACGACAAGCGAAATTTTCGAGAGACGCGAGCCGCCCCCGCGGCTCCCGTCGCGCTGCTTTACGACTGTCAATGCAACCCCCAATTCCCCCAGGATGCGCAAAATCAGCGTCCGCGCGCAAGCATTGCAGACGGCAGCCGGAAAAACCAGCAAAACCATCGGCGGCCCAGGACTTTTTCCTTTGCGAAGTCTTCAACGCGACAGGTCTCGTCTCGGCGACCGCAGCCCACACCCGCCGCCACGGGCGCCGACCGGCCACCGGCGGAATTTTGTGCAATGCACAATTTTTGTTGCAAAGAGGGGCAGTTTCAGCCTACAAAAGGATCGTGCATCGCAGCAACCATGATGCGCTCAGCGAGGAACAGAGATGGAAAGCAAAGGCAGACGCGCCCCGCGCCTGGCGGCGCCGGCCGAGACTTCGGCTCCGCTGGCACCGCCCGCGCCCACCGACCCGGTCAACACCGAATGGATCGAGGAAGACACCGCGCCGCCGCCGGAATCGGCGGTGCCGCCCGCCCTGCCGCCGCCGGTGGCTGCTCCGGCATCCGCGGCCGCGGCCGACACGCCGTCTCGCGCCGCCAACGGCGCGCTCGATGTCTTCGACCTCATCGCCGAGGCGCGTGCGGCACTTGCGCGCGGCGCCGAATCGATGAACGACGAGCTTGCGAGCTTTGCCCGCCACAGCATCGACGCGACCGCCCACACCGCGATCCGCTGGCTCGGGGTAAAGACCTGGGCCGAGGCGGTCGCGGTCAACACCGGGTTTGCCCGCACCAGCTTCGACCAGTGGCTCGACAGCACCGCCAAGGTGTCGGAGCTCGGCGTCAAGCTCACCCTCGAATCGTCAAAGCCGTTCGTCAGCAAGCTCGGCGGCATCTGGAGCGGCCCCCAATCCCGCTGATCGGCCGCCCGTGCGGCGGCGCCGCGGACGGGGCCGGCGCAACTCCTAGTGGTCAGAGTTTAACATTTGGTGCCGCCGTGTGTTTCCGTCATTTCCGCGAAAGCGGGGGCGACGAAGGAGAGAAGGCACCATTCGTCCTGACTACTGGTGGCGCCGGGCCGGTTCGACGCCTGCCACTACCCGGCCGAGGCGCCGGCGTCGGCGCCGGCCCCGTTGGCGGCGTTCGCCTAAGCTCTCTGGGGACCCGCGACGCGCCGGCGTCGGAAACCCAGGCGGCCGCTATTCCACCGGGACGCGCAGCGCGATCGCGCCAAAGCTGTCGCCGCGCGCCTTGGCATAGCCGCCGGCGAAACCAAGGCAGACAAGCCCGATCGCCAGCACCACGGCACCCTGGAACAACGGCTGAAAGATCAGCGCCGTATGCGGGACGATCGCGATCGAGGCGATCAGCGGCACCGCGATGACGATCGAGACGATGGCGGTCGCGATCGCCAGCGGCTGAGCGAGGATCGGCGCCGCCCATTGCGCCTCGCGCCAGCGCGGATGCAGTTTCAGGTTCAACACGCCGACCGCGAGCGCCAGCCACACCAAGAGCACGGCGATCGAGCGCACCGCCACCCCCATCGCCCAGCCGACATATACCGCCTGCGCCAAAAAGGCGGTGCTGAGGACGGCGTGCAGAACGAGCCCGGCGAGCGGCACCTTGCGCTTTGAGGTTTCGGCGAACACCGCCGGCAGCATGCGGTCCTGACCGTAGGCGAACGCAAAGCGCGACGCGACCATGAAGCCCGGCGCCAGGGTCTTGCCGACGATCAGCGCCACCGCGAAGTTGAGCGCCACGCTGACCCAGTTGGGTGCCACCAGCCCGACCAGCCCAGGCGCTGTCGCATAGTTGGCCTTTCCGGCCTTGATCAGCCCGACGACCGCCCACCAGGGCGCGGCATGAAACAGCGCTACCGCGACCCCGGTGAACAGCACCAGCGCCACGACAAAGCCGTAGATGATGCCGCGCGGCAATTTGCGGTGCGGGTCGCCGACTTCGCCGCCCAAGGCGGGCCCGGCGCCAAGCCCGGCATAGGCGAAAACAAACAGCGAGCACACGGCGACAAAATCGAACGCGGTCCCGGACGGGGCGGCCGCTGGCGGCGCCAGCGAGACTTTGGCGAGCTTGCTCGCGGCGGCGACAAAAACGGCTTGCGAGGTCGACAGCCCGATCGCGCAGATGACGAGCGCCGTCGCGACGATCACGAACAAGAGGACCGTGACAAAGAGCCCGTAGCGGTGCACGCCGGCGGCGTTGACGGCATAGGTGGTCCAGATCGCCGCGAGCCCGCACAGCAGATGCCCGCCTGGCGACAGCAGGGCCGCGCCGAGCGCCGGGCTCAAGCCTAGGACGGCCTGCCCGAGAAAGGTGCCGAACGCAAAGGCGAGAACCCCGGCGCCGGCGGGCCCCGTCGCCCACCACAAAAATGTCACGAGAAACCCGATCGGGACGCCGAGGCTGCGCGCGATCCAGACGTATTTCGAGCCGGCGCGCGGCATGACCCGCGAAAACATCACAAAGAGATAGGTCTTTGGCAGCATCAGAATGCCGGTGACGAACATCGCCAGCGGCACCAGGCCGCGGATGCCGGGGTAGACCGCGAGGCTCTGCGTCGAGACAAAGTTGATGCCGGCACCGTATTCGGCCGCCACCGCCGAGGCCGTGACCGCGAGCACCCCCAACACCTTGGCGAGGCGAAAATCGTGCGCCGGTTCCACGGCGGGGGTGTAGCTGTGGGTCACGGGGTCCCTCCTGTTCGGACGGCGGCGCCGGTTTTTCTTTTGCGCTCGATCCTGTATTAACGATCACCAGCGGCCGGGTTGCAAGCGCGCCCGGCCGTGCCGTTCCGCCGGCGGCCGGCCCCGCGCTGTCCGGTCGGCAGCCTCTCGTCTTGTTCAACCTGGGAACCATGACCCTGGGCACAACGTTGGCGCGCACTGGGGACGGTTTCAACGGCGCAGACCGCAGGAGCCACCGTTGATGGATAAAGCTTATGCCGCCGCCGCGATTTTGTTGGCAGCGGTGCTGACGATCGCGACCGCCCGGGCGGAGATTGTGGTCGGGCCGGGGTTCGGCACCGCGTGCGCCGAAGGCGGCTGTCCGCTTTATAGCGGCTCGGTCAACGCCATTGGGGCGAGCTCACTCGATCTATACCAGAGCTCGACCGGGCCGGTCGGCCTTTCGGCGCTGATGCTGATCCTTGCCGTGCCCAACAACCCGGCAAACGCGCTGCCCGCGAACCCGGTGACGGACGCCCAGCTTCACGTACCCGCCGCCAACTCCGCGTCGACCCCGGTCACGGTCGGCGGTCTTAGCGGTGAAACCTTGATGACCCACGGAGACGTTTACGGAAACCTCAACCTGATCGAACCGAGCATC
>DATMLF010000162.1:0-3900 GCA_035570595.1 Allostellaceae bacterium
GCGCCGCCAACGATCGTTCCGAAGCCAGTGCCGAGTCGACATTCGACTGCTGGCCGGCGACGGTCTTTAACAGATATTGGGCGCGTTCGAGGGTCAGCTCGGCGTTGCGGTGCTGCGCCTGGAGCTGCGCGACGTTCGCCTTGTTGTAGTCGACTTGCGCCTGAAACGGCGGCTGCTCGAGGAGGTAGAGGAGGTCGCCCTTCTTGACCTCGGCCCCTTCGACAAACGCCCGCTTCTCGAGAAAGGCGGTGACCCGGGCGACCAGCGCCACCCGCCCGACCGACTGGATGCGGCCGATGAACGCGTTCGTTTCTGTGATCTGCTGCCGCTCGGCGCGCACCACACCGACCGCCGGCGGGCCGCCCGGCGCCGGCTGCGCGCCCGCCGCACCCGACAGCATGCCGGTGACCAAGGCTGCAGCCAAACACCTGGCCCACCATCTGCCTGTCACTCGATCCCCCGCGGGCTCGCCTGTCCCTCCGGCCACCGCGACCTGCCGCATTCGCGCCTTCACGCCCGCAAGCAACATCGGTCCTTGCGCGAGCGCAAGTCGGCTGTACCGGGCGGACCCGCCCGCCCGCCGCTCGCGAGACAGCGCGGGTGCCCGGTCGGGCGAGCTAATAGCCCACCCGCGGCGGCTTGTCTTGTGCTTACGAGCGCCGGCTGCCGGGTGTCGCCGCGCCGCGGCCGATCGGAACCCCCAGTCCCCGGGGGTCCTGCAACGGGAAATTCGCTTGCGGCAGGCCGGGCGATGGCCGACGATCCGCCGCAACTTGGTTTCCGCCGGAGGATCGGCATGAACGAACGCTATCTGCGCAGCGGCATCTTTCTGGCGCCGTTCCACAACCACGATGAAAACCCGACGCTGTCGATGGAGCGGGATCTCGAATTACTCGAGCACCTCGACCGGCTCAACTATCACGAGGCGTGGATCGGCGAGCACCATTCGGGCGGCTTCGAATTGATCGCCTGCCCCGAGATGTTCATTGCCGCCGCGGCGCAGCGCACCCGCCACATCCGGCTCGGCACCGGCGTCGTGTCCCTGCCCTACCACAACCCGTTCATGCTCGCCGACCGCATGGTCCAGCTCGACCACATGACGCGCGGCCGGGCGATGATGGGAGTGGGCCCCGGCGCCCTCGTGCACGACGCGCTGAAGATCGGCATCGACCCCGGCGAGCAGCGGCGGATGATGAACGAGTCGTTCGACGTGATCGTCCGGCTGCTGAATGGCGAAACCGTCAACCAAAAGAGCGACTGGTTCAACCTGACCGAGGCGCAATTGCAGTTGCGCTCCTACACCCGACCGACGATGGAGCTGGCGGTGGCGGCGGCGCGCTCGCCGTCGGGCTCGCTGTTGGCCGGCAAGTACGGCGTCGGCATGCTGTCGATCGGCGGCACCAGCCCGGCGGCGATGGAGCGGCACACCGCCAACTGGGGCCTCTACGAGGAAACCGCGCGCGCCAACGGCCATGTGCCCGACCGCAAGGACTGGCGGGTGGTCGGGATGTTCCACATCGCCGAGACCCGCGAGCAGGCGCGCAAGAACGTGCAGTTCGGGGTGCAGGCCTTCGCCAACTATTTCCGCGACGTCGCGACCTTCCCGATCATCCCGCCCGACGTGCCCGACCCGACCGACTGGCTGATCGAGACCGGCACCGGCTGCATCGGCACGCCCGACGACGCGATCGCCTATGTCGACCGGCTGATGACGGGATCGGGCGGGTTTGGCGTGCTGTGCGAATTGGCGCAGAACTGGGCCGACTGGGACGCGACCAAAAAGCACTACGAGCTGATGGCGCGCTTTGTCCACCCGCACTACCAGCAGAGCCGCGAGTTGTTGCGCGGCAGCTACGATTTCGCGACCAGCCGCCACGTCGACTTCACCGGCAAGGCGAGTGCGGCGATCCAGAAGGAGATCGACCGCCACGCCGCGACCCGCGATGCGCCACCCCGGCGCGACGCCGCCGAGTAAGCCCCTGACGGCAGATCCGATCCCGCATTCCCCGGATAAGGCGAAGACAGTGCGGGGATGTCGGCCGGACGAAGCACTTGTCGGAGTGTGACGTCCCTCACACCGGTCTCAGGGTTTCAGAACGATATTGCCGGGCGGGAACGGAGGGGCGGTCTGTCTCGGCAATGGGGCCTCCTATCCGGAAATGCCGGATTGATCGTCTTCCGGCCCCACAACCCTCAAGGACACGAAAATGACCGGCTTCTTGACCATCGCCCCGGGCAGCCCGCATTGGTGGCTGAGCCCCGATATCTGGGTCACACCCGTGGGCAGCCCCACCACTCCCCCCGGGACGGCCAATCCGATTGCCGGCAAGGCTTACAACGTTTCAGTCCGCCTACATGACAACTACCCCGATCCGGTACCCAGCGGCTGGAACCTGTTCGTCTGTTGGGTGATACCGACGACCGGGCCCTTCCCCCTCCCCACCGGCGGGCAAGTACTCAACAACGCCCCGATCACTGTCAACGTCCCCGCAATGAGCGCCGTTATTGTACAAACGGCAATGACCTGGACCCCATCTTTTGAGAATGGCGGCCACGAGTGTCTGGTCGCGGCGGCCTATGGCGCCGAGGAGGGGCTTCCTTCAGGCCTGAACGCCGACCCATCGAACCAGGATACTAACCAGGGCTATCTTAGCACTGCCCAGCACAATCTCGGTGTGGTGTCGCTCGTACCGCCGCCAAAGGGACCGCGCATCCACTATGCTTTCCAGGTGTGCAACGGCTTTGACGAGGAGCGCGAGTTTGTCGTCAGGGCGCAGCAGGCGCCGCTGTCGCAGATCGAGCATTTTCTGCCCGGCGTGCCCGGCGGCCGCATCCTGCTCGATCGGCCGGGCAAGGTCGAACGGCTCGGCCTCGTCGCCTCCGCCAAGCCCGATCCTAAGGATCTGGAGGCCGCACCGGCGGTTCTGCCGCGCGTCAGGATCGCGCCGCGCAGTTGCCGGCAGTTCACGCTCGGCGGCAGCCTGGAAAGAGGCAACGCGCTGATCAACGTCACTCAGAGCCATGGCGAGCGGGTGGTCGGCGGGCTCAGCGTCTTGGTGATGGCCGAGATGAAGTGACCGCGCCCCCGACGCTCCGAGATCCTGCCTAGACAGTTGCCGAGTTCAAAGTTCAGGACCGCCGACCGAAGGGCGGTAGCCGTGCCGAGCGGCGCCGCCCTGGCGAAACAGCGCACGAGCTCCGGGATCAGTCCCGCTGCTGCCAACGGGGAGTGAGCAAATCCGAAGGCCGGACCATAGGGATGGAGCCTACCGAACGTCGCCAGCGGCCTTGTTATCGACCGGCTTCGCCGTCACACTGGCCGCTTCGGACTGGAGCTGTTGCCGATGAAGACGAACGCCCCGGCGGCGCGCAGCGGCCGGCATTTTCTGCAGATCCCTGGGCCGACCAATGTTCCGGACCGGGTGTTGCAGGCGATCGCGATGCCGACGATCGACCATCGCGGGCCGGATTTCGCCGAACTGGCCAAGGACGTCGTCGCCGGCATGAAGCGCGTCTTCCAGACGCAGGAGACGGTCGTCGTCTACCCGTCCTCCGGCACCGGGGCGTGGGAGGCGGCGTTGTCCAACACCCTGTCGCCGGGCGACCGTGTCCTGATGTTCGAGACCGGCCATTTCGCCAGCCTGTGGCGGGCGATGGCGGCGCGGCTCGGGCTCGACATCGACTTTGTGCCGGGCGACTGGCGGCACGGCGTCGACCCGGCCCAGGTCGAGGACAAGCTCGCCGCCGACCCGGCCCACCAGATCAAGGCGGTGTGCGTCGTCCACAACGAAACCTCGACCGGGGTCGCGAGCCGCATCCCCGAGATCCGCGCCGCGATCGACCATGCCCGGCATCCGGCGCTGCTGATGGTCGACACGATCTCGTCACTGGCCTCGATCG
>DATMLF010000163.1:0-5188 GCA_035570595.1 Allostellaceae bacterium
CCCGGCGCAGTCGACCGGCAACCCGGCGGCTCCGGTGACGATGGCCACGGTCCGACCGCGCGCCCGGTAACGGCACAACTCGCCGGTGCAGTCGAGCGCGCCTGCCGCGCCGCCCGGCGGCCATGGCGTCACGTCGAGCCCGGTCTCCTCGCCGAGAAACGACGCCCCGATCTGCTCGCCGCGGCCGATGCTGGCGAACCAGTAGCTGCCGTCGGGGGCGCGCACCGCCAGAAAACGGCCGATGTCGGCAAGGACGATGTCGGGCGGCCGGGTCGCCGCCATGCCGAGGAGACCGGCGGCGACCGCGACGAGGCCCCAGCGCCGCCAGGGCTGCCGCCACAGGCACAGCCACAACCCGCCCGCCGCGACCGTCGCCAGTCCTGCCGCCGGCAGTCGCGGCATCGGCCACACATTGCCCGGCAAGGCCGAGACGTTTTGCGCGACCAGGATCGTGGCGTCGATCCCCCAGCCCATCGGGACGAGCGCGAACCGCTCGAGGCCGAACGGCATCAACAGGCACGCGACCACACCCCACGGTAGCGTCCACACCGCGCTCAACGGCACCGCGACGACGTTGGCGAGCGGGGAATAGAATGCGATGCGGTGAAAATGGTAGATCGAGAACGGGTCGGTGCCGAGTGTCACGACGATCGTGGTGACCACCACCGCCCCGGCATAGCCCAGCGCGCGTCCGACCAAGGACGGGCGGTGCAGCAGGTGGCCGAGCCGGGCGCCATAGGTCTCGTAGACCGCGATCAGCGCCACCACCGCGCCAAACGACATTTGGAAACTGACCCCGATCAGGCTCTCGGGCTCGACCAGCAGCACAAAGGCGGCGGCGAGCGCGCACACCCGCATCGAAATCCGCAGCCGGTCGATCAGGATCGCGCCAAAGACGAGCCCGTTCATGACAAAGGCGCGCTCGGTCGGGATCGCCGCCCCCGACAGCATCAAATAGCAGGCGAGCACGACCAGGGTCGCCCCGGCGGCGATCTTTTTGATCGGGTAGCGCAGCGCCACAAACGGGATCAGCGCCAGCGCGGCGCGCACGGTGAAAAAGACAAAGCCACCGACCAGCCCCAGGTGCAGCCCGGCGATCGCCAGCAGATGCTGCAGCCCGGACTGCCGAAACGCCGCCTTGACACTTTCCGAGATGGCGCCGCGCTTGCCGGTGATCAGCGCCGAGGCGACGCCGCCGGTCGAGCCCGGCAGCACCGCGACGATCCGCTGCGACATGTCGGTGCGCAGCCGGCGCAATGCCTCGCGCCAGCCGTCGCCCGTGGCGTCCGGGTCGCCGGTGAGATGCCGCGCGCCGCCATAGGTGTAGCCGACCCCGCCGATCCGGGCAAAAAAGGCCTCGCGCTGCATGTCGTGGCTGCCCGGCAGGATCTGTCCCGGCACCGGGTAGAGCACTGCGCGCATGGCGACGCGGTCGCCGGGCAGCAGCGCGTCGCTCGACGCGGCGATATGAATGCGCAGCCGCGCCGGCTGCTCCTCGGGCGCAAGCCCCGGCAACGGGTCGGGCGCGACGACGACGCGCCAGCCGCGGTCGAGCGCGTCAATGTCGAGGACCCGGCCGGTCATCATGACCGGGCCGAGGCGACGCTGCAGCATCGGCGCCTGACGCTGCCAGGTGGTCTCGCCGATCAACGCAAAGCCGGCGCAAAACAAGCTTAGCGCCAGCGCCACCTCACACAGGAGCGGGCGCCGGTGCAACGCAAAAGCCGCACCGCCGGCGGCGACCGTCGCGACCGAGCCGAGCCACAGCGGCGGCTCGATGGAGAGCGCGAAATAGACGCCGATACCGGCGCCGAAAAACACCGGCATCCACAACAGCCGGCGCTCGCCCTCGGCGGCGTAGGACTGGGCGGCGGCGCGCAACAGCCGCGCGCCCCAGCCCGGCGCGGCCCCGAGCCCGCCGCCCGCGATTGCCGCATCCGCCATCACCGCCCCGCCGCTCGCGCGCCGCGAGACTAACCGCGTCGACTGTCAAAAAAACGTCAAGCTGGGCCGTGTAGCCGTAATTTCGCGGGCTTAGTTGACGTTGCCGCGCGAAAACCCGCCTGCTCGATCGGCACCTCGCCGCGGCCACCCCGTCGACACGTAATCGGTTGTCGGCTGCGGACGAATTGCGCATCGTGCGCACCGCCGGGCACCGAGGAGGCGACTATTGCACCGCCGTTCGCATCATTGGCCGACCGGGGCGATCCGATCAGCGCCGTGGTCTCGCATTTTTTTTCGACGGCGGGCCCGCGGGAGCGCATGGTGGACTGTGACTACCGCGGGCCTGCTGTTTGTTTTCGGCGGAGGCCCGCTCCCGGCGCAGCCAACCTCGATCAGCCCGCAACCCGCGCCCCTCGCCGTCTCCGCTGCGGCGTGCGTCGTCGCACCCCGGCCGAATGCGCTGTGGTCGCTCGCCCGGTGCTGCGCCACGGACCTGAAGAGCAACCCCGGTTGCCGCTATTACGACAAGGCGGACGAATTCATCATCCTCAAGGACAACAGCCCGCTGAAGCCGGTCAGCTACATGATCATCCCGACGGTCAAGATAACCGGGATCGAGGACCGACGGATTTTTGCGCCGCCGTTTGTCGACTTTTGGGCTTACGGCTGGCGGCAGGCGCAAACCTTGATCGGCAAGCCCGCCGCCGACATGGCGCTCGCTATCAACTCCGTCACGGGGCGCACCCAAAACCAGCTGCACATTCACATATCGTGCGTCAAGCCCGAGGTCGCGCGGGCCCTGGCCGCAGCTGGCGCCAAGATCGGGTCCGATCCGGCGACGGCGGCGCAGCTGGCGCTCGGGCCTAAACAGCACACCTACCGGATCGTCAAGGTGACCACCCTGACGGGTGCCGACAGCCCCTACAACCTCGCCGCTGCCCTGTCCGGCGCCAGGGTCGACATGGCCGCCCAAAGCATCGCCGTCGTCGGATCAACGACGCCGGGCGCGTATTACGTGCTCGACACCGAGGCTCGCGGCGCCAATCGTGGCGCGGCCGAGGAGCTGCTCGACCAGTATTGCACCGGGTGACGGCGACCCCAGCCGGCGGCGAAGAGCGTTCCGACATCGCGGCGCTGACGCCACTCGAGGACAGGCGATGAACGAATGAGCCGCGCCGAGCCCTTGACATCCGAACCGGGCCGCCTGGTCCGGTGGGTTGATACCGCCTCAGGCGCGCTGCAATCGGCGGGGCCGGCGCTGCTGTTCGGCTTGCGGATGTGGGGCTCGGTGTGCCTCGCGCTCTACATCGCGTTCTGGCTCGAGCTCGACACCCCGTCCTGGGCCGGGGCGACGGCGGCCATCGTCTGTCAGCCGCATCTCGGGGCGTCGTTGCGCAAGGGCTGGTTCCGCTTGATCGGCACCGTCATCGGCGCGGTGGCGATTGTCGTCATGACGGGTTGCTTTCCACAGAATCGTGCCGCGTTTTTGCTCGTGCTGGCATTATGGGGCGCGGGATGCGCTCTGATGGCCAGCCTGCTGCGCAACTTCGCGGCCTATTCCGCGGCATTAGCCGGGTACACCGCCGCAATTATCGCGAGCGACCAGCTCGGGGCGGTCGGCGGCCTCAATGGGCAGGCTTTCATGCTTGCCGTGAACCGGGCCAGCGAGATCTGCATCGGCATCGTCTGCGCTGGCGTCGTCCTCGCCGGGACCGATTTCGGCGGCGCGCGGCGACGGGTGGCAGTGATATTCGCTAAGCTCTCGGCCGAAATCGCCAACGGTTTCGCCGACACGTTGGCGATTGCCGGCGGCGAATTCGAGCGGACCCAGTCGGTCCGGCGCGAACTCTTGCGCCGGGTCATCGCGCTCGACCCGACCGTCGATGAGGCGATGGGTGAATCCTCGGAGCTCCGCTACCACTCCCCGGTTTTACAGACTGCCTTGGACGGTTTGATTTCGGCTCTCGCGAGCTGGCGCGCGACGGCGGTTCTGCTGGTGCGATCGCCGCGAGAGCGGGCCCGTCGCGAGGCCAGCATGGTGCTCGAGCAAATGCCCGAGGTGCTGCGCACGGCGCCGGAAGAGGACGCCGCGGCGCGCTGGCTCGCCGCTCCAATGCGCTTGCTCGAGGCGTGCGATGCAGCGGTGCGCCGGCTTAGCGCACTACCGACGCAAATACCCTCGCTGCGGCTGCTCGCGGACGAGGCGGCAGCGGCGCTGGCCGGCATTTCACAGGCGCTCAACGCGCTCGCCCTACTCGTTGCCGATCCCAGCCGGCCCGCTTTTTATCGCAGCCGCGGCATTCGCCGCCTTCGCATCCCCGATTGGCTTCCGCCGCTGGTCAATGCCGGGCGCGCCTTCGTTGTGATCGGCGGCTCGGCAGTGTTCTGGATCGTCACCGCATGGCCTGGTGGTGCCGAGGCGATTACCTTCGCAACAATCGTTGTGATCCTGTTCGCGCCCCGGGCCGAGCAAGCTTCCCATATGGCGATCGGCTTCATGGTCGGCTGTGTCCTAAGCGTGGCTATTGCCGCAACCCTAGATTTCGCGATCCTACCGAACATTGAGACTTTCGCTGGCTTTAGCCTGGCACTCGGCCTCGTGCTGGTGCCAGCAGGTGCGCTTCTCGCCTCGCAATGGCAACCGGCCGTTTTTACTGCGATGGCGAATGTCTTTGTTCCACTGCTGGCGCCGACCAACCCGATGAGCTACGACACCCAACAATTCTATAATACGGCGTTGGCGGTCGTTGCCGGGGTGGGTGCCGCCGCTTTCTCGTTTCGATTACTACCGTCGCTGTCGCCGGCCTATCGTACCCGCAGGGTGTTGGCGCTGACACTGCGCGATCTGCGCCGCCTGGCGAGCGGCCCGATCCCGGACACGGCCGAGAACTGGCATCAGCGCATGTATGCCAGGTTCGCGCTGCTGCCGGATCAGGCGCAGCCATTGCAGCGCTCGCAGCTTATGGCGGCGTTTTTGGCGGGCACGGGAATCATCCAGCTTCGCTATATATGTCGTGGGTTCGATCTGAGAACCCACCTCGATACGGTGCTTGAGGCCGTGGCGCGCGGCGACTGCACAGCGGCGGCCGTGACGCTTGGCCATCTCGACGCGGCACTCGCCTCTCGGCCGGGCGCCGCGGCACTTCGGGCGCGCGGCCTCATCCTTGCAATCTCCTCGGCGCTGACCCAGCATTCCTCCTATTTCGACGCGGGGGCACCAGGGTGAGGTTCACCGAGGTCAACC
>DATMLF010000164.1:0-14294 GCA_035570595.1 Allostellaceae bacterium
GACGGCAAGACCGCCTGCGTCGTCGGCGCCGGCGGGATCGGGCAGGATGTCGGGCGGCTCGTCGCCGGGGTCGGCCTGCGGGTCGTCGGCACCCGCCGCGCGCCGCGGCCGGGCGAGTCGCCGCCGGCCGGGTTCAGCGAGATCGGCGGCCCCGAGGATCTCGACCGCTTCCTCCCCGAAAGCGACTTTGTCGTGATCTGCTGCCAGTGGACGCCGCAGACCGATCGGCTGTTCGACGCCAGGCGCTTTGGCCTGATGAAGCCGGGCAGCGTCCTCGTCAACGTCGCCCGCGGCGAGATCGTCGACGAGGATGCGCTGTTCGACGCGTTGCAGGGCAACCATCTGCGGGGCGCGGCGATGGACGTTTACGTCGGGGAGTTCGAGCACCCGCCACCGGCGCGGCTGTGGTCCGACCCGCGTGTCCTGATCACGCCGCACGTCTCGGGCGCGAGCGACGAGAACCGGCACGGCGCCATCGACATTTTCTGCGACAACCTGCGCGCCTACCGCGACGGCCGCCCGTTGCGCAACGTCATCGACTGGGAACGCGGCTATTAGCGGCCCCGAGCCGCGCGTTCACCGGTCGCGGATAACGGAACGAGCTTGGCTCTGTGCTAGGGTGCGGCAGAAAAGCTTGGGGAGGTTCGGGATGGCGCGGGGATCATTCGGCTCGACGGCAACGGCGCTTGTCGTCACCATTCTCGCGCTGTCGCCGGCGACGGGCGTCGCGCAGACCGTCAAGATCGGGATCATCAACAGCTATTCCGGCTTTGTCGCGCAGGCGGCCGACGAGATGCAGAAGGGGATCGATCTTTACGTCAAAGTGCACGAGAAGGACCTGCCGGCCGGCGTCAAGCTCGACCTGATCAAGCGCGACGACACCTCGAAACCCGATGTCGGCAAGCGGTTGGCGCAGGAGCTGATCGCGCGCGACCAGGTGAACCTGCTGGCGGGCGTCATCCTGTCGCCGGTCGCCGCCGCGGTGGCGCCGCTGACCGCCGAGGCGAAGGTGCCGTTCGTCATCACCAACGCGGCCGGGGTCACGATCCCGCGGCTATCTCCCTATGTCGTGCGCGTCTCGTTCACGTTGTGGCAGGAAGGCTATCCGATCGGCAAGTGGGCCGCCCAGCAGGGCTGGAAGACCGCCTACACCTCGGTCACCGATTTTATTGCGGGACACGACGCGGAGGCCGCCTTCACCAAGGGCTTTAACGACGGTGGCGGCAAGATCATCGGCGCCGACCGCTTTCCGCCAACCAACCCGGACTTTGTCCCGTACATTCAGCGCGTCAAGAACGCCAAGCCCGACGTCGCCTTTCTCTGGGTCCCGGCGGGCCAGCAGGCGACGGCGATCATGAAAGCGGCGAAAGATTTGGGGCTGCGCGACGCCGGCGTCAACATCACCTCGACCCAGGACCTGCTGCCCGACGAGGAATTACCCAATATCGGCGACGCCGCGCTTGGGCTGGTTACTTCGGGGAACTACTCGGCGGACGCGAAGCGGCCGGCGAATGCCGCGTTCCTCGCCGACTGGAAAAGCAACTATGGCGACAAGGCAATCCCCGATTTCTTTTCGGTCGACGGCTGGGACGGGATGGCGATGATCTTCGACCTAATCAAGGCGACCAAGGCGGTCTTCACCGCCGACCAGGCGATGGCTTTTTTCAAGACCTGGAAAAACTCGAACAGCCCGCGCGGCCCGATCGAAATTGACCCGGCGACCCGCGACATCGTCCAGAACATCTATATCCGCCGCGTCGAAAAGGTCGGCGGCAAGCTCGCCGATGTCGAGATCCAGACGATCCCGATGGTCAAGGACCCGTGGAAGGAAATGAACCCGGCGAAATAGCTACTGTCCTGATCGAGAAGTTCCGCATGTCTCCAGCATCGCCATCCCGACGAAGGTCGGGACTACGAGGCCAGCCAGGAGACTGGCTGCGGCTGCGGTTGGCGCAGCACGGCAGGCGTAGCCGACTGGGTTCAACGGCGGGAGCGGCCCGTCAGGATTTGGGGCAAGGTTACCGGGCGAAAATCCCAGGTGTCGACGCCGACGTCGAACTGCCGCGGCTGCGGCTTCAGCCGGCCGTGGCAATGCCCGTGCAGGTCGAGCGAGCCCTTGTTCATTTGGCGCCAGCTGCGGAACGGGTAATGGCATAGGACGAGAAAGACCCCGTCGACGGTCATCTCGGCATAGGGCTGCACGCTCGCCCAGGCCAGCTGGCCGGTCGTCGCCTCCACGTCGTTGTTGCCGGTCACCAGGTGTTTTTGACCGTGCAGCCGGGCGAGCAGATCGGCGACGACCGCCGCACTTTGGCGGATCGCGAAATCTCCGAGATGCCAGATTTCGTCGGCCGCCCCGACCGTCTCGTTCCAATGCGCGACGAGCGCTTCGTTCATCAGGGCAACGGACGCAAACGGCCGATGGTAGAGCCCGAGCGCGCCGCCATGCCCGAAATGCGTGTCGCTGGTGAAAAAGACCGTCACGATGGAAGGGGCCACGCGGTGGTGGGCGAAAAAGCCCTTGTCCGCGCCAGCCTACCTAGTCCCGGCGTCAGGCGGAACTCTTTCTAGGCCGACCTCAGCCGCTCGGATGCGGGAGCCCGCCGGCGCCTTCTCGCCGGAATTGCGCTGACGGCCGCGATCTGATGTAAACGCCACTTACATAAAGGAGGAGGAATCGCATGGGCATTTCAGCGCGATGAGCCGGCCGCGACAATGAGCCGATCGGGCCAATGAGCTGTGCGGGCCAATGAGCTGGTCGGGGAGAGGCTCGGACGGGCGGCGCGGCTACCACCACGGGAATCTGCGCGAGGCGCTGATCGAGGCGGCGCTCGACCTGATCGCGAAAAAGGGGCCGGCTGGCTTCACCTTTGCCGACGCCGCGCGTTCGGCCGGGGTCAGCTCGGCCGCACCTTACCGCCATTTCCGCGACCGCGACGCGCTGATCGCCGACGTTGCCCGGCGGGGCTTCGAGCTGTTCGCCGGGCGCCTCGAACGCGGCTGGGCGGACGGCCGGCCCGATCCCTTTAGCGCTTTCGAAAATGTCGGCCGCGCCTACCTCGCCTTTGCCCGCGACGAGCCGGCGTATTATTCGGCGATGTTCGAGGCCGGGCTGTCCTTTGACGACGACCCGGCGCTTCGCCAGGCCGCGGACCGCAGCTTCGCCGTGTTGCGGCACGCCTCGGAAGTGTTGTGCGCCCGACTCTCCCCGGAAAAACGCCCGCCCGCCTTGATGATGGCCCTGCACGCCTGGGCCCTGTCGCACGGCATCGCGTCGCTGTTTGCGCGCGGCGACGGCGGCCGGCGCCGCTTGCCGATGTCCCCCGAGGAGCTGCTCGAAGCCGGCATGCTGGTCTATTTGCGCGGGCTGGGCGTCATCGCCGAGCCGGCGCCGCCAAAAGAGTGACGCCCGCCGCTTGACAGCCGGCCGGGTCGAGTTTATGTGAATGTTAGACACATTTACATGGTGCGATCATGCATCATCACCTCGCGGCGCATCTCCACGACATCAGCAGACCAGCATGGATAGGGTTGGCGGTCATGAGCTTCACGCTGTGGTCGGAGCGGTTGGACGATATCGGCAAGCCGGCGTGGATCGGGCTTACCGTGCTGAGCTTTATCCTGTGGTGGCCGCTCGGCCTGGTGGTTCTCGGTTTTTTGATAGGGAGTGGGCGGATGGCGTGTTGGACCGAAAGTGCGGGGCCGCGCTGGCAACGGCGGGTGGAACGCATGCAGCGACGCATGTCACGGATGCAGCAAGCGGCCGAGCGGTGGGGCTGCGGCGGCTCGCGCACGGGCACAAACTACCGTGGGGCCACCGGCAACCGCGCCTTTGACGACTACCGTGCCGAAACCCTGCGGCGGCTTGAGGACGAGCAGCGCGAGTTCATGGAATTCCTCGACCGCCTGCGTCACGCGAAGGACAAGACCGAGTTCGACGAGTTCATGGCCGAGCGCCGCCGCCGCTCGGAGGGCCCGCCGCCACAGCCGCAAACCATCTGAGCGCTCCGGCGCACCGAGCGCCGACCTCCGCCTCTTCCGAGGCGGAGGTCGAGCGTTTCCGGGCAGCGCCGCCATCTGGCAGGACGAACCGGCCGCCATCCGCATAGGAAACCGCGCCGGCGACGTTTGCATTTAAACATAGGGCCGCGGCCGGTTCGGGCGTAAGCTCGGGCGAGCCAACCGAGCGCTCCCGCGAATGCCCGCTGCCCGCCGCCTTGCAGCCATTCCAGAGGCCGATAATCCCGGCCCCGACGTGCCGGCCAAGATCGCCGCGGAGCGGCCGCGACTGATGGCGACAACACCGGCGATCGAACGGGCGCGCTCGCTACTTCACCAAAATACGACCGCGGGCAAATGGCAGGAGAAAGTAAGCGAACAAGCGGAGCTCATGCTTGAGCTGGCGGAGCTGACACCCGGCTGGGTGCACGACGCTCGGGAAACCGCTGCCGCCCCCTTGCCGCTGGTGAGCCCGCCGAAATCAGCCGACGGGCAGGCTGCCCCCCTCGACATCGCGCGCCTTTTTTGCCTACGCATCCAGACGCTCGGGCTGATGTGGCTCCTGACCCTCGACCCGCGATATCGCGACCGTGCGAAAAGCGAGCTCCTCGCGGTGTGCGATTTTCCCGATTGGGCTGGCGACAAATTCCTGGTCACCGCCGAGACCGCGTTTGGCGCGGCGATCGGCCTCGACTGGCTTTACCAGGAGCTCACCGAGGCGCAGCGCAAGACGATCGCGCGCGCGATCGTCGACAAGGCTATCCAGCCGGGCCTCGACCAGTTCGCGGCGGCGGGGCCGCTGTCGCCCGAGTGGCGGACAACCGCAATGAACTGGAACCTCGTGTGCAACGGCGCGCTGATGGTGGCGGCATTGTCTGTATGGGAGTTTGACGACCGGGCCCGGCAGCTTTTTTCACTGTGCCGCCAGTCGGTGCGCACCGGGTTCAGCGAATATCGCCCCGACGGCGGGTTTGTCGAGGGCCCGGGCTATTGGCACTACGCCACCCAATACGCGATTTATCTGCTCGACAGCCTGAAAACCGCGCTCGGCACCCGCCTGGGGCTGGACAAATCGCCGGGGTTGTCGAGAACCGGGTATTTTCGGCTCCATGCCGCCGGCCCGTCGGGAAAGCTGTTCAATTTTGCCGACGGCGAGGCAGCGCACAGCGGCGGCTATTGGCTGTTCTGGCTGGCAAGGCGCTACCGTCACCCGATCTATGCCGGGATCGAGCAGCACGGCGGCAAGGTCCATCCGATGGACCTCTTGTGGTTCGAGGCAGACGGCGCCGACTCGCTTGGTTTGCCAACGGCGCAGCGGTTCGACGCGGCCGGCGTCGTGATGCTGCGCGGCGACTGGGGCGAACCCGGAACCACCTATCTCGGCGTCAAGGCGGGCGCCAACAATGCGTGCGAGCACGGGCATTACGACCTCGGCAGCTTTGTGCTTGACGCGGACGAGGTCCGCTGGGCGATCGACCTCGGGCCCGACGATTACGGGCTCCCCGGCTATTTCACGCCCGAACCGCGCTCACGCTACTACCGCACGAGCACGATCGGCCACAACACGATCGTCATTGACGGCGCGTGCCAGCCGTACATCGCCCGGGCGGTCGTCGCCACGCGCTTTGAAAAAACCCTTGCGCTCGTTGCCCTCGACCTGTCGACAGCTTATCCGAGCGCCGCGAGCGCCTGGCGCGGCTTTGCGCTGATCGAGCGCCGCCATGTGCTAATCGTCGACGAGATCGAGCCGACATCATGTCTGTCCTCGGTCGCTTGGCAGATGCACACGACGGCGCATGTCGGCTTGGACGACGCAACGGCGACGTTGCGCTGCCCCGCTCCGAACGGCGACGCGACCCCGCTCTCGCTCTATATTCGGGTTATCAAGGCGCCATCCGGGAGTCTCTCGCTCGGGTCCGCTGCGCCGTCGGAGCCTCAGGGCCAGAACCCGAACACCGGAATTACGAAGCTCGTCTACCGCATGCGAGAGGTTGAGCAACCGATGCGGCTGGAAATCCTGCTGTCGCCCGATGCCGATTTCTGCGCGACGTTTAAGTTGCCGGCCAGGCTGCGGCGGCATCCTTCGGAGTGGGGCCGCCCGCCCAGCGATGAGCTGAGCTAACCCGGTTTCCGATCAAGTTGCACCGCGCTCACCCCCTCCCGAACCCGCCTCCATCAAGCGGGAGGGAGAGCCTCTGCCAGCACTTCTGGTTCTACTCCCGCCCCCTCGATGGGGGTGGGTCCGCGTGGGGGATGCATGCCGAGCGCGTCGACTCGGTCGAAAATCGCTTCTAACCCCGCGAAAAAATCACCGTCGGTGTGACGGCGCTCACACGTGTTCGTCGGCCGGCCGGCGATCTTTATGCACCCCGGCTTGGGATCGGAGCGTCCGCCCGCCGTAGGGCGCCGAACCGTCAGCATCCGACGAGCATCGCTGCCGCGCGTGATCCAAGGGAAGCCCTCGGTTTAAACGCAACAGCGCGGATCCTTCTGCCACCAGCGAGGAAAAGGAGAGCAAAATGGCACAAAACCCACTAAAGGGCAGCGAACGCCAACCAATGCACGGCGCCAAAGCCGTCGGCAAGGCCGATCCGACGGAGCGGCTCGAGGTCAGCGTGCTCCTGCGCCGCCGCAACGCGGACGCCCTCGCAGAGCGGGTGTCGAGGCTCGCCCGGCGCGGCCGCACCGTCGGCCACCTGTCACGCGAGGAGTTCGACAAACAGTATGGCGCCGACCCGGCGGATGTCGCGGCGGTCAAACGATTTGCCGCCGCGCACGGCCTTTCGGTCGTGCAGGAGCACCCCGGGCGGCGCACCGTCGTGCTGTCGGGGACGGTGGCCCAGTTCAACGACGCGTTTGGCGTCGACCTGCAGCGCTTCGAGCATCCCGGCGGGTCGTACCGCGGCCGGGTCGGCCCAGTGCATTTGCCGGACGAGCTGCACGGCCGCGTCGAAGGCGTGCTCGGCCTCGACGACCGGCCGGTCGCAAAGCCGCATTTCCGGCGCGCCCGCCCGGCGCCCGGCAATGTGCAGTGGCATGCCGATGCCGGCGCCGCCACCTCGTTCACGCCGCTTCAGGTCGCCGCGCTCTACGGCTTCCCGGCCGGAACCGGAGCCGGTGAGTGCGTCGCGATCATCGAGCTTGGCGGCGGCGAGCGGAAAGCCGACCTCAGCGCCTATTTCTCCGGGCTCGGCGTCAACCCCGGCCCGAAGGTGACGGTGGTCTCGGTCGACCACGGCAAAAACCATCCGACGGGTGACCCTAACGGTCCCGACGGAGAGGTCATGCTCGACATCGAGGTCGTCGGCGCGGTGGCGCCGCAAGCCGACATCGCGGTCTATTTCGCGCCCAACACCGACGCCGGCTTTCTCGACGCGGTCACGACCGCGATCCACGACACGCAAAACAAGCCCTCGGTCATCTCGATCAGCTGGGGCGGGCCGGAATCGTCCTGGACGCAGCAGTCGCTGACCGCGTTCGATGCGGCGTTTCAGGCGGCCGCCGCGGTCGGGATCACGGTCTGCGTCGCCTCCGGCGACAACGGCTCGAGCGACGGCGTGAGCGACGGCGCCGACCACGTCGACTTCCCGGCGTCGAGCCCGCATGCTTTGGCTTGCGGCGGCACCAGCCTCCAGGCCTCGGGCAGCACGATCAGCGGCGAGACCGTCTGGAACGACGGGGCGCAGGGCGGCGCCGGCGGCGGCGGGGTCAGCGCCGTCTTCACGCTCCCCGCCTGGCAGGACAATCTGCAAACGACAAAGACATCGGGCGAGACCGCACCCCTGACGATGCGCGGCGTGCCCGACGTTTGCGGCGACGCCGACCCGGAGACCGGCTACGACGTGCGGATCGACGGGACGAACACGGTGATCGGCGGGACGAGCGCGGTTGCACCCTTGTGGGCCGGCCTGATCGCCCGCATCAACGCGGCGCTCGGCCGCCCGCTCGGGTTTGTCAATCCGATGCTCTACGCGACACCGGCGGCGCTGCGCGACATCACGCAGGGCAACAACGGCGACTTCGCGGCAAGCCCGGGCTGGGACGCGTGCACTGGGCTCGGCAGCCCGAATGGTGCACAAGTCGCCGCTTTGCTCGGGTCGGCAGCGGCGGGCGGAGCCGGCACTCCGACAAGCTGAGCCGGTCTTGGCGCACTGAGGATGCCCGGCGAGCCGGGCGGCGTGGGGCGGCCGGTGTCTGCGACATCTGCCGCCTCGGCGCATTTCTTTAGGGCTGATGTGCCCACTCGAAACACGTGAGAAACCATCGGCTCAGGTACGCGTCTTGCGACGTCCGGCCGACAGCAGCAGGATCAGCGCCCCGAGCCCGCTCAGCACCGCCGAGGCCCAGCACACCAGGATGCTGACGACCACCCGATCCCACAAAAACGGCGAGACGTAGCGCTGGATCACGGCCTGGGCGAGGTTCAAGCTCGACCGGTCGAACTCGTACCACAGCTGGCCGATGGCGATCGGTGCCCACACTTTTGTGTCAAACCACGCGATCACGTCCCTCGCCAGCCCTGACAGCCCGGCGAGGAACAGGATCCAGCCGACGACGCGCCAGACGTTCATCACCCTGCTCCCAATGTTCTTTTCCGCCAAGGTAATCGCGCCGGACATCGGCGCAACAGCTTTGCCGCTCCGCCCGGTCTGCGTCATCAAACCGCAACCTTGACGGCGAACCGACAGTCTGCGGATAATGAGGTTGTCCAAGGGGTGCCCCGTCAGGGGGCTGAGATGCCGCTGGCCCAGCCAGCCCGCCCTACCCGCCCCAGCGTGGGGGAGGTGGGGCGCGGTCGGGGCGCGCAAACCCTTCGAACCTGATCCGGGTCGTACCGGCGTAGGGACAGGAACGCTGCGGCAAAAGCCGCCCTCCTCTTCGCGGCAATCCCGGATCTTCGTTGCACAACGGAGACACCATGCCCGATTCCGCGCCACTCTCATCCGTAAGACCGATGCCGAAGATCGAGGAGCTTCGGGTCACCACCGGACCGTTTCCATCGTCGCGCAAGGTCCATGTGGCAGGCCGGCTTCATCCCGAAATCGCGGTCGCGATGCGCGAGATCGAGCTGGAGGCGGCATCCGGCGAGCCCGCAGTCCGCGCCTACGACACGTCGGGCCGCTATTCCGACCCATATGCCGAAATCGACATCAACAAGGGCCTCCCGGAATTGCGCAAGCCGTGGATTGTGGCGCGCGGCGATGTCGAATTTTACCAGGGGCGCGAGGTCAAGCCCGAGGACAACGGGTTGCGCCGCGGTGAAGAGAGCGCCGTCTCATTGTTCGATCGCGGTGGTCGCCAGGTGTTGCGGGCCAAAAACGGCGCCGCCGTCACGCAGATCGCCTACGCGCGGCGCGGCCTCGTCACCCCCGAAATGGAGTATGTCGCGATCCGCGAAAATCTCGGCCGCGAGCAGTTGCGGCGCGCCGGCGCGGTCGAGGGCGAGTCGTTCGGCGCCGCGATCCCCGACTACGTGACCCCGGAATTCGTGCGCGACGAGATCGCGCGCGGCCGTGCGATCATCCCGAACAACATCAACCATCCGGAAACCGAGCCGATGATCATCGGCCGGAATTTCCTGGTCAAGGTCAACGCCAACATCGGCAACTCGATCGTCTCGTCCTCGGTCGCCGAGGAGGTCGAGAAGATGGTGTGGGCGACGCGCTGGGGCGCCGACACGGTCATGGACCTGTCGACCGGCCGCAACATCCACACGATCCGCGAATGGATCGTGCGCAACTCGCCAGTGCCGATCGGCACCGTACCGATCTATCAGGCGCTCGAAAAAGTCGGCGGCAAGGCCGAGGAATTGACCTGGGAATTGTTCCGCGACACCTTGATCGAACAGGCCGAGCAAGGGGTGGATTATTTCACGATCCACGCCGGGGTGCGGCTCGCCTATATCCCGCTGACCGCGTCGCGAGTCACCGGCATCGTCTCGCGCGGCGGCTCGATCATGGCGAAATGGTGCCTCGCCCACCACCAGGAGAGCTTCCTTTACACGCATTTCCGCGAGATCAACGAGATCATGCGGGCCTATGACGTGAGCTACTCCTTGGGCGACGGGCTGCGCCCCGGCTCGATCGCCGACGCCAACGACCGCGCCCAGTTCGCCGAGCTCGAAACCTTGGGCGAATTGACCAAGATGGCTTGGGAGCAGGATGTCCAGGTCATGATCGAGGGCCCCGGCCACGTGCCGATGCACAAGATCAAGGTCAACATGGAAAAGCAGCTCGAGGAATGCGGCGAGGCGCCGTTCTATACGCTTGGCCCGCTGACCACCGACATCGCCCCCGGCTACGACCACATCACCTCGGGCATCGGTGCGGCGATGATCGGCTGGTTCGGCACGGCGCTGCTCTGCTACGTGACGCCAAAAGAGCATCTGGGGCTGCCGGACCGCGACGACGTCAAGGTCGGCGTCATCACCTACAAGATCGCGGCGCATGCGGCCGATCTCGCCAAGGGCCACCCGGCGGCGCGCGAGCGCGACGACGCCTTGTCACGGGCGCGGTTCGAGTTCCGCTGGCGCGACCAGTTCAACCTGTCGCTCGACCCCGAAACGGCCGAGAAGTTCCACGACCAGACCCTGCCGGCCGAGGGGGCGAAGCTGGCACACTTCTGCTCGATGTGCGGGCCGAAATTCTGCTCGATGCAGATCACCCAGGAGATCCGCGACTACGCCCGCGCCGGCATGGCGGAAAAATCGAAGGCGTTTATCGAGCAGGGTGCGGAAATCTATACCGACGAGCACGGCCAGCCGCGCGTGGCCGCCGATTGAGCCGTCAGAGCGCGAACGGCCTGACGCTCGCCCCGGCCCTCTCCCCGCTTGCGGGGAGAGGGCCGGAACCGCAGAGCGGGAAGGTGAGTGGCACACTGGCCAGCGAGCATTTACCCCCATCTCACCCGACCCTCTCCGCTCCCCAGGGGCGGCAGCACGCTTGTCCAACCCCAAACTGCCCGTCTTGGGTGTAAACTCGGCACCTCAACCCTGGGCGCGCGGTAGGGGTATGCGGGTGAGCCTGAGAAAATTGTGGCGAAACACGGACGCCAGTCTCGTCGCCGATCTCATGGCCGAGCTTCGTGACCTCAACCGCAAGATCGACATGCTTGAGTACCAGAGCCACGGCGCGCGAGCGGTCTATGTCGGCAACAACCGCGTGCTGATGAAAACCATTGTCGCGAACGCACAACTCGCGTTTCTCCTTGAAGCGGACGACCGCCTGCTCACTCCGTGGTTCATCGTTAGTGGCCGCTTCGAGACGGAGCTCACCAATTTCTTTCTCCGTCATTTGAAACCGCACAGTCACTGCATCGATGTCGGATCGAACTTCGGATACTATACCTGCCTGATGGCACGTTTCTGCCCGTCAGGGCGGGTAATCGCAATTGAAGCCGACGAGCATGTCTGCGCGCTGTCTCGCGATAACATTGCGATCAACGGCTTCGGCGGGCTGGCCGAAGCCATTCACGCCGCGGCCAGCGACAGTTGCAGTCGCCTGACGCTCCATCGGCGGCGCACCCGATCGGCGAACACCAGCCTCGCCAAGATGCCGGACGACTTCGTGGCCCGAATGGGTGAGCCGCCGAGCGAGCCGTTTGACGTGGTCGGGCTGCGCATCGATGATTTGCTGCCGCGCTTCGACGGCCGCGTCGATTTCATCAAAATCGATGTCGAGGGTGCCGAGCCTCTCGTGCTTCGAGGCGCCCGCGAGATGGTCCGGTGCAACCCGCACCTGACCATCGTAATGGAATGGTCGCCCGGGCAGATCGAGGCCGCCGGCTTTGACGTGGCGGCATTCCTTACAGAGTTGGACGATATGGGTTTGCAGCCCTCGGATACGGCAGGAAAATCCCTCAGCCGGAACGATTTGCTGGCCGCGCCTTACTTCACCGGCATCGTGCTGCGGCGCGCCGGCTAGCGAAAGTAATGTTGTCGATAACCGCCGAAAGGGCGCTCAGTGAGATAATTTGTGGCGTGGCGGCGGGTAATGATATGCCACTTGCGCTATCGAAACAGTAAACACATGATTTCAAGGCAGGGCCAATGAAGCGCGAACAGTTACCGCCGACCCTTATTCCCGGGTAACCTACCGCATTGCATCCGAATGGTCGACATATGAGCGAGGCGAGGCGCGAAGCGCGGCGCTACCCCGAGCGGCCGATCGTCGGGGTGCTGGCGGTGGTGTTGCGCGACGCTCGGGCATTGGTCGTGCGCCGCGCCAACCCGCCACTGGCGGGGCGCTGGGGGTTTCCCGGCGGCGTGCTCAAACTGGGCGAGACGGTCGCCGAAGGGGCGATGCGCGAGCTGTTGGAGGAAACCGGCGTCGTCGCCGACGCGGTCGGGCCGCTGACCGTCATCGACACGATCGACCGCGACGACGAGGGCCGGGTCCGCTACCACTACACGCTGGTGGCGGTGCGCGCTGTCTGGCGCTCGGGCGCGGGCGTAGCCGCCGACGACGCCGACGAGGTGGCCTGGCTCACCCGCGCCGAGATCGTCGGGGGCGGCCTGTTGACCGCCCCCGCGTTGCTGCCGCTGATCGAGATGGCGCTCGACGCCCAGAAATGACCACGGTTCAGCTCCAATAACCGTTGGTCCAGACCCAGCCGGACGGGCCCTGCTGCCAGTGGCCGGGCATCCAGTTCGCGCTTGGCGACGGCCGCTCGACGTAGTGGCCTGGCGTCCACGAATATTGCGAGCCGTTCCAGTCCCAATGACCGGGCTGCCACATCGCCAAGGCCGACGGCGCAGGCGGCGGCGTTTCGGCGCGCGGCGGCGGCGGGGCGTAAGGGGCGATGACGACCGTTGTCCCGGCATTGCTCGGCGCTTCGGCGACGGATGACGTCGAGCCGTATTGCGGCGCCGCGTAATTCGAGCCGTAGGGCGTCAACGGCGTCGGCGCCGCGCTCGCAGTCGGCGGATAAGCCGTTTGCGGGTAGGCCGTTGGCGGGTAGGCCGTTTGCGGGTAGGCCGTGGACGGATAGGCCGGGGTCTCGCTCGGCGCCGCCATTCCAACCATCGGCGGGGGTGCGGGCGGGAATGTCTCGTCGGGTGCCATTCCGACCGGGGGCGGCGGCGCCGGCGGCAATGTCTGATCCGGGGTGACGGCCGCCGCGGGCGGCGGTGGGGGGGCGTAGCAGCCGGACAAAGCAGTGGTGCTCAATGCGAGCGCGGCGACGCCGGCTACTCGACCGAGATAGGGCATCCGATCCTCCAGGTGTTGGCAGCGCGGGATCTTCCCGGTGCTGCTCCCGGAGGTAGAAACACGATGCCACGCCGATCATTCCCACGCGGGGCGCCGGGCGGTCGATCCGCGCCCTCGGCGACGCCCGGCATGACCAGCCGTGACAGCAAACCGGCTGAGCCCGGCGCGCTCGCCCTACGGTGCTGCCGGCTCGGGGACGAAATCCGGGTCGAGGTAGCGGCGCACCGGGTAGGCGTAGGCGCCGAGCCGGTTGACCAATACGACCGCGACGAGGAGTGCCAGGCCAGCGCCGAGAAAGGCCGCATTGTAGGACCCGGTCAGGTCGAAGACATAGCCTCCGAGAAACCGACCGATGCTCGACCCGAAGCCGAAGACCATAAAGAAGCAGCCGTAAAGCTCGCCAAACGACCGCTGTCCGAAATAGCGCGAAACCAGAAAGGCGATCAGGTCGATCTCGGTGCCGAGCCCGAGCCCGAACAGCACCACCCCAAGCGCCGGCAGCGGCCCCGCCGCGCCGGCGAGAAAAGCGAAGCCGGCGAGCGGCGCCAGGAAAAAGACCGTCGCGACATAGGGAGCAAAGATGCGGTCGACCAGGTAGCCGGCCAGCAGCCGCCCGGCCAGGGTCGCCAGCCCGAAAAGGCCAAAGATCGCGGTCGCCGCGTCGCGCGACAGACCGCGATCGGTCAGCAGCGGGATGACATGCGCGACCGTGCCGTTGATCGCGACCGCGACCAGAAAGAACACGGACGCCAAGATCCAGAAACGCGGCAGACGCGCCGCCTCCGCGGTGGTCAGCCCGACCAGGCGGGCGGCGGCGGCCGCGGCGTGCCGCTCGCCTTCGCCGGGGCGCGGCTCGCGGATCCACAGCGCGACCGCCGGAAAGGCGATCGCAAGGGTGAGCAGCGCCAGGCCGGCATAGGCGCCGCGCCATCCGATCCGCTCGATCAGGAAATTGGCGACCTGCGGGATGACCGACCCGCCGAGCCCGACCCCGGCCATCGCGATACCGAGCGCCAGCCCGCGGCGCGGGTCGAACCAGCCCGAAATCGCCTTCGCGTAGCCGAGCGGCGTCTGGATCGCGCTGGT
>DATMLF010000165.1:0-20316 GCA_035570595.1 Allostellaceae bacterium
CTCGTGCGCACCTATCCGCATGTTCCCGGCATCGATTTCGCCGGCACCGTCGAGCGCTCGGACTCGGCGAGCTTCCGGCCGGGCGACAAGGTTGTGCTGACCGGCTGGCGCGTCGGCGAGGTGCAGTGGGGCGGGCTCGCGGAAAAGGCGCGCGTCAAGGCGGACTGGCTGGTGCCATTGCCCGGCGGCCTCAGCCCGGCGCAGGCGATGGCGGTCGGCACCGCCGGCTTTACCGCGATGCTGGCAGCCATTGCGCTCGAGCGGCACGGGCTGCGGCCGGGCGACGGCGATGTTCTCGTGACCGGCGCTGCCGGCGGGGTCGGCAGCGTCGCGACGGTGCTGCTCTCGCATCTCGGGCACCGGGTGGTGGCGGCGACCGGCCGGCCGCAATTGCGCGACTACCTGACCGGGCTCGGTGCCGCCGACCTGGTTGCGCGCGCGGATCTTGCCGCGAAGCCGTCGCGCCCGCTCGACAGCGAGCGCTGGGCGGGTGCCATCGACGCGGTCGGCGGCACGACCTTGGCGACGGTCTTGACCCAGCTCAAATACCGCGCCGCCGTCGCGGCCTGCGGGCTCGCCGGCGGCAGCGACCTGACGACGAGCGTGATCCCGTTTCTGCTGCGCGGGGTCAGCCTGCTCGGCGTCGACTCGGTCATGTGCCCTCCCGCCGAACGCAGCGCGGCGTGGCGCCGCCTGGCGCGCGACCTGCCGCTCGACCGGCTCGACCGGATGACCGAGATCGTCCCGCTCGCGGCGGTGCCGGGCCTAGCGCCGCAGATTTTAAAAGGCGCGGTGCGCGGCCGCGTCGTCGTCGATGTAAAAGGTTGAAAAGCGGGGAATTGTCGCCATGGCGTGGCGTTGGCGCAGCATGAAAGCCGTTTCGTCCCAACCTCAACATTTGACCCCGGCACAGCGCGGCCAAATCGTGCAGCGCGTGATTGTCGATCATTGGAGCACGGCCGATGCCGCCGCCGCCGCCGGCGTGCCGGAGCATCTCGTCGCCGCCTGGGTAGCCGATTTCCGCCGCCACGGTATGGCAAGCCTGCGTCGCCGGCCGGGTACCAGCGCTACCGGCGACTTTGTCCGACGACGCATCCTCGGGCCGCTGCGGCTGGCCTTGCGCGCGGTCGCCGGCGGCACGCTTGGGCTGCTGGCACCGCAGCAGCCGTTGCCGCCGCTGCCGATCCGCCGCTCGCAGGACGACCGCGGCGGATCCTGAGGCCGCGTTGCGGCCGACAGCCGCGCGGCACCGGTCCCCTCAACAAGACACCGGCATTGACCGCCGGTGGCGATGCCGCTCACTTGCGGGCGACCTGCGGCTCGCGGAGCGTTTTGCCCTAATTTTGCCGGGGCGCCGTCCGGCGTAGCAGCGTCTTCATGATCGGCGCATAATGTTGCGTGGCGGTTGCGCGCGATGGGGCGCGCGCATGCCGCGTGGGGCGGGCGATGCGGAACATTGCGGTGGCGCGGCGCGTGGTGCTGCGCTCGATGGCGGGCGGCGCCGCGACCGGGTTTGCGGGCGGCAGGTTCGCGGTCGAAAGTGCGGCGGCGCAGCGGCCCCGGCATGGCCGGGCGCGGGCGCCGTATCTGCCGATGATCGTGGTCGACCCCGGGCACGGCGGGATCGACCCGGGCGCTGTCGGCGCCGGCGGGGTTTACGAAAAGGACATCACGTTTGCCGCCGCGGTCGATCTCGCGCGCCTGTTGATCGCGACGCGGCGGTTTCGCGCGGTGTTGACCCGCGGGCCTGACGAGTACGTGGCGTTGCGCGAGCGGGTGGCGCGCGCCCGCGCGTTGCGGGCGGACCTGCTTTTGTCGATCCACGCCGACGCGCTGCCCAATCCGGCGAAGCGCGGGCTTTCGGTGTTCACGTTGTCGCCCACCGCTTCGGATCGCGAGGCCGCGGCGCTCGCCGACAGCGAAAACCGCGACGTTGTGGCCGGCGTGCGGCTGTCGCGTCAACCGCGCGAGGTCGGCTATGTCCTGGTCGACCTGGCGCGGCGGCAAACCGACAACCTGTCGCTCGAGTTGGCGCACGATGTCGTCGTGTCGCTCGGCCGCACGGTGCCGCTTCTCGAGAACCCGCAGCGCGCGGCCGGTTTTGTCGTCCTGACGGCGCCGGACATCCCCTCGGTGCTGGTCGAGCTCGGCTGCCTGTCGAACCCGGTCGAGGAGCAGCTGCTGGAGCAGCCGTTCTACCGGCGACGCCTCGCGCATGGCCTCGCGCAGGCGATCGAGGCTTATTTCAGAAGCCTGGCCGAGGGTTGACCGAAGCCGGCGTCGCGCGCGGGCGCCCCGCGGCAGTTTGTCTCAAAACACATGAGCCGGTTGTCTCAGACGAGACAGATGTCTCGTAAGTGCGCGCATTGCTCCGCTGCGTCGCAACAGTTGAAAAAAAATTATACTAAACCAACGCGCTGACGACATGTCGACGTCTTCCGGGAGATTGGCACAAGGATTGCGTTCCTACACGTTGGGGAGAAAGCCGAGGTCGCCGCAGTCGGGGGTGCCCAGTCGCAAACGCAGCCATCCGCACTACCGACAACGCCGCTACCCTTGGCGCCTCGCCGCCGACGCCAAGCTCCGCCGATCCCGCCTTAGCCCGGTGGCCGCGGGTTCACGGCGAACAGCACATTTACTCGGGCGACAAGCACCTTTAGCGACGGCCCGCGGGCGACCAACCCGCGCGGCCGGCTTCGCTGTCATGTGAAGGGCCGCAGCCGACACTCCGGCGCCAAGCGCCCCCGCGCTGCGCTGCCCTCGGTGCCGATTCGTCCTTCCTTCAAATATTTCCGCTATGTGAGCGTGCTCACAGCCGAATCCCGGCCGGCGAGCGAAAACCAGCGGGCGAAATCATCGCGGCGCGCGGCAGCCCGCAGCGGCCGTCGCTAGTTTCGGGACAATCGGGTGCGCAGCCATGATCGACACGCCTCTCTCGGCGCTGACCAGAGCCTGGGTCGTCACGACGATCGCCTCCGGGCTGCTGGTCGCCGCGCTCGCCGCCGCGCAAGTGTGGAACGGTGCGGTGTACATGCGCACCCTGCCGCACGCGCTGCAGCTCGTCGCCGACGGGCCCTCCCCCGCGATCGACCGGTGGAACTAGGGTCGAAGCATATTGAGCTTGGCGACGTCTCACGGTCGCCCTCATGCCAGTCGTCACGACCGGACTTGTTCCGGTCATCGACGTATTCGCGTCACCGGCGAAAAAGACGCGGATCACCGGGACGGGCCCGGTGACGACGACTGCGAGTGGGGCTGTGCGCTTTCCCGGCCCGACGCCAAGCCCAGCGCGCGCTCGTGCGCTCGGATCAGCGGGCAGACTGCCGGTAAAAGTCGGCGGCGGGTTACGCGACCGCGGCTCGCGGCTCGCGGCCCGCGAAGTGCGGGATCACCTGCTCGCCAAAAAGACGCAGTGTGTTGAGCACCTCCTGGTGCCGCGCCGGGCCGATCGCGCACAGCAGGATCACCTCCTCGATGCCGAGCGCCTCGTACAATTCGAGAAACCGGATGCAGTCGGAAGGGGTGCCGACGCAAAACTTGGTGCCCTCCTCGCGCACCTCCTGCGGGGTGGGCTCGCCTGGGTGCGGGCCGCTCGCGAGACGCCGGTCGCGCGCGTAATAGCCCTGGTAGTCCGGCGGCACGGTGCTCGGGTCATAGTCGCGCCACACCAGGCGAGCGCGCTCGCGCTGCTGCTCGATGTACCAAGCGACGAGCTCGGTGCCGCGCTCGGCGACGACCCGCGGGTCCTCATCGCAGAAGCCCGCGGTCATCAGCGCGGCGCGCGGGGCAGGCCCGGCGGAGGGTGCGGCGCGCAGCGCGTCGCGGTAAAGCGCCATCAGCTGCTCGACCCGCGCGGGCCCGCCTTCGCTGCCGAACAGCCCACCCATCCCGAGGCTGCCCGTCAATCGCGCGGTCTCGTCGCTGCCGCAGGCCGACCACAATGGCGGGTGGGGGCGCTGCACGGGCTTCGGCAGCACCTCGCGGCGCGGGATCCGGTAATAGGTCCCGTTGTACGAGATCTCCTCCTCGGTCCAGATGCGCGGCAGCACGTCGGCAAACTCCTGCCACATGCCCCGGGTGTCCTGCAGGTCGGCTCCGTACGGGGTCAGCTGGTAGGGGTAGCCGGTCCGGCCGAGCCCCACATCCACGCGCCCGCGACTCAGGATGTCGAGTGTGGCCATCCGCGCCGCGACGTGCAGCGGGTGGTGGATCGGGGCCAGGACCACGCCGACCCCGAGCCGGATCCGGCTGGTGCGCTGGCTCGCCGCCGCCAGGGTCAAGTCGGGGGCGCTGTTGTGCGACCACACCGGGCGAAAATGATGCTCGGAAAACCAGACGCTCGCAAAACCCTGCTCCTCGGCATAGGGGATCTGGTCGAGCGCTTCGTGGATGCGCTGCGATTCGCTGGACGCGGTCCACGGCTTGGGAACCTGGATCTGGTAGAACAGGCCAATTCTCATGGCTCTCTCCCCGGTTTGCGCGCGGAATCATGCGCCGGCCGGTGGTCGGCTTCCCCGCAGGTCGAGCGCCGGCGCGGACCGACGCCCGCGCGGCGTCGACGCGGCCCCGCTCACGATTGGCCGTGGCGGACTGGCTGGCAAGAAAATTCGCGGAAATCGGGCCGGCGGGCCAAGGCGCCGCACGGGCTCGCTGAGCAAGCCGCCTACCCGACATCCATAGAACCGGCGCAGGCGCTCAGCGGGCTGCGGGCGCCGCCCGCATTTCGGGTCAGAACGGCAGCTTCATGCCGCCGGGCAACGGCATTCCGCCGGTCAGCTTCTGCATCTCCTGTTCAGCGTAGTCGGAGACCTTGCGCCGCGCGTCGGCAAAGGCGGCGACGATCAGGTCTTCGAGGACCTCGCCCTCGGCGGGGTCGAGCAGCGACTTGTCGATCTTGATGCGTTTCATGTCGCTTTTGCCGTTCAGGGTCAGCTCGACCATGCCGGCGCCGGCGACGCCGGTCATCTCGACGGCTTCGAGCTGGGCCTGCATCTCGGCCATCTTCTCCTGCATCGCCTGCGCCTGCTTGATCAGCTGGCCGATGTTTTTCATTCCGGAACCTCTCTAGTGCTGGCGTCGTCGGTGTCGGCGGCGTCGGTGTCGGTGTCGGCGGGGTCGACGCCCGGCTCGGCTTCGCCCGCGGCCGCGGCAAACCGTTCGCGCACCGCCGCGATCGTGGCGCCGGGAAAGGTTTCCAGCACCGCCTGCACCAACGGGTGCGCCGCCACCCCGTTCCGCAGCTCGGCGTCGCGCCGCTCCTGGCGCTCGCGCAAGGTGGGCTCGCCCGCCGCCTCGGAAACCGCGACCAGCCAGCGGGTTCCGGTCCACTCGCCGAGCAGCTGGCCGAGGCGGTTGGCGAGATCGCGCGGCGCTCCCGCTGCCGGCCGGAACTCGATACGCCCCGGCTCGAAGCGGACGAGGTGAAGATTCGCCACCAGATGCGCGCGCAGCACCGCCTCGCGCCGCTCGTCGAATAGGGCGACAACCTCGTCAAAGCTCCGCGGTATCGGCTCCAACACCGCGTTTGGCGGAGACCAGGGATCGACCGGCACAGGCGGCCCCGGCATCGCGTCGAGCGCCGCTTCGGCGATCTCGACCGGCGCCCGCTGCGCCCCGCTCCCGGCCGGTCGCGTTGGAGCCGGCGCAACCGGCGACCCCGCTTCGCGCTGTCGGCCGGCCGCGGCAGCCGTGGGCGTCTGCGGCGCCGTCGCGACGCCCTGCAGCGAGCGCACGAGCTCGGCCGGGGCCGGCAGGTCGGCGACATAGGCGAGCCGCAGCAGCACCATCTCCGCCGCCTGAATCGGCGACGGCGCCTCCTGGACCTCGCCCAACCCCTTGAGCAGCATCTGCCAGACCCGCGCCAAGGCCGGCATCGTCAGTTTGTCGGCGATCGGGCGGGCGCGCTCGCGGTCGCCCTCGGCGATCGGGTCCCCGGCGCCGGCCTCGGGCGCCAGCTTCAACCGGGTCAGAAAATGCGCGAGGTCGAGTAGGTCCTGCAGGACCAGCAGCGGGTCGGCGCCCTCCTGGTAGAGCCGGTCGAATTGGGCCAATGCCGCCGCCGCGTCGCCGCGCAACACCGTCTCCAAGAGGTCGAAGACGTGACCTCGGTCGGCGACCCCGAGCATGTCGCGCACCGCGGCTTCCGCGACCCGGCCGCCCGACAGCGCAATCGCCTGGTCGAGCAGGGAGAGCCCGTCGCGCACCGAGCCGTCGGCGGCGCGCGCGATCAGCGCCAACGCCCCGGGCTCGGCCTCGACCGCCTCGGCTTCGGCGACCCGGCGATAATGCTCGGCGAGCATTTCGGAGGGCACCCGGCGCAGCGAAAAGCGCTGGCAGCGCGACAGCACGGTCACCGGCACCTTGTGGATTTCGGTCGTCGCGAACACAAAGACGACGGCGGGGGGCGGCTCTTCCAACGTCTTCAACAGCGCGTTGAAGGCGTTTTTCGAGAGCATGTGGACTTCGTCGATGATGTAGATTTTGTAGCGCGCCGAGACCGGGCGATAGCGCACCCCGTCGGTCAATTCGCGGATGTCGTCGACCCCGGTGCGCGAGGCCGCGTCCATCTCGATCACGTCGACATGGCGGTCCTCGGCGATCGAGCGGCAATGGGCGCATTCGCCGCACGGCTCGGTCGTCGGGCCGCCGGTCCCGTCCGCGCCGACGCAATTGAGCGCACGGGCGATGATCCGCGCGGTGGTCGTCTTGCCGACCCCGCGCACCCCGGTCAGGATAAAGGCGTGGGCGACGCGTCCGGTCGCGATCGCGTTTGCGAGGGTGCGCACGACCGCGTCCTGGCCGATCAGCTCGGCAAAGGTCTGCGGCCGGTATTTGCGGGCGAAAACGCGATAGGCGTTCGCCGGATCGCTCATGAGACGAAACCTGGATAGAAGTGGGAGACCGGATCGGCGACCCAGGCCACGACTCGTTACGGCTGCTTCCTTCCGGACCTGACCGGGTTGGCGAGAGGCCTGCCCGCCGCCGGGCTCCCGCCCCACTATATCAGCTGTCGCCCGATGCGGGGCAAGCGCCGCCGCTGTCGATTGCATTTGTCGGGGCCGACGTCGATTTGACGGGGCCGCGGTCACGGTCAGGACAGGCGCCGGCAATTTTGCCCGGGATCGCTGCGCGAGCTGCGTGCGCCCGCTTTGCTTGCGGTTCGCCCGGCTCCTCTGTCGGACCGCGACCCTGAGGACCGGCGTTCGCATTCCCCCATAACCGCCATCTTCTCGAATTCTTTATGTTCAGTGGCTTGGTCTCATCTCGAAATTAAACAGGTCCGGGGGCTTATCTGCGGGCGTCGTTGAAACAGATGTCGGCGCGATCATGACAAATTTCGATCCGCACCCGGTAGCGTCATCTCTTCACTTCTACATCCGGCCCGATCACCGCGGTCATTGGGTCGTGCGGGAGCGCAGCGATCTCGCCGGCGGTGTGTTTTCGACGCGAAAGGGAGCGATCCGGTTCGCGCTTTCCGAAACCGGCGGCGACGCCTCGCAGCTCAAGGTATTCCGCGCCGCGCAACCCCGCACGCGGTCGTCACAGCGGTAACGCCGGCGCGGCGGCGAACCGCCGGCTATCGGCAAAAGCGGATCGGCAGGATGAACGGCCGGCCGAGGATCATGACGGCGCCCAGCCGATGCGCGCCGTTCCACACCATTCGCCCGGCCCGGTTAGCCGTGGCGTGGACCACGACGGGGTCGTCGTCGCCGCGGTCTTCCCAGCCGCCCGCTTCCATGACCGCGGCATAGCGCGCGGAGATCTCCAACAGGATCGCTTTCGCCTGCGGCGTGTGGAACTGCGATCGTAGCCAGGTTTCGGCGGTCGCCGGCCGGATCGAGCAGCGGACCAGCTCGGGCATCAGCTGACGGTAGATCCGCTCGCCCGACACCGGCGGCGCGCCCGAGTGCCGGCGCCGGTAGTCGGCGAGCGCATCGGCGGCGTCGATCATCTGCAAGCCTCCTCGCGCGAGGCCGGCTGCGATGGACCCACCGCCCCCGGGACAAGCGCCAGCGCGTACCGCGTTTGGCAATACAACAAAGCCGCCCATCGGTCGATCCCAACCCGCGGCCGGGTGCCGCGACGGCAAAATTGCCAAATTCCCGGTGCACCGCGATCCCGCGCTGGAACGTATCGGGTACATGCTTGAGGCTCGCTGCCGGTGCATGGGCGACCCCGGTCGCGGGCATCTGGGCGATCCCGGCGGCGGACTCTCCGGCATGGCGCGCCGGGGCCGGGCCGCCGACATGAACGCGGTCAGAGTTTCGATCAGGGCGCGAACGGCGCCCGATCAGCCAAGCCGGAGAGCGCCATGTCAACGAAGCAACCGCAGACCCTCAGCGAAGCCCAGACCGCAGCCAGCCCGTCGCTGCTGTCGCGCACCGCGAAGCTCGGCCGGGGCATGGTTGTGGCGGGGGCGCTAGCCGCACTGCCGCTGGCCGCGATGCCGACCCCGGCCTATGCCGGCGGGCCTGGTGCCGGCGCCGCGATCGGCCTCGGCATCCTCGGCGGGGTGCTCGCGGGTGCGGCGATCGCCGCCACCGCGCCGCCGGTCTACGCCGCGCCGCCAGCCTATTACGGCTATCCGCAGCAGGGATATTACTACAACCAGGCGCCGAGCTATTATTACCCGCCGCAACCCTATTACGGATCGGCGTACGCCTACCCGCCCTACAATTACCAATAGCCGGCATCAAACAGCCGGCTCGCGACAGCCCGGCCCGTCCGCGTGGCACGCCGGGCTTTTTGCCGCCGCCGATCGCCCTTGACCGCAGTCGCGAATTGGCCAATCTCGCGGGCCGGCTTGGTCACGGAGGGACGGGTGGAAGCGACCGAAATTGCCGAAAGCATCCGCGGGGAGGAAGCGGAGCGCCGGGTCGAGGCGGATGCCACTTTCCGCAGGATGACCGGCATTTACCTCGGCATCGTCGCGATGTTGCTGGCGATCACGTCGCTCGGCGGCTCGAACGCCAGCAAGGTCATGACCAATGCCAACATCCAGGCCTCGGACACTTACGGCTTTTACCAGGCGAAATATGCCCGGCAGACCACCTACCGGGTGGCCGCCGACCAGCTCGAGGCGCAGCTCGCCGTCAGCCCGGCGATGCCGCAACCCGCAAAAGCGGCGATCGAGGACCGCATCAAGCGTTGGCGCGACACCGCCCAGCGCTATGAGAGCGACCCGGCGGGCGGCCAGGGCAAAGAGCAGCTGCTCGCCCGCGCTAAGGATTGGGAAGCAAAACGCGACCGCGCCGCCGAACGCGACCCGAATTTCGACTTTGCCGAGGCGCTGTTTCAGATCGCGATCGTGCTCGGCTCGGTCAGCATCGTCGCCGCGTCGCGCCCGCTGCTGAAGTTGAGCGGGGTGCTCGCCATCCTCGCCGCGCTCTTGATGGTCAACGGCTACTTGCTGCTGGTCCACCTGCCGCTGGAGTGAACGCCGCGGCGGCCTGACCGGCGGCTGCCGGCAGCAGGCGGGCGAGGCCGAGGAATTTCTCCGGATCCTGGGGCTGGCCGTCGACCCGGACCTCGTAATGGACATGCGGCCCGGTGCTGCGGCCGGTGGTGCCGACGAGGCCGATCTCGGCCTGCGCCGCGACACCCTGGCCGACCGCGGCAAGGCAGCGGCTCAGGTGGGCGTAGAGGGTCACGATCCCGAAGCCGTGGTCGATCTCGACGGTCCGGCCGTACTCGCCGAGCCAGCCGGCGTAAATGACGGTCCCCGGCGCCGTGGCGTAGACCGCCGAGGAGTAGGGGGCGTCCATGTCGATCCCGGTGTGAAAGGCGCGCCGGCCGTTGAACGGGTCGATGCGGTCGCCGAACGGGCTGCCGATCTGGTAATGGGCGAGCGGCGCCGACACCGGCAACGTCTTGGCCAGAGCGGCAAGTGCGGCGAGCTTTTCGGGGCTGACCGCGTCGGCGGCGAGCCCGCCCTTGGGCGGCGGCACAAAGGGGCCGCCTTGCGGCGCCGCGCCGCCGACCGTCGACAGGATCCGCGTCACGTCGACCCCCGCCGAACGCAGTGCGGTCACGAGCGTCCCCGCCTCCTTCGGGCCGAGACGGGCGACGCCTTCGCCGCCATCGGCGGGCGGGGTTGCGGCACCCGCGGGCGCTTGCGGCGGTGCCGCGGCGACCTGGGCGGTCGGCTCCGGCAATTCGATCTGCGACAATTTCCGCCAGATATCGCTGAGCTGGACGCGAATCCGCGTGCGCCGCAGCGCCGGCGTGCCGCGCTCGGCCCCCAGTTGCCCCAGCTCCTTCGCGGTCTCCTCGAGGCTCGCCTTGTACTGCCCCAGCCGCGCCTCCTCGGCGGCACGATCGGCCTGGACCTTGCCGAGCTGCGCGGCCAAGGCGGCGCTCTGCGCGTGCTCCTGACGCAGCGCCTGCCGCGTCTGGTCGAGCGAGTGCAGCTGCGCCTCGGTCGAGGAGAGCCGCTGGCCCAGGCTCTGCGCCTGGCTTGCCATTGACGCCGCCTGGCTCTCGGCGTCGGCACGACGCCGCGTCAGCGCGGCGAGGTCATGCCGCAGCCCCTGAACCCGGTTTTCCAGAGCGGCCTTGGCGCTTTGGGCGCGCGCCGCCGCCGCCTCCTTTTTGGCGGCGAGATGCTCGTAGCCGAGCCGGCTGACGCCGAGAAACGCCAGCGCGGCGGCGCCGGCGAGCATGCCCGAGAGCAGCGCCGCCTGCAGCCGCGGCGCCATGACGACCGGTGTTGACGAACGAAAACAGATTCGTATCTCGGGGAAGAACCTGCTTCCCCAGCCCGCGCTGTCGGCGACCATATCTCCCCCACCGAGTGCCGCACCGTGGGCGTCCGATGGGCTGACCGGACCAGGTTGCGGCGTCTGCCGAGATGCGAGCGGTCGATTGTCCCCGGTCGGCGGATGGCTGGGCACCGCGCGCCCTGCCGTGGCGTTCCGCCGCTCCATCCGAGGAGTGTCGCGTCGACCGCGCGCCTCGCGGCGGGGAACCTAGCGGCTCGATCCACCGATGACAACATAGAATCGCCGCACGACCCATCCCCCGCAGTCACGCAACCGACCATACAAATTCTGTGCCGGACGGCGCTCGCTGGGCAGCAATCCTGGGTCAGTTTCGGCTGCCGGAAATTGCTGGCATATTCCTGGCTGCATTACGCCTTTTCTGAGGGTCAGGCGGCGAGCTGGACATAATCTTGCCCGATACCGGAAGACGGTTGCGCAGCTTAGGTGGTTTTTCAACCGTCCCGGTATGGCATGTCAGTCGGCGGTCGCCGCCTCGGGCGTGCTGGCCGGCTCGGGCGCGAACTGGCTTTCGTAGTAGCCGGCAAAGACGCCGTCGCACGCCAGCAGTTCCGCGAAGCTGCCCTGTTCGGCGACGGCGCCGTCCTGCAGCACGACGATCCGGTCGCAGCGCCGCACCGTCGACAGCCGGTGGGCGATGATAAAGGTCGTCCGCCTCTTCATCAGCCGCTCGATGCCGGTCATCACCAACCGCTCGGTGACAACGTCGAGCGCCGAGGTCGGCTCGTCGAGGATCAAGATCGGGGCGTCGCGCAACAAGGCGCGGGCGATCGTGACGCGTTGCTTTTCGCCCTCGGACAGCGACACCCCGGATTCGCCGATGACGGTGTCGAAGCCGTCCGGCAGGGCGGCGATCCGCTCGTCGATGCATGCGAGCCTCGCGGCGCGCTCGATTTCGGCATCGCCGGCGCCCGGGCGGCCGTAGGCGATGTTGTCGCGCACCGACAGTGGAAAAATCAGCGGCGGCTGCAACACGAGCGCGATCTGGCTGCGCAGCGACTTCAGCGAATATTCGCGCAGGTCGACCCCGTCGATCTCGATGCCGCCCTCGGTCGGGTCGTAAAACCGCGGCAACAGGCCGAGCAGGGTCGACTTGCCGGCGCCGGTCGGCCCGACGATTGCGATTCGGGCGCCGGCCGGCACCCGGAGGTCGACCCCGCGCAGCACCGGCGTATCCGGCCGATAGCGAAAGCCGACCCCACGCCATGCGACCTCGCCGCGCGCCCCTTGCGCCGGGAAGCCGTGCGTCCCGTCGACTAGATCGGGCTCGGCGTCGAGCACCTCGAAGACGCGGCGGGCGCCGACCCGGGCGCCGGCGATCTGCCCCCAGCTTTGGGTGATCTGGTTGATCGGCGCGTAGAGCTGGGCAAGATAGGAGATGAACACGATCAGCTGCCCGAGGGTCAACGCGCCCGACAGCACCGCCCGCGCCCCCGCATAGACGACGAGCGCCGTCCCGCAGGCGATCACGCCGTTGACCGCGCCTGAATAGAGCGTCTGCCAGCTGTAGAGGCGCAGGGTGGCGCGCAGGCTTTCGCGGCTCGCACCCATAAAGCGGCGATGCTCCTCGTCCTCACGGGTGAAGGCCTGGACGACCTTGATCGACGACATCGCCCACTGGACCAGCGAATAGACCCGGCTCTCGGTCGTCCGGACCTCGGTCGCGACCTCGACGATCTTGCGGTTGAAGCCGGTGATCAGCGCGAACAGCGCCGGCACGACCGTCAGCGCCAGCAAGGTCAACCCGGGATCGAGCGGAAACAGGATCGCCAGCATGCCGGCGAGCAGCACAACCGCCGACAGGATCGGCAATGCGCCGTTCATGATCATCGTCTGCACGGCGAAGCTGTCGGCGGTCACCCGGTAGAGCAGGTCGCCGACCCGCTGGCGGTCGTGGAATGCCAACGACAGGCGCTGCAGGTGCGCGTAGAGGGCGCCCCGCAAGTCGTTGACCATCTTCTGGCCGACGCCGATCGCCGTATAGTTGTGCAGCAGGGTCAGCCCGGCGCTGCCGAATTGCACGACGACGATCCCGAGGCAGGCGGCGACCAACAGCCGACCCGCCGAAATGCCCTGAAAGGCCGTCCACCCCAAGGGCTTGCCGCCCAAGACATTGTCGACGACGACTTGCAGCGGCCACGGCTTCAAAAGCTCGAAGCCGGTGATCAGAAACACCTGCGCCAATACCCAGGCGATGGGGGCGCGATGCGGCCGCAGGTACGGCAGGAGCTTGGCAAGCATCATGCGCGGGGCGCGGATATGTCCTGGCGGGTCAGACGGCCGGCGCCGCGAGGGCCGCGTTGCGCGGCCCGGCCTGCTGCGGCGCGACCGGGATCAATCCGGCGGGCTTGGCGACCGCTTCGATGATGCGATGCATCAGGCGCGCGAAGCTGGCGAGCTTGACGCCGATCGCCGCGAAATTGACGAGTGCCGCCGCGGCGAGCGCCGCTGCCGCCACCGGCCAGCCCATCATCAGCGCGAATGCGGTCAGGAGCGCATAGCCGCGCAGTAGAAACACCGCGAACCGCGACAGCCGCATCGCGCACCGCACCCGCAGCAGCCGCTTGGCGCCGCCGTGGTTCTCGGCGCAAACCAGCACCAGCGCGCGGCTGCACAGGCCGCGGGCGATTTTAAGGTCCCACCCGCTCCACCCGGTGTCGGGCACGACAAAGTATTTCTGGGGCAGCAAGAAATCCATCAAGCCGCCGATCAGCGCCTCCTTCTCGACGCCAGCCTCGCTCCAATAGGCGAGGTGAAAGGCGCGCTCGCGCCATGACAATCGCGCCTGCTGCTCGGTGGCGGCCAGGGTCGCGTGGGGCTGGGCCCGGCTTTCGCGGACGCGCCATTTGATCCGCTCCCAGCCGCGCAGCAGCGGGCCGAGATAGATCAGCAACGCGACCAGGCCGCGGGCTTTCACCCCGTGAAAGCGCTTGTCGATCGGCGCCTTCAGCGCACCGTTGACGCACATCGCCACGGTCGCGAGCAAGGGCACGGCGAGCAGCAGCCACCATCCGCCGCCTACCATCCCCGCCAGCGCCAGCACGATCGAGGCGGCGCTCCATTCGAAGGTCAGCGGCAAAAACGCGGTCAGCGACGACGGCGACTCGTACAAGGTTTGGAACAGGCCGCGCCCGAACACCCCGGAATAGATGACCGGCCGAGGCCACAGCAGCAGCGAGGTCGACAGGTCGCCGTAGATCCGGCCGAGCCATTTGGCCTGACCGAACAAATTGAAGCGGAACGGGTGCTTCGAATAGACGAGCGCCTCGGCCTTGCCGTAGCCGCGCTGCTGGTTGCAGTAGGCCCGGACCGTGTTGCGGCGAAAGTGCCAGACCGTCGCGGCCGGGCTGAACCCGATTACGTAGCCGGCGTCCTGAAACCGCCAGCAGATGTCGACATCGTCGCCGGCGGCGCGGTAGACCGGGTCGAACCCGCCGAGCTCGAGCAGGATGTCGCGGCGGAACGCCATGTTGCAGCCGGCGATGTGCTCGGCCACCTCGTCGCTCAGCAGCACATGGGTCGGGCCGCCCGGCGCGACCGCCACCGCGGCCGGCACGAGACTGTCCTCGGGCGGCGGAAAATTGGGGCCGCCGCAAGCGGCGAGACCGCCATCCTCCATTTTGGCGACGAGGTAGGTCAGCCAGTCTGGGTCGGCGACGCAGTCGCTGTCGGTGTAGGCGACGATCTCGCCGCTCGCGGCCGCGGCGCCGACGTTGCGCGCGACGCTCAACCCTTTGTTCGGTTGGCTGATGATGCGGCAAAAGGGGTAGCTTTCCGCGATCTCGAGGGTGCGGTCGCGCGATCCGTCGTTGACGACGACAACCTCGTAGTCGGGGTAGTTCAGGACCGCGAGCGACGCCAGGCAGGCGTCCATCGTACGTTCGGCATTGTAGGCGCAGACGACGACCGAGACCCTCGGGTAGCGCGGCAGCGGCGGCGGCAGCGGGCCGCTGTAGCAACGCTCCACCTCAGCGAGCGCGGGTTTGGGGCGGCGCTCCCGGTCGACGAGGCCGAACGCCCAGTCGTCGATCAGATGGCCGCCGGTGAACCACTCGTCCGTCCACGCAAACACGCACGTCCCGGCCACCCCGGCCTCAAAGGCGCTGCGCACCTGCCATGCGAGAACCTTGCGCTGGCCGTCGGCGCCTTCGCGGATCGAGTCGACGCCGAACTCGGTCAGCACCAGCGGCCGCTCGACCGCGAGGTTGTGCAGGCGCGCGACATAGCGCCGAAACGCCGTCTCGTCGTGGAGGTAGACGTTGAAGCAGACAAAATCGGTAAAGTCGACCGTCAGGTACTCGGTCGACGGGAAATTGGCATAGCTGACCAGCGCCTGCGGGTGCTCACGCCGAACACAGGCTACGAGGTCGCGCAAAAATTTCCGCACCGGCTCGGCGCCGTGCCAGCGGATCACGTCCGGCGGAATCTCGTTGCCGACCAAATAGGCGAAGATTGCCGGGTGCCGCTCACAAGCCCGCACCCCGGCGACGACGGCCTCCCGGATCTCCCGCTGGATCGGCCGACTGTCGAGAAAACTGACGTGCTGCGGCCAGGGGAGACCCGCCAGGACCTGCAACCCCGCCTCCTGCGCGGCATCGAGCAGCCACACCGGCGGCACCGTAAACACCCGCACCGTGTTGATCCCGGCCTCGGCCATCAGCGCGAAGTCCTGGTCGACGCGGGCGGGCTCGGGGAACGGCGCGCCGTGGCTGCCGCACGGGAACGGGCCGTAGGTGACGCCCTTGACGAAATGCTTGCGTTCGCCGGCGAAGAAAAACTTGCCGCTGACGCGGATCGGCACGGGTGCGGCGATGCGCGCCGGCGGCTCCGCAAGGACGATATCGGCTACTTCGTCGGTCTCGACCAACGTCATCTTCGAAACTCCCGCGACCGCTGCCGGGCGGGCCGACCCGGGCCGGCGGCAGCGCTCGCACAACGGCGGATCGATGTCTTCATTCCCGCGGTCTCCGGCCGCCGCCGCGAACCGGGACCACCGCGGAACATCACCGCGGGCGGCGCGCATGCCAGGCAAACGCGCTGCCGACAATTTCCTCGATGCCGGAACAATTTGCGCGCCAGCCGAGCACCTCCGCCGCGAGGCTCGGGTCGGCGACCAGCGCCGGCGGGTCGCCAGGCCGGCGCGGCGCGGCATGGGCCGGCACCTTGCGGCCGCTGACCGCCTCGGCTGCCGCGAGCACCTCGCGGACCGAGTGACCGAGCCCCGTCCCCAAATTAAGGGCGATGCTGCCGCCGCCCGCGCGCAGCCGCTCGAGCGCCCGCAGATGGGCGGCGGCGAGGTCGTCGACATGGATGTAGTCGCGGATCGCGGTGCCGTCCGGCGTCGGGTAGTCGGTGCCGAAAATCTCGACCGCGGGGCCCTGCCCGAGTGCCGCCCGCAGCACCAGCGGCACGAGATGGGTTTCGGGGTCGTGGTCTTCGCCGAGCTCCCCGTCGGGGTCGGCGCCGGCGGCGTTGAAATAGCGCAACGAAACCGCGCGCAGCCCGTAGGCGCGGCCGTACCAGTGCAACGCCCGCTCCATCGCGAGCTTGGTCTCGCCATAGGGGTTGACCGGGTTTTGCGGCGCGGTTTCGCGCAGCGGCAAGGTGTCGGGGGTGCCGTAGGTGGCGCAGGTCGACGAGAACACGATCTCGCGGACCTCGGCTTCCCGCATCGCGTCGAGCAGCGCCAAGGTCCCGGTCAAGTTGTTGCGGTAGTAAAGCGCCGGGTCGGCGACCGATTCGCCGACATAGGCATAGGCGGCGAAGTGCATGACCGCTGTCACCCGGTATTCGGCAAACGCCTGGCGCAGCTGCGCCCGGTCGCCGATGTCGCCCTCGACGAGCGGCCCCCAGCGCACCGCCTCGCGATGGCCGCGCGACAGGTTGTCGTAGACGACCGGCACATAGCCCGCACGCGCCAAAGCCTTGCAGGCGTGCGAGCCGATGTATCCGGCACCGCCGGTAACGAGTATCGATGATGGCGTCAAAAGAGCGGCCCGCGTTCCATTTCTAACCGCACAACGCGGAGGAGCGGGCGGCTCTTCCACGGTAAGCTGCGTTACCGGACGCGGCGACTTGCCGCGCTTCGGGGGTGGCGGAATAACCCGGCGGCACGGCCGTTTTCGGGCGCATTCGCGGAGAGAGCGGACACCATGCGCATCGCGGTTATCGGTACGGGTTATGTCGGGTTGGTCTCGGGAGCGTGCTTTTCCGAGTTCGGCGTCGATGTCGTGTGCGTCGACAAGGACGCGGGCAAGATCGCCCGCCTGCAAGGTGGCGAGATGCCGATCTTCGAGCCCGGGCTCGAGGCACTCGCCGCCAAGAACGCGGCGGCCGGGCGGCTCTCGTTCACGACCGACCTCGCCGCGGCGGTGGCCGGCGCGGAGGCGGTGTTCATCGCGGTCGGCACCCCGTCGCGGCGCGGCGACGGCCATGCCGACCTTTCCTATGTTTTCGCCGCGGCGGAGGAAATCGGGCGCGCCCTGACCGAGTACGCGGTCGTCATTACAAAGTCGACGGTGCCGGTCGGCACCGGCCGCAAGGTCGCGGCGATCCTACGGCGGACCGAGCCGCGCGGCGGGTTCGACGTTGCCTCGAACCCGGAGTTCTTGCGTGAGGGTTCGGCGATCGAAGACTTCATGCGCCCCGACCGGGTGGTGATCGGCGCCGAAAGCGACCGCGCGCGCGACGTGTTGCACGCGCTCTACCGACCGCTCTACCTGCTCGAGACGCCTATGGTGTTTACCGATATCGAGACGGCGGAACTGGTCAAATACGCCGCCAACGCCTTTCTCGCGACCAAGATCACCTTTATCAACGAGATCGCCGATTTGTGCGAAAAGGTCGGCGCCGACGTTCAGGAGGTCGCCAAGGGCATCGGGCTCGACGGGCGCATCGGCCGCAAGTTTCTGCACGCGGGGCCGGGTTTTGGCGGGTCGTGCTTTCCGAAGGACTGCCAGGCGCTGGTGCGCACCGCGCGCGAGGCCGCGGCGCCGCTGTCGATCGTCGAGACGGTGGTGTCGGTCAACGAGACGCGCAAGGAGCGCATGGCCGACAAGATTGCCGCGGCATGCGGCGGCAGCGTCTTCGGCAAGACGCTGGCGGTGCTCGGGCTGACCTTCAAGCCGAACACCGACGACATGCGCGACAGCCCGAGCCTCGCGATCCTGCCGCGTCTCGCCGAAGCGGGTGCTACAATCCGCGCCTTCGACCCCGAGGGCATGGCGGAAGCGAAAAAGCTGCTGCCGGGCCTGGTCTACTGCGGTGACGCGTACGAGACGATGGCGGGCGCCGACGCGCTCGTGCTGCTGACCGAATGGAACGCGTTTCGCGCGCTCGATCTCGGGCGGGTGCAGGCGCTCCTCGCCCACCCCCTGGTGATCGACCTGCGCAATATCTACCAGCCCGACGAGATGACCGCCGCCGGCCTGTCCTATGTCTCGGTCGGCCGCGCCGCGCGGGTCGTGCGTCCGGTGCTGCGCGTCTTCAGCTGAACTTCCGGATTCGAAATGACGCGAAAACGGTCGCAGCATCTTATCGTCGCCCCCGCGAAGGCGGGTCCGGAGCTTGCCCTTGGCTCGAGCGCGGGCGGCGCGCGGCAAGTCACTGGGTTCCCGCTTTCGCGGGAATGACGGTCAACGAATTGGTCTTTCGAGTTTCGTTTCGAATTGAGCAGTGCTTGATGGTCGCCTTCCACAGCGCGCTAAAAAGGTAACTTGCGATGAGCAGTGTCGTTGCCAAGCGGGTTCTGGTCACCGGCGGCGCCGGCTTTCTCGGCTCGCATTTGTGCGAGCGCCTGGTCGCCAAGGGCGACGACGTCCTTTGCGTCGACAATTACTTCACCGGCCGCAAGGACAACGTGGCCCGGCTGCTGGGCGACCCGCATTTCGAGGCGATGCGGCACGACATCACCCATCCGCTCTTTGTAGAGGTCGACGAAATCTACAATCTCGCCTGCCCCGCGTCGCCCATTCATTATCAGTTCGACCCGGTGCAGACGACCAAGACCAGCGTCATTGGCGCCATCAACATGCTGGGCTTGGCGAAGCGGCTGAAGGCCAAGATCTTTCAGGCGTCGACCTCCGAGGTCTACGGCGACCCGACCGCGCATCCGCAGCCCGAAAGCTACCGCGGCAACGTCAACCCGATCGGGCCGCGCGCCTGCTACGACGAGGGAAAGCGTTGCGCCGAGACCTTGTTTTTCGACTATTACCGTCAGCACAACCTGAAGATCCGCGTCGCGCGCATCTTCAACACCTATGGCCCGCGTATGCACCCGAACGACGGCCGGGTCGTGTCGAACTTTATCGTGCAGGCGCTGCGCAACGAGCCGATCACGCTGTATGGCGACGGCAGCCAGAGCCGCGCCTTTTGCTACGTCGACGACCTGATCGACGGATTTTTGGCGCTGATGGCGGCACCCGACGAGATCACCGGCCCGGTCAACCTCGGCAACCCGGTCGAGACCTCGGTCGGCGAGCTTGCCGACCTGGTGATCGCGCTGACCGGCTCGCGCTCCAAGATCGTGCTGCGCCCGCTGCCGGTCGACGACCCGGTGCAACGCTGCCCGGACATCGCGCAAGCCCGCGGCGTCCTCGGCTGGCAGCCGCGCACCGCGCTCAATGACGGCCTCACCCGCACGATCGCCTATTTCGAGGAGCTGCTTTCGGCGGCGCGCGGCCAAAACGCCGCGCACGTTCAGCAAACGAGCGAGGCGTCACAAGCCAGCGCGGCGATCGCCCAGCATTGACCTTAGTGTTGCGCCGGCGTTGATGAGCCGGCCGCGCTTGAGTAGGTTTGGCCCGTGCGGATATCGACAATCAGGCATCTGTTCGTCGCGCTCGGCGTCTTCGCACTGGCGTTGACCGCCACGGCCCCAGCGCGCGCCACGCTGATGGCTGCGGCCGGAATGGGCGGCCTTTGCCCGCATTGCCGGACGAGTTCCGCAGCCGGGCACACTATCCCGAAAATGCCGCTCTGCGGCACCCTGGCATGCTGCGCTGCGGCGGTCGCGGCTACGGCCCGGGCGCTGGCGGGGCAGCCGTTGCCGACGAGCACCAGTTACGCCATCGGCCCCGACACGGTGCTCGCGGGCAACGCGCCAAAAGCCGAACCCCCGCCCCCGCGATCGATCCTCTTCCTTTAGGTCGGGGACCGCGCGAACTCTGACCCCACCGTCGGCAGCCCGCGTCGATTTCGCGGGCAATAAGCTTTTCATGCCTCGCTGAGCTCCCGTCGCCACGCGGGCACGCTTCGGCGCGCGCGGTATACCCCGCTGTGACCCCGCTATGAAAAGCAAAAACCGACAGGGTTTCGTGATCCCCAAACACGCAAGTCTGCCTACTCGCCGCCCTGTCAGGTCGGAGAATAAGGAGCACGAGATGATACGACGTTCTTTAATCCTGGCCGGTTCGGTTGCCATCGCGGCTGCGGCCGCTCGGCTTCTCACGTTCCGTCTGCCCTGCGCCGCCATGGCTGCGCCCCCCGAGACGGCCGGAGACGGCATGGGTGGGATGATGGGCGGGATAGGCGAGATGAT
>DATMLF010000166.1:0-25239 GCA_035570595.1 Allostellaceae bacterium
GCATGAAGGGCATCATTCTGGCTGGCGGCACCGGGAGCCGGCTCTGGCCGATGACGCGGGTCGTCAGCAAGCAGCTGCTGCCGGTGCACGACAAGCCGATGATCTACTACCCGCTGACGACGTTGATGCTGGCCGGGATCCGCGAGATCCTGGTCATCACCACGCCGACCGATCTCGACCAGTACCAACGGCTGCTCGGGGACGGCCGGACCTGGGGCCTCGAGCTCGACTACGCGGTGCAGCCCCGCCCGGAGGGGCTGGCGCAGGCGTTTCTGATCGGCCGCGACTTTCTCGCCGGCGGCCGCTCGGCGCTGGTGCTCGGCGACAATTTGTTCTACGGCCACGGCCTCGTCGCGTCGTTGCGGCATGCCGCGGCGAGCGACGCGGGTGCGGTCATCTTCGGCTATTGGGTGCGCGAGCCGAGCCAGTACGGTGTCGTCGATTTTGCTCCGAACGGGACGGTTCGGGCCATCGTCGAAAAACCGGCGACGCCGCCTTCCAACTATGCGGTGACCGGCCTCTACTTCTACGACGAGGAGGCCCCCGAGATCGCCGCCAGCCTGAAGCCGTCGGCGCGCGGCGAGCTCGAGATCACCGATCTCAACAACCATTATCTGCGGCAGGGGCGCCTCGAGCTTGAAACGCTGGGGCGCGGGTTCGCCTGGCTCGACACCGGCACACCGGAAAGCCTGCTGCACGCGGCGGAGTTCGTCGCGACGATCGAGGCGCGGCAAGGGCTCAAGATCGCCTGCCCGGAAGAAATCGCCTGGCGGCAGAATTGGATCGACAACGCTCAGCTGAGGCGCCTGGCAACCAATTTCGCGAGCAATTCCTATGGGCGGTACCTGCTCGAGCTGCTGGAGCTTGGCCGCTAGAAGGCTACGCGGGCGGGTCTTGAACTCCGCGCGCCGCTGCGCCCGCCGACGCTCGTGGGTTAAGCTCGGCCGGTTGTCGCGCGAGGCGATGTCGAGCAAAATTCGCATTGCGCTGCCGCGGCACGGCGGGCCGTTTCAAGGAGAGCAAGTGGTCGATCGCCGACACCGAACCACAGTGGCGGAGCTGCGATGACGGTCGTTTCGGATGCGGCCGAGCCGTGCATCGGCGGGAAACCGTCGCCCTGCCCTCGTGCCGGGTCCCGACCCCACTCCGCCGCCCTCCGGGCATTTCTGGGCCGACACGGCGTCGGCGCCGACGCGCCGGCCGCGGTGGCCGTGCTGTGCGAGCTGGCGGACCCGGCCCGCGGTCGCGATGGTCAGGACGCGGTTCGCGCGGCTCGGCGAGCGCTGGTGGGTCGACACCCGCGAGCGGCTGCTCGCCGGAGACGCGGCACAGCACGCCGCCGCGTCCGACGGCTTGCGCGCCGAGGCGGCGCGCTTCGCTAATGGGTCCGTTCTGGCGCTTAGCACCTATCCCCCTACCTCTTCGTCATTCCCGCGAAAGCGGGAACCCAGGACGGCGGGCACCGAGCGCTCGCCTTGAACCCCGCCTGCGCGGGGGCGACGGATAGGAGGCGACCGGAGTCGTTCGTTTAGTTCGCACCACCAGGCCCCTACGGGCGTTTGCTCCGCCGCACTGAGCCCGGTCAGCCACTGCTTTCTCCAGCCGGAACGCCCAATGCTCTAGCAGGATGCTGAAAAAGGGTTTTCAGCCGTTTTCCTGCTCTGCTGGGTCAATGGGTTAGATGGTAGGCACCGCCCAAGTCCGCTCCATGTTCCGCCTTTTTCAGCAGCCTGCTAGGACGGCTCCGCATGCTGGCCGCTGGTTACGGGTGGCCGTCCGACCTCAATTGCGCCGTCGGGGCGGATGCCAGACTGATTGTTGGCGCTCCTCGTTTCTAACCCGGGGGTGGCGCGGCGGGGCGGCGGGGGGTATGTCAGCGGGCGGACGGCGAGAGGCATAACCGGCATGCGACGTTTTGAGGGCACCGACAGCTATGTGGCGACACCCGACCTACAGGTCGCGGTCAACGCCGCTATCGCGCTCGAACGCCCGCTGCTCGTCAAAGGCGAGCCTGGCACCGGCAAGACGATCCTGGCGCACGAGATCGCCCGCGGCATCGGCAAAGACCTGATCACCTGGCACATCAAGTCGACGAGCAAGGCGCAGCAGGGGCTTTACGAATACGATGCGGTCGCGCGCCTGCGCGACGGCCAGCTCGGCGACGAGCGGGTCTACGACATCGCCAACTACATCGTGCCGGGCAAGCTGTGGGAAGCATTCACGGCCGAAACCGCACCTGTGCTGCTGATCGACGAGATCGACAAGGGCGACATCGAGTTCCCGAACGATCTGCTGCTCGAGCTCGACCGGATGGAGTTCTACGTCTACGAGACGCGGCAGACCATCCGCGCGCGCCAGCGCCCGGTCGTCATCATCACCTCGAACAACGAAAAAGAGCTGCCCGACGCGTTTTTGCGGCGGTGCTTTTTTCATTACATCCGCTTCCCCGACCGCGAGACGATGGGAAAGATCGTCGAGGTGCACTTCCCCGGCCTCAAGCACGAGCTGGTGCACGAGGCGCTGACGATCTTTTTTGACGTGCGGCAGGCGCCGGGTCTGAAGAAAAAGCCGTCGACCTCGGAACTGCTCGACTGGCTGAAGCTGCTGTTGGTCGAGGACGTCTCTCCCGAGACCCTGCGCACCCGCGACCCGGCAAAGCTGATCCCGCCGCTGCACGGGGCGTTGCTGAAAAACGAGGAGGACGTGCACCTGTTCGAGCGCCTCGCCTTTCTGCACCGCCGCGGCGAGCGCGGCTGAGGGGCTCGCTTCGGCGGCGCGGGTGCGCACCTCAATCGCGGACCGCTGCCGCAACGAGCCTCATAAAGCCGTCCATCGCCGCCGGGTCGGTCCACCGCATGACCGCGACGAGGGCGTTCTGCTGGTCGACCCAGGTTACGTTGCCGCCGGCGCCGCGCGCGAAATAGCTCGTTTCCGAGGCGCTCGGGTAGAGGGCGCGGTCGGTGTTGAGCCACCACAGATAGCCGTATTGGGGAAAAAGCGGGCAGGGCTCGAGCATACGCCCGATCCATTCCTCGGACAGGATGCGCCGACCGCCCCAGACGCCGCGGCTGAGCAGCATCAGCCCGATCCGCGCCTGGTCGCGGGCCGAGACAAAGACGCCGCCGCCCCAGTGCCCGCCGCCCGAGACCGACTGCACCCGGCGGCCGTCGACCTCGACCCAGGAGTTGCGGTAGCCGTGCCACTCCCAGTCGGGCGACGCGCCGACCGGCTCCATGACCAATTCGCGAAACACTTCTGGCAATGGCCGGCGCCACAGCCGCAGCAAGGCGAGGGCCAGGCGGTTGACGCGCACGTCGTTGTATTCCCAGAAGCCGCCGGGCGGCTGCAGGTCGCGGTGGCTGCCCTTGGGTGCGGCGCTCGGCCGGCCCGCCGACGCGCGGTTGCGGTCGACCAGGTCGGGCTTGTCCCACAGCGCACCCTCCCATTCCGACGTCTGCTGCAACAAATGGTGCCAGGTGATCGCGTCGTTGTGCGGCGGCTCGAACCCGCCGTCGTCGACGGCCCGGCGGACCGGCTCATGCGGGTCGGGGAGGAGGCCGCGGTCCCAGGCGAGCCCGGCAAGGATCGCGAGATAGCTCTTGGCGACGCTGAAAGTCATGTCGGCCCGCGACGTATCGCCCCACTCGGCAACGATGTCGCCATGGCGCACCAACAGCCCGTTCGGCGCGCCGCGCGGCCGCACCGGACCGAGGGTTTCGTTCCACGGCGGGCGCTCGCCGAAATCGGTCAGGACCATCTCGGCGAGATCGCGCGTCCACGGCGTCTCATGCCCGGCGGCGTGGGCGGCCGCGGCGGCGACGCAGGCCGGGTCGAGACCGGCATCGGCAGGCGCGCGGCATGGCCAAGGCGCGGCGTGAGGCGGGGGAAAGTCTGTCATGTTTCGGGGTGCTCCGGGGAAGATGATCGGCCTTGATTTTCGATTTGGTTCGCACGACCTCGTGATGGAGCGGCGTTAACCGCCATCCCGCGCTTGCAATCGCAGCACCGGGGTCGCTAGAAATCGACTTCGTAGCGTTCCAGGGTCATGGATATTATGGGTTCCTTCAGCTTGATGCACTGGATCGTCGTCCTGGCGATCATCCTAATCCTGTTCGGCGCCGGGAAGCTGCCGCGTGTCATGGGCGATTTCGCCAAAGGCATCAAGGCGTTCAAGGCCGGGATGAAGGACGAGGACGAGCCCGAGGCGCCGCCGCCCGTCGTGCAGGTGGCGCCGCCCGCACCGACCGCGACCGCCGGTGCCGCGCCGGTCGGCACGGCCGACCATCCGCACGAACGCGTCTCCCCGTAACCGCTGCCGGGGGCAGCGGCTGTTCCCCGTGTGAGCTGAGCTTCCTGTTTTATCGGTGGTAGCGGGGGAGGGATTTGAACCCCCGACCTTGGGATTATGATTCCCCTGCTCTAACCAGCTGAGCTACCCCGCCGCGCGGCCCCGGATATAGGAGATGGCGGGGAGAGGGTCAAGCCGCGGCGGCCGCTCCCCCAGCCCGCGCCCGCCGGCGGATCCAGCCGCCGCCGAGCACCCGTTCGCCGTCGTAAAGAACCGCGGCCTGCCCCGGCGCCACTCCTGACGCGGCGGCGTCAAGGACAAGCTCCGCTTCCCCGGCGGCGTCATAGGGGTAGAGGGTGGCCGGAACCGGCGGCTGGGCCGAGCGCAGCTTGGCGAGGAGCCGCACCCCGTCCGGCGACGGCTCGCGGGCGGGAAACCAGTTCAATTCTCCGAGTGGCACGCGGGTCTCGGCCAAGGCGTCGCGCGGGCCGACCACGACGCGCCGGGTTTCGGGCTCGATCGCCAGCACGTGCAGCGGATCGGGTCCGGGGACGCCGAGCCCCTTGCGTTGGCCGACGGTGAAGTGGGCAATGCCGCGATGCCGCCCGAGGACGCGGCCGTCGCGGTCGACGATGTCGCCGGGCTCGGCGGCTGCGGGCTGCAGCCGCCCGACCAGCCCGGCATAGGACCCCTGCGGGACAAAGCAGATGTCCTGGCTGTCGGGCTTGTCGGCGACGGCGAGACCAAAGCGGCGCGCCAATGCGCGGGTCTCGTTCTTGGCGAGGCCGCCCAGCGGAAAGCGCAGGAAATCGAGCTCGGCCTTTGTCGTGGCGAAGAGGAAATAGCTCTGGTCGCGGCCGAGGTCGCGGGCGCGGTGCAGCTCGGGCCCGTCCGGGCCGCGCAGCCGGCGCACGTAATGCCCGGTGGCGAGCGCCGCGGCGCCGAGGTCGCGTGCGGTCGCCAACAAGTCGCGAAACTTGATCCGCTGGTTGCAGCGGATGCACGGGATCGGGGTTTCGCCGCGCCGATAGGACAGGGCGAAATCCTCGATCACCTCATGGCGGAAGCGGCTCTCGTAATCGAGCACGTAATGGGCGATGCCGATCCGTTCGGCGACCCGCGCCGCATCGTGGATGTCTTGCCCGGCGCAGCACGCGCCCTTATGCCCGACCGCGGCGCCATGGTCGTAAAGCTGCAACGTGATGCCGACGACCTCGAAACCGCCCTCGGCGAGCAATGCCGCCGTCACCGACGAGTCGACCCCGCCCGACATCGCGACGACGATGCGGTGGCCGGCCGGATTGCCGGGCAGGTCGATCTCCGGGGAAATTGCGCTCATGCCAGAGACATGCCTGTTGCTGCTCACCCCCGGATCGGGGGTGGGGGGTCTTCTTTAAGCGCGTCAAGCCCGATTTGCCAGAAATTGGCCTCGAGCCGGGTGGCGGTCGAGAACGCGGTCGCGAGATAGGGGAAACGGCCGTCGCCGCCACGCCGGAAAAACTGCTCGTCGAGTGCTGCTTTGGCCTCGCGGGCGAGGTCCTGGTACTCGGTGCCGGCGTACATTTCGAGCCACTCGCGGTAGGGGTTGCCGTCATGCCGGGTCGCCGGGTCGGCCGCGCGCTCGGCCGCGATCACAGCGTAGCCGATCACACACGGGGCGAGCGCGGTTTCGAGGTCGAGCCGGTCTCCGGCAAGCCCGCGATCGAGCACAAAGCGCGTGTAGGCGACTGTCGCCATCGCCTCGGGCTCGGCCCCCATCGCCGCTTCCGACAGTCCCCAGCCGCGGCAATAGTCGATGTGAAGGCCGATTTCGACATCCAAGGTCGCGGCGACCAAGCGCTGCGCCCGCCGCATCTCGGCAAGCGTGTCGGACTTGTAGACCGCAAGACCCCAGGCGCGCGCGAAATGGATCAGAAACAGGTAGTCCTGGGTCAGATAGCGGCGGAAGCACGCCTGCGGCAATGTGCCGGAGGCAAGGAGCATGACAAATTCGTGCCGGGTGTAGGCGCGCCACGGCTCGGCCGACGCCGCGACCAGCCGGTCAAAAAGTCCTTCGGCCATGCCCGGTGCTGCCCGGTCAGCCGAGCAGCAGGTTGCGGGTCGCCGCCGGCAGCCGCACGGTTAGCCCGTCGAGTTCCTCGGTAATGATGATCTGGCAGCCCAGCCGCGAGGTCGTGCTGAGATTGAAGGCGAGGTCGAGCATGTCCTCCTCGTCTTCGGTCGCCTCCTTCAGCAACTCGTACCATTCGGGGTCGATGATCACGTGGCAGGTCGAGCACGCGAGCGAGCCTTCGCAGGCGCCCTCGATGTCGATGTCATGGCGGTGGGCGACTTCGAGCACCGAGAGGCCAAGCGGCGCCTCGACCTCGCGCCGCCCCCCGTCGCGCTCGATAAAGACCATCTTGGGCATCAGCGGGTGTCCAGGTCCGGCCCCGGATCCGGCCACGGCATCAGCTCCTCGGCGAGCGCCGCGGCCGCCAAAGCCGGCGCCGCACCCGCGGGCAGCGCGGCCATGTCGGTAATCCGCAACAATGCGAGCCCGGCCTGCTCGGCCGCCGCAACGATCCGCGCCACGACGGCGGCGTCGTCCGCCGCCGCCAGGACGACGACGGCATGCGTCACCGGGCGGGCAAGCGCGCGTTCGGCGCGCAGGCGCGCGGCTTCGAGCAATTCATGCCACTCGATTGCCGAACCCGCCGCGGACGGGGCCAGCAGCACCCGCTCGAAACCCTCGCGATCGGGCAGGATCGCCGCGTTCCCGCCGAGCGACATCGCGACCGCGACGACAGCACCGCTCGCGTCGATGCCGACAGCGGCACCCGCCGCATCCGGATCGGCGTCCCCACCTTCCGGCTCCTCGATCTGAAACAGCTTCACGCGAACCCGCCTCGCTCCGCCGCCAATCAGTCGGTTATAGGGGCGCGCCTAACCTCCCCATCCACTTTGCTGTCCGCGCCGGGGGTGCCCGGCATCAAACGTGAAACGACTCGCCGCAGCCGCAGCGGCCCTTTTCGTTGGGGTTGCGGAAGGTGAAGCCGCTTTGCAGCTTTTCGTCCACATAGTCCATCTCGGTGCCGAGAATGAACATGACGGCCTTCGGGTCGATCAGGAGGGTGACGCCCTTGTCCTCGACAACCTCGTCGAACTTGCCCTTCTCGTCGGCATATTCGAGCGTATAGCTGAGCCCGGAGCAACCGCGCGAGCGCACCCCGACCCGCACCCCGACCGAAGGCTTGCCGCGCTTGGTGAGCAGCGCCTGGATCCGTTCCGCGGCCGCTTCGGTCACGGTCAGCGCCTGCTTTCTCGCCCTCATCCGTCTCTCCGATAACTGTTCTTCACAAATCATGTGGGGTGGCCGAGGCGCCCGCGCACCCTGCGTTGCTGCCGAGCCGGGCAGCCGCGGCGGCGAGCGCGTCGACCGCGAAATCGACCTCCGCCGCGGTGTTGAAGCGGCCGAGGCCGATGCGGATCGCGGAATTCGCCACCGCGTCGGGCAGCCCCAGCGCGCGCAGCACATAGGAGGGTTCGACCTTGGCGGAGGTGCAGGCCGAGCCGGTCGAGATCGCGATCGACGGGCATGCCTCGATCAAGGACGGCGCCTCGATCCCCGGGAAGCTCAGATTGAGGTTGCCGGGCAGGCGCCGCTCGGCGTCGCCGTTCAGGCTGAGCCCCGGGACGCGTCGCGCCAGGCCCGTGTGCAGCCGGTCGCGCAGCCCGCGCAGGCGAGAGGCCTCCTCGGCCATTTCGTCGGCGGCGATTGCCGCGGCACGGCCGAGCCCGACGCAGAGCGGTGTCGGCAGCGTGCCGGAGCGCAGCCCGCGCTCCTGACCGCCGCCATCGATCAGCGGCAGCAGACGCACCCGCGGGCGACGGCGCACATACAGCACCCCGACCCCCTTCGGCCCGTACAGCTTGTGGCCCGATATCGACATCAGGTCGATGTGCATCGCCTCGACGTCGAGCGGGATCTTGCCCGCGGCCTGCGCCGCGTCGGTGTGGAGCAGCACGCCCCGCCCGCGGCACAAGGCGCCGACCCCGGCGAGCGGCTGGATGACGCCGATCTCATTATGCGCCGCCAGGACTGAAACGAGCAAGGTGCGCGGGGTCAGCGCCGCCTCGAGTCGGTCGAGCGCGACGAGCCCATCGGGCTCGACCGGCACATAGGTGACCGCGAAACCCTCCCGCTCGAGCTGGGCGCAGCTTTCAAGAACGCATTTGTGCTCGGTCGTCAGCGTCACGACGTGGTCCCGCACCCGGTCGGCCTGGGGATGGGCGCGGGCAAAATGGGCGGCGCCCTTGATCGCGAGGTTGTTTGCTTCGGTGGCGCCGGAGGTGAAGACGATCTCGCGCGCATCGGCGCCGATCAGCGCGGCGACCTCGGCGCGCGCCTCCTCGACCGCCGTTGCGGCGACATGGCCGTAGGCGTGGCTGGTGCTGTGCGGGTTCCCGAAATGCTCGATAAAGTACGGCAGCATTGCCTCGAGCACACGCGGGTCGACCCGCGTCGTCGCCTGGTTGTCGAGATAGATCGGCGGGGTATTGGGGTTGGCGCTTTTGTCGACGGACGAACTCATGCGGCGCACGCCTCCAGAGCCAGGCCGCGCCGGCGGCGGTAAAGCGCGGCCCAGGATTGCACAAAACGGTCGACATCGGCTTCGGTCGAGCTCCAGCCGAGGCTGACGCGGATCGTCGCGGCGGCGATGTCGGGCGGCAGCTGCATCGCCGCGAGAACGTGGCTCGGCCCGACCTTTCCCGATGAGCACGCGGCCCCGGCGCTGACCATGACCCCGTCGAGATCGAACGCCATGACCTGGGTTTCGGCCAAGGTGCCGGGCATCGCGATCGCGGAGGTGTTGGGCAACCGCGCGGCGGCCGCACCCACGATCACGGCATCGGGCGCCAGCGCGAGGATCGCCGCCTCGAGCCCGTCGCGCAGTTGGCCGACACGCCGGTAACGATCGATTTCAGTCGCGGCGGCTTCGGCAGCGGCGGCAAAGCCAGCGATCCCCGGGGCATTCTCGGTGCCGGCGCGCCGGCCGCGCTCCTGGCCGCCGCCGCGCTGCAACGGCGCCAGGTCGACGGCGCCGGACAAGACCAGCGCGCCCACCCCCGGCGGGCCGCCGAGCTTATGCGCGGACAAGGTCAACAGGTCGGCGCCGACGGCCGCGATGTCGAGCGGGATCTTGCCGGCGGCCTGCACCGCGTCGCAATGAAAAACGGCGCCGTGCGCGTGCGCCAAGGTCGCGACCTCGCTCACCGGCTGCATGACGCCGGTCTCGTTGTTGGCAAGCATGACCGAAACCAATGTCGGCCGCGGATCGGCCGCAAGCCGGTCGGCGAGCGCCTCGAGCCTGACAAAGCCGTCGCGGTCGACCGGGATCGGCTCGGCTTCGGGGACCGCGCGCAAAACCGAATCATGCTCGACCGCCGACACCAGCACCCGCTCCTGGCCGGCGCCGAGCAATGCCAGATGATTGGCCTCGGTGCCGCCGCTGACAAAGACGATGCTTTCGGCCGGCGCGCCGACCAGCGCCGCGACGGCGGCCCGGCTGCGCTCGACCAACTGACGGGCGGCGCGGCCCCGGCGATGGACCGACGACGGGTTGCCGCAAATGTCGAGCGCCCCGGTCATCGCAGCCGCCGCCTGCGGCCGCAATGGTGCCGTCGCGTTCCAGTCGAGGTAAGCCCAATCGAGAGAGGCCTCGGGCCGGGGGGCCGTGCGGTTGCTCATGGCGGCCCTTCGACCGCGGCGGCGGCAAAGCCCTCGCGGTGAACCCGCCCGCTGGTGCCGAGCACGCGCCGCTCGCACACGTCGGCGAGCGAAACCGAGCTCAGGTAGAGATGGATCTGGTTGCCCAGCTCCTCCCACAAATCGTGGGTCAGGCAGCGGGAGCGGTTGCCGCGGCAGCCGACCGGCGCGCCGGGCGCGCAGCGCGTCGCCCGGATCGGCTCGTCGACGGCGAGAATGACGTCGGCGATGCGGATCTCGCCGCGCTCGTGCCCAAGCAGGTAGCCGCCGCCCGGCCCGCGCACGCTTTTCACCAGCCCGCCCTTGCGCAACATCGCAAACAGCTGCTCGAGATAGGACAGCGAAATTTCCTGCCGCTCGGCAATCTCGGCGAGCGAGACCGGGCCCTCGCCGCTGTGCTGGGCGAGGTCGACCATCGCCATGACCGCGTAGCGCCCCTTGGTGCTGAGCCTCACGCCGCAACCCTCACGCCCAAATCCTCACGCCGAAACGCTCACGGGGCCCGCGCCCCGCCGTCGCCGGCGCCGTTGCCGCCCGAGGCGACAAGCCGCAATGCCGGCGCCGCGCTCGGCCCCGTTTGCCCCGCGGCACCCGCGGCGAGCGTCTGCTCAAGCTCGCCGAGACGCGCCCGTAAGCTCGTCACCTCGTCGACCAGGCCATTCAGCGCGCGCGCGATCGGGTCGGGGATGTCGCCGCACACCGCGTAGGGCTGGAACGCCGGCGCCGGTTCCGTCGGCGCCGTGCGCCGGGCCACTTGCCGCGCCGGATTGCCGACCATCGTGACACCGTCGGGGACCTCGCGCAGCACCACCGCGGCCGCGCCGATGCGCGCCCCGTCGCCGACGCGGAACGGCCCCAGCACCTGCGCGCCGGAGCCGACGATGACGCCGTTTCCCAAGCTCGGATGCCGCTTTTGCCCACGGGTCAACGAGGTGCCGCCAAGGGTCACCCCCTGGTAGAGCGTGCAGTCGTCGCCAATCTCGGCGGTCTCGCCGACCACGACGCCCATGCCGTGATCGATGAACAGCCGCCGGCCGACAACCGCGCCGGGATGGATTTCAATGCCGGTCAGCAGCCGCCCGAGATGCGACACAAAGCGTCCGGCGAGCAGCCATCCGCGTCGCCACAGCCAATGCGCGATGCGGTGGTATACGAGAGCGTGAAACCCGGGATAGCAGAGCGCCACTTCGAGCCGCGAGCGGGCCGCCGGGTCGCGCGCCAAGGTCGCGTCGATTTCCTCGCGCAGGGTCTTCCACAGCATCGCTATCGCTATTCTTCCACCGCGCCGGTATCACTATATTAAGATGTCGCCGGCCATCCGCGCAAAACCCGCGCACGGGAACCGCCAACCGAGCATATAATTGTCCGACAAAAATGATCAAGAATTGCGGGCGCTTTGATAAACCGTCGAGGTGCAGTCGCCGACCGGCACGCTCGGATTTAACCTGGAACCACCATGCCTGAGGTAATCATCAACGGGCCGGAAGGCCGGATCGAGGCGCGCTATCACCATGGCCGGGGCCCCACCTCGGGGATGGCCGTCGTGCTGCACCCGCACCCGCAGCACGGCGGGACGATGAACAACAAGCTGGTCTATGCGCTCTACCAAACCTTCGTGCGAAACGGCTTTTCGACCTTGCGCTTCAACTTTCGCGGCGTTGGGCGCAGCCAGGGAAGCTTTGACCGCGGCGAGGGCGAGCTGTCCGACGCGGCCTCGGCGCTCGACTGGCTCCAGACCTACAACCCGAACGCCGGCACCTGCTGGGTCGCCGGGTTTTCGTTTGGCGCGTGGATCGGCATGCAGCTGTTGATGCGGCGGCCCGAGATCGAAAGCTTTGTCGCCGTGGCGCCGCCCGCCAACGTCTACGACTTCACGTTCCTCGCACCCTGTCCGTCCTCGGGGCTGATCCTGCAAGGCGACCAGGACACGGTGGTGCCGGTCGACTCGGTGCAGAAGCTCGTGACCAAGCTGTCGCACCAGCGCGACATCAAGATCGACTTTCGCAAGATCGCCGGCGCCGACCATTATTTCGCCGACCAACTCGACACGGTCACGGGGCACGTCGACGGCTACATCCGCGACCATCTGCGCGCGGGTGGCAAGCCCGCTGCGACCCCGCAGGGCCGCGGCGTGCGCTAGGGCCGCCGGGGACGAGCTGAGTCAGTCGGCGAACGGGTCGCGGACCAGCACCGTGTCGTCGCGTTCGGGGCTCGTCGACAACAATGCGACCGGGGCGCCGATCAGCTCTTCGAGGCGGCGAATGTACTTGACCGCGGTCGCCGGCAAGTCGGCCCAGGAGCGCGCCCCTCGCGTGCTTTCGCGCCAGCCCTCGGCGGTCTCGTAGACCGGCTCGACCTCGGCCTGGGCCGTCATCCCCGCCGGAACATAGTCAAAGCTCGCGCCGCCGCGGCGGTAGCCGGTGCACACCTTGATCTGGTCAAAGCCGTCGAGCACGTCGAGCTTGGTCAGCGCGATGCCGCTGATGCCGCCGGTCTTGATCGCCTGGCGCACCGCGACCGCGTCGAACCAGCCGCAGCGCCGCTTGCGCCCGGTCACGACCCCGAACTCCCGGCCGCGCTCGCCGAGCGTCTCACCCACCGCATCGTGGAGCTCGGTCGGGAACGGGCCGGTGCCGACGCGCGTCGTATAGGCCTTGGTGATGCCGAGCACATAGCCGAGCGCGCTCGGCGCGACCCCAGACCCGGAAGCGGCCTGGGCCGCGACCGTGTTCGACGACGTCACGAACGGGTAGGTGCCATGGTCGACATCTAGCATGACGCCTTGCGCCCCCTCAAAGAGGATGCGCTTGTTCTGGCCGCGCGCCTCGTCGAGCAGGCGCCACACCGGGCCGGCATAGGAGAGGATGCGCTCGGCCACCTGGCGCAGCGCCGACAGCAGCTCGGCGCGGTCGACCTCGGGCTCGCCGAGCCCGCGCAACAGCGCGTTGTGGTGCACCAGCACGTCGTCGACCCGCCATTCGAGAGCCGCTGGGTCGGCGAGGTCGCAAACCCGGATCGCCCGGCGCCCGACCTTGTCCTCGTAGGCGGGCCCGATGCCGCGCCCGGTCGTGCCGAGCTTCTTGTCGCCGCGCCGCTGCTCCCGCGCCCGGTCGAGGGCGCCGTGCGAGGGCAGGATCAACGCGGCGTTATCGGCGAGCCTCAGCGTTTGCGGCGTGACCGCCACGCCTTTTCTGGCGATCGCGTCGATTTCCTCGAGCAACGCCCAAGGGTCGACGACAACCCCGTTGCCAATGACCGACAACTTCCCCGGCCGCACCACGCCCGACGGCAGCAGGCTCAGCTTGTATTCGACGTTGCCGATGACGATCGTGTGGCCGGCATTGTGGCCGCCTTGGAAGCGCACGACCACGTCGGCGCGCTCCGACAGCCAGTCCACGATCTTGCCCTTGCCTTCGTCGCCCCACTGGGCGCCGACGACGGCGACATTGGCCATCCGCTGTCTCCCTCAGCCGAGCGCCCGCGGCTCTCCGTCCTCAAAAACGTGGGTGCAGCCGAGGCGGCGCGCCTCGCTCCGCCAATCGGCCGCCGGCTCGAGCGCCGCGACGGTGATCCACCCCTTGTCGCGCAAGCGGGCGGCGTGGGCGCGCGCCGCCCCAAGCGGCAGGAACAGGCGCCGCGGCGGCGGCGCATCGGGCAAGGTTCGCAGGATCGTGTCGGTATAAAGCGTAAAGCCCGTCGCGGGCTCCGGGGCCGCCGGGTCACCCGCCTGATAGCGACCGCCGCGACCCAACTCGCTGCTTGACCCCGATGCGGCCGCACCCCCGGCGAAAAACGTAAAGCTGATCCCGGTGTGATATTCGAAGCCGCGGTTTTCGACCGGGTCGACCGTCACCGTCAGGTCCGGTGCCGCGTCCCTGAGCCCGTCCAGCACCGCGCCGAGCCGCATCCGCTCGGCCCGCGCGCGCGGCGGCAGATCGAGGCGATCGAGTGCCACGAGCGCCGCCTCGGCCGGCCCCGCTGCCGCCAACAGCCGGCCGATCACGCCCGCCGCAACGCCTGCCGCCGCCGCGACCGCCGCGGCATCCTTGTGGTCGAGAGCGCTGCGCAGGGCCGCGGCTTGCGGCCCGGCGATGGCATAGGCTTCGGCCACCGCGGGGACCAAGGTCGGCATTGTCACGTCGACCGACACCTGCGGAACCCCGAGCGCTGCCAGCCCCTCGCCGGCGACCGCGATCGCCTCGACATCGGCGGCGGGCCCGCCGGCGCCGATCAGCTCGGCGCCGACCTGGCCGATCTGGCGCTCCGGCCTGATTTCCGACCCGCTGACGCGCAATACCTGCCCCGCATAGCTCAGCCGCAACGGCCTGGCGGCGTTGCCGAGCCGGGTCGCGGCGATGCGGGCGATCTGCGGCGTCATGTCGGCGCGCACGCCGACCATGCGGTGCGAGGCCGGGTCCATCGTGCGGAAGGTCGCGGCCGCCATCGCCGTGCCGGCGCCGGAAAACAACGTCTCCTCGAATTCGACAAGCGGCGGCTTGACCCGCGCGTAGCCGTGCGCGGCGAGGGTCGCCATCAGACGCGCCACGACCCGCGCCTCGGCCTCGGCCTCGGGCGGCAACAGGTCGCGCATGCCGGTCGGCAGCAGCGCGGGATGCGGCGCGTCGTTCATCGGGTCAGAGTTTGCACCACGCGCGCGCCGAGCACACGGAGAAAGCTACGGCGATCGATCCTCCGCGGCCCGGCTCGCGGCTAGAACCGCAGCGACTTGACCTGGATCACATTGGGCAGCCCGCGGACCGCGTCGAGGACCGCCGGCGACAGCGGCTGGTCGATTTCGACGAGACAGATCGCGTCCTGGCCAGGTGCGGTGCGGCCGAGGTGAAAGGTTGCGATGTTGACCGAGGCGGCACCCATGGTCTGGCCCAGCGCGCCGATAAAGCCCGGCTTGTCGAGGTTGCGCACGAACAGCATGTTGCCGCCGAGCTCGGCCTCGAGCGGGATGCCCTCGACCGAGACGAGCCGCGGCTTGTCGCCGCCGAACAAGGTGCCGGCGACCTCGCGCGGTCGCCGCTCGGCGGCGGGGCCGTTCGGCGTCACGACGACGCGGATCAGGGTCTGGTAGTCGCCGGGCTCGGCGCGCCGGGTCTCGCTGACCCGAATGTCGCGGTCGCGGCAGATCACCGCGGCGTTGACCATGTTGACGCTGGCAAGCTGTGGCGCCAAGAGCGCCGTCAGCACGATCGCGGTCAACGGCTTGACGTTGAGCTCGGCGATCGCCCCCTCGTACTCGACCGAGACCGCGGTGATGCCGCTCTCGGTCAGCTGGCCGGCAAAGCTGCCGAGCTGCTCGGCGAGCGTGATGTAGGGCCGGATGCGGTTGGCTTCCTCGGCGGTCAGCGACGGCACGTTGACGGCATTGGCGACCGCACCCGTCAGCAGAAAGTCGGCCATCTGCTCGGCGATCTCGACCGCGACGTTTTCCTGGGCCTCGGTCGTGGCGGCGCCGAGGTGCGGGGTCGCGACGACGTTGTCTCGGCCGAAGAGCGGGTTCTTGCGCGCCGGCTCCTCGACAAACACGTCAACCGCGGCACCGGCGAGATGCCCGCTGTCGAGGGCGGCGGCGAGGTCTTCCTCGACGACGAGCCCGCCGCGCGCACAATTCACCAGTCGCGCGCCGCGCTTCATTTTGGCGAGGGCGGCGGCGTCGATGATGTTTCTTGTCGCCTCGGTCAGCGGCGTGTGCAGGGTCACAAAGTCGGCGCGCGCCAAAAGCTCGTCGAGCGCCACCTTTTCGACGCCCAGGTCGACGGCGCGCTCGGCCGACAGGAACGGGTCGTAGGCGACGACCTTCATTCGCAGCCCGAGCGCGCGCACCGCGACACTCGCGCCGACGTTCCCGCAGCCGATGACGCCGAGCGTCTTGCCGGTGAGCTCGACCCCCATAAAGCGCGACTTCTCCCATTTGCCGGCCTGGGTCGAGCGGTCGGCGGCCGGGATCTCGCGGCAGAGGGCGAACAGCATCGCGATCGCGTGCTCGGCCGCCGTCGTCGAATTGCCATAAGGCGTGTTCATGACGACGATGCCGCGCTGGGTCGCGGCAGCCACGTCGATGTTGTCGACGCCAATCCCGGCGCGGCCGATGACCTTGAGCGCCGTTGCGATGGCGAGGAGTTCGCCTGAGACCTTGGTCGCCGAGCGCACCGCGAGCCCGTCATAGCTGGCGATCCGGGCTTTGAGCTGCGCGGCGGTGATGCCCGGCAGCAGGTCGACCTCGATCCCGCGCGCCGCCAGTATCTCCGCCGCGCGTGGGCTTAAATCGTCGGAAATCAAGACTTTCGCCATGAGTGCTCCGATTAAAAATCACCACAGACGCAGTGAGACACAGAGGGACCCAATTAGAGCCCGTTTTTTCGCCGGCCTAGCTCTCTGTCTCACTGCCTCATTGTAAATTATGCCGCTTTTGCCGATTGGCGCTGTTCGTCCCAGGCCCAGTCGAGCCACGGCATCAGCGCTTCGACATCGTCGGTTTCGACGGTGGCCCCGGTCCAGATCCGGATGCCCGGCGGCGAGGCGCGGTGGCTGGCGATGTCGTAGGCGGCGTGCTCTTTCTCGAGCCGCGCCGTCATCGTGCGCACGGCCTGAAAGCGCTCGTCGGGCGACAGTGCGGTAAACCACGGCTCGACAATCTTGAGCTGCGGCGAGGTGCACGAGATCGTCGCCGGGTCCTCGGCGAGGAACTCGATCCACGGCGTCTGCCCCGCCCAAGCGGCGAGAACCGCAAGGCTCCGTTCCGAGCGGGCGACCAGCCCGTCAAGGCCGCCGACCGACTCCGCCCATTCGAGCGAGTCGAGCGCGTCCTCGACACACAGCATCGACGGCGTGTTGATCGTCTCGCCTTGAAAGACGCCCTTGATCAATTTGCCGTTCGCGGTCAGCCGAAACAGCTTTGGCAACGGCCAGGGCGGCGCATAGCTTTCGAGCCGCTCGACCGCGCGCGGCGACAATGCCAGCATGCCGTGCGCCGCCTCGCCGCCGAGCGCCTTTTGCCACGACCAGGTGACGACGTCGAGCTTGTCCCACGGCAGACGCATCGCGAATACGGCCGAGGTCGCGTCGCAGATCGCAAGGCCCCGACGGTCGGCGGCGATCCAGTCCCCGTCCGGCACCCGCACGCCCGAGGTGGTGCCGTTCCACGGGAACACCACGTCGCGCGCCCAATCGACGGTGCGGAGGTCGGGCAGCTTGCCGTACGGAGCGTGCAATACCCGCACCCCGGGCAGCTTCAGCTGCTTCACGTCCTCGACCCAGCCTTCGCCGAAATTCTCCCAGGCGAGCATGTCGACGCCGCGCGCGCCGAGCAGCGACCACATCGCGATTTCGATGGCTCCGGTGTCGGAGGCGGCGACGACGCCGACCTGCCAATCGGCCGGGATGCCGAGAATCGAGCGCGAGCGGTCGACGACTTCGACGATCCTTGCCTTGCCGACGCCGGAGCGATGCGAGCGCCCGACCAGCGCCGCTTCGAGCGCGCCCGGCGACCAGCCCGGCCGCTTGGCGCAGGGACCGGACGAAAAACACGGGTTTTGCGGGCGCCGCGTCGGCTTCATCGCGCCATTCCTTAATAAAATCGAGGCGACCCGTGCGGGGCCGTATCCCGCGCCGGAACTTATGGATGCGCCTGGGCGGCGTCAATGCGGCAGCGCAGCATTAACCACGTTGCCCGAGCAGCAGTCGCGCCAACCGCAAGCGGCGACGGCATGGGCCTATATTTTGTCAGCCGCCAATGGGCGGAAGCCGGCGAGCTGATGGGTTTGAAGGCTGAGCTGCCATTGCCGGCGGGCGTGGCAGAATTCCGCTGCGAGCGCGGCTTAGCGGGCGCGGCCGGCACCGCCCCGGCTGCAGCGATAAGCAGCGAAAGTCAAGTAGCTCACGACGCGGCATGCCCGCCGGAATACCGTTCCCACCCGGCGCGGCGCAGGTGGCAGGCCGGGCAGCTGCCGCACCCGTAACCCCACTCGTGTTGCTGGCTGCGGTCGCCGAGGTAGCAGCTGTGGGTCTCTCGCCGGATCAGCTCGACAAGCGCGGCGCCGCCGAGCTTTTCGGCCAATGCCCAAGTCGCCGCCTTGTCGCGCCACATCAGCGGCGTGCGGATCACAAAGCGATGATCCATGCCGAGCGACAGGGTCGCCTGCAACGCTTTCAGTGTGTCGTCGCGACAATCGGGATAACCCGAATAGTCGGTCTCGCACATGCCGCCGACGAGATGGCGCAACCCGCGGCGATAGGCGATCGCCGCCGCCAGCACGAAGAACATCAGGTTGCGCCCGGGCACGAACGTGTTCGGCAGCCCGCTGCCGTCAAAGGCGATCGCGGTTTCGCGGGTCAGCGCGGTCTCGCTGATCCGGCCGAGCACGCCGCAGTCGACCAGGTGGTCCTCGCCGAGCTTGTCGCTCCATTCGGGGAACTCGCGGCGCAGGCGGGAGAGCACCGCGACCCGGCAGTCGAGCTCGACCCGATGGCGCTGGCCGTAGTCGAAGCCGATCGTCTCGACCTCGGCGAAGCGGGTCAGCGCCCAGGCGAGGCAGGTCGCCGAATCCTGGCCGCCGGAAAAGAGGACGAGCCCCTTCCCCAGCCGGACTTCAACGTTCTGCGGCGTTGCGGCGGTCACCGCTCACGAGATAGCCCGCGAGCGGACCGCGATCAACCGCAACGCCGGATGGGTGTGCTGGCCGCCGCCTCAGCGCTTGATCAGGCTGGCGACCAGGAACCCGATCGCGAAGGCCACCGCCATGCTCGCCAAGGGGTTGTGCTCGACGGTCTCCGAGACCGTGCCGACCGCCTTTCCGCTCTGCTCGCGCAGCTGCTGGGCATATTCCTGGGCGCGGCCCTGCGCGTCTTGCGCCCATTGCTGACCGGTCTGGGTCATCTCCTTGATCGACCGCGACGTCTGGTCGACCATCGCGCGCAGCTTCTCCATAGCCTCAGTCGCTTGGGCCAGACCGTAATTCACGGCATTGCCGTCGCCGCCGACGTCCTGTTTTTCCGCCATGAGTGCTTCTTCCCTCTGAATTCAACTGCCCGGATCAATCAGTGAGGAAACGCCGCAAAACGAGAATCGCTCCGCATCGCCTGGCCAACGCCTGCCCAAGGCTAGACACGATTGGTATAGTCGGCCGCCAATCGCGGTCGGAGAAGCCATGTCCCCCAACTCCAACCCCTACCTCGCGCTCGGCGTGCGCCCGTTCGTCAACTGCTGCAGCGTGCGCACGATGCACGGCGGCAGTCTGATGCTGCCGCAAGTGCGCGAGGCGATGGCCGAGGCGTCGCGCTGGTTCGTCAACTTGGACGAGCTGATGGAAGCGGCGGGCCGCCGCCTTGCGGAGCTGACCGGCGCCGAGTGGGGGATCGTCACTTGCGGCAGTGCCGCCGCGGTGGCGCTGGGAACGGCCGCCTGCGTCGCCGGCAACGACCCCGTCAAGATGCTGCGGCTGCCGTTCACCGAGGGCATGGTCAACCGGGTCATCATCCCGCGCACCCAGCGTTTCGCCTACGACCAGGCAGTGCGGATGATCGGCTGCCACATCGTCGAGATCGAAACCCGCGAGGAATTGGACCAGGCATTGGCGGAGCCGGTGGCGATGGTCGTGCTGCTTGGCAAGCAGGAGCATCTCTGCCCGGTGCGGCTCGAGGAATTCGCCGCGATCATGAAGCCGCGCGGCATCCCCATCATGGTCGACGCCGCCTCCGAGCATCTCGAACGGCCAAGCCCGTGGCTCGCGCGCGGCGCCGACCTTGTCATCTACAGCGGCGGCAAGTTTCTGCGCGGTCCGCAGACGAGCGGCTTGCTGCTCGGCGCCAAGCGACTCGTCGAGGCGGCCTGGCGCAACGCCTCGCCGCACCAGGCGCTGGGCCGGCCCATGAAAGTGTCGAAGGAGGACGTTGTCGGCGTCCTGGCGGCGGTCGAATACTGGTTCGAGGAGCGCGACCGCGGCGCCGAGCAGCGGAAATGGTATGACGACCTCGCGGTCGTCGCCGAGCGGGTCGGGCGGATGCCGGGGGCGGCGAGCGAAGTGATCGAGCCGGTCGGGGTCGATCTGGTGCCGCGGCTGCGCGTCACGTGGGACCGTGCAGAGTACCCGATCGACGGGCTCGGGCTGCGGCGGCGCGCGCTCGACAGCGAGCCGCGGGTCATGCTCGACGACAACTCCGCGACCGAGAATGCGATCGAGATCGACCCGTTCCAGCTGCAACCCGGCGAGGCGGCGCAGGTCGGCGACGCGATTTCGGCCGTGCTGGCTGCCGCACGGCGCGGCGCGGCCGACCAGATGTCGGGGGCGGCGGTCGAGGTCGGCGGCGAGTGGGACATGCGCGTCGACTTTCTGCACGGCGCGCGCATCCATCGGCTCAGCATCGAGCAGCGCGGGTCCGGCCTGGTCGGCCATCAGCGCTCGGCCGGGTTCGAGGGGCCGGTCAGTGGTTCGGTCCGAGGCGATGCGGTGCGACTCGCCTTCACCGCGCGCTACGAGGGCAGCACGATCTCCTATTTGTTCGACGGCGCCGTCCATGACGGGCGGATGAGCGGAACCGCACTGCTCGGCGCCGCGAGCGACCAGAACGACGGCATCGTCAACAAGAGCCAGTTCGGCGCGGGGAGTTGGCGCGCCGATCGGGTCGGGTGAGGGGCGCCCGCAATGTCTGCCGAGCCGATCGAAATTCGTCCGGTTGCCGGGGCGATCGGGGCGGAGATTTCGGGCGTCGACTTGGCGCGCGAACTCGCTGCTGAGACGATCGCCGCGATCCGCTGCGCATTGCTCGACCATCTCGTGGTCTTCTTTCGCGGGCAGGAGCTGACGCCGGCGCGGTTCCTCGCCTTTGCCCGCCGCTTTGGCGAGCCGATCGAGTACCCCTTCGTGCGCGGCCTCGACGGGTTTCCGATGATCACGCCGGTCGTCAAGCTCGAGCACGAGACGGTCAATTTCGGGGGTGTGTGGCACGCCGACACGACCTATCTCGCCGAGCCGCCGATGGCGACGATGCTCTTCGCCCGCGAGGTTCCGCCTTATGGCGGCGACACGTTGTTCGCCAACATGTATCTCGCCTACGAGACACTGTCGCCGGGACTGCGCCGGATGCTAGACGGCCTCGTCGGGGTCAGCGACTCGGCCAAGGCCGACGGCTCGAAGACGCGCGAAGACCGGGTGCGCGACCATCCCGCGGCGGATGCGGCCAAGCGCCTCGTCGCCGAGCACCCGGCGGTGCGCACCCATCCCGAAACCGGCCGCAGGGCGCTTTACGTCAACGGCGCCCACACGGCGCATTTTAGGGACATGACGATCGCGGAGAGCGCGCCGTTGCTCGCCTACCTGTTCCGCCACCAGCAGCAACCGGAATTCACCTGCCGCTTTCGCTGGGAGAAAGGCTCGCTCGCCTTCTGGGACAACCGCGCCGCACAGCACAACGCGGTCAACGACTACCACGGCCATCGCCGCGTCATGCAGCGCATCACGTTGAAAGGCGACACGCCGCGCTGAGCGCGGCGCACCGGGCCGCGGACCGAAGGCTTGCCATCGCGAGCGCGGGCTCGTCCGTCTTGGCCGACGTCCTGCCGCAGCCGGACTCGCGAGCGCCCGACGGGCCGGTTCAGCTGTCCGACATCGCGCGGACGACTTGCCAGGTCGCGGCGCTGACATGCGGCTCGAGGCTCAAGCGGCCGACGACCTGCTCGAGCGCGCCGTCGTTGCGCTTGGCGGCGACGGCTTGTGCTGTGACCGAGACTTTCGAGGTGTCGGGGATGTCCTCGCTGTCGAGGCGGCGCAGACCGAGCCCGGCCTGGGACAGCGCCTGCAGCAGCAGCGAGCGGGTGTGCGCCTCCTCGATCCCCTTGCAGGTGATCTCGACCGTGTAGTGGGTCTCGCCGTCCTCGTCGGTCAGCGGGCGCGTGTTGAGCCGCCGCAGCAATGGCCGCAGGAACAGGTTGGTCGCGACGACAAAGCCGGACGCACCGATTCCCAGCAGCCAAAAGCCGCCGCCGCAAAAAGTCCCGACCATCGCCGAGCACCACAAGGTCGCGGCGGTGTTGAGGCCGTGGATGTTGGCGCCCTCGCGCAGGATGATGCCGGCGCCGAGAAAACCGATCCCGGAGACAACCTGGGCCGCCAGGCGCGTCGGGTCGCCCTCGCCGACAACGGCCGAAAAAACGACAAAGCCGCAGGCGCCGAGGGCGACGAGCGCGTTGGTCCGCAGCCCCGCCATCTTTTGGTTCCACTGCCGCTCGAAGCCGATGAGCGCGCCCAGCGCCAGCGCCAGGCCGAGCCGACCGAGGGCGTCGAGGAGGACGGTTCCGCTCGTGGCCATGACCGCTCAATCATGACCGGCCATCGCGAGGCTGACAATGCGCGCCAGCACCAGGCCGGCGGCGAGAACGAGATAGCCGCGCAGCACGAAGAGCCAGGTGCGCTCGCCGATGCTCAGCCGCCGCGGCGACAGATCGGCAAGCGGCGGCATCCGCCAGCCCGCGCGCTGCTCCCGCTCGGCCCGCGTGATGTCCGCCGCGGCGCTTCGGCGCAGACCGCCGGACAACAGCCAGATCGCGACAGCGCCAAGGCATCCCCCGGCGAGCACGCCGAGGATCGTCATGTCGCCGATGCCGGGGAACAGCACCGCCGCGGTCAGAATCACCGACAGCACCACCAGCACCGCGATCACAGCACCGGTGAACAGGTTGACCCCGCGACTGTTGGCCCACGGGCCCAACACCGCCTTGTCGTTGCACAGCAACAACAGGAAGACCGTGGCGCTCGGCAGCAGGACCCCGGCCAGGCTCTGCACCGCGTTGGTCAGCAATCCAAGCGGCGTGCCGGGGGTCAGCACCAGCCCCGCCGCCACCGCGACGAGCCCGCCATAGACTGCGTAGAACGCCTTGGCGTCCCGCGGCCTGCGGTGCAGCGAATGGCGCAACGACAGCACGTCGCCGATCGCATAGGCGGTCGACAGCGAGACCGCCATCGCCCCGATCACGCTCGCATCGATCAGCGCTATCGCAAAAAAGACGCCGGCCATATGCCCGACATATTGGCCGAGGCCGGCGGCGACGGCGCCCGCATCCTGGAAATTGCCAAACTCCGGACGCCCGGCAAAGGTTGCGGCGGTAAACGCCATCATCGCCACCGCGCCGACGATCACAAGCGCGATGCCGATCCACAAATCGGTGCGCTCGTAGCGGATAAAGCGCGGCGTGATGCGCTTGTCGATGACGTAGCTCTGCTGAAAGAACAGCTGCCACGGCGCCACCGTCGTGCCGACGATCGCAATGATCAGCAGCATGACCTCGCCGAGCTTGCCGCCCGCCGGGAACTGCGGCACGACAAAGTCGCGCGCGATCTGCCCGACCGGCGGATGCGCCCACACTAGGATCGGCACCAGCAGCAGGCTGCCAAAGACGAGCAGCAGCGCAAACCGCTCGAACCGGCGGAAATCTCCGGTGCTGACGGCGCCCACCACCAGGCCAGCGGTCACTGCGACGCCGGCGACCTTGTTCAGGCCGAGATAATCGAGCGCGAGGCTGATGCCGATGAACTCGGTGACGATGGTCAGCGCATTGAGCAGGAAAAGATCGATGACGCTGAAGGCGCCCCAGAACTTGCCGAAGCGCTCGAAGATCAGGCGCGCGTGGCCGACCCCGGTGACCGCGCCGAGGCGCAGCACCATCTCCTGGTTGACGTAGAGGACCGGGATCAGGAGCGCGAGGGTCCAGAGCAGCGTGGTGCCGTAGGTCTGGCCCGCCTGGCCGTAGGTGGCGAAGGCGCCAGCGTCGTTGTCGCCTGCCATCACGATCAGGCCTGGGCCGATGATCGCGAGCAGCGTCGTCAGACGATGCTTCCACGTCTTGCGCGGCGCGACGTCGCCGTGAAGGATGGTTCCGAAAGCGCCCTGGATGTGGCCGATATGCGCGACGTCGAGCACGGCGGCCTCAACCGGCTCGGCGATCTTAACATTCATCGTCATGGTTCGTCTCCTTTCGCCGTCGCCGGCTCAAGGACGAACCATCCGACGATCAGTCGGCTCGGGTCGGCGCGGGAGCGGAGGCGGCTTGTTGGTTTAAGTTCAAGGAAAGGGAACCCGCAGGACGCGACAGAGCCCGTCCAACGGGGCGACTAGGGCCGTCGTTCAAGTCTGTCTCCTCTAATGGCCGTCAACGGGGCGCCGTACCCTCGCGAAGCCGGCGGTGTTGGAACGGCGCGAAAGCAATCACCCCCGGATGCCGAACGCGGCGCCCGAGCAAGCTTATCAACTTCTACCGTCGATTTGATTGGCCGCGGAGGCGAAAACCGGCGCGCCCGGATTGGCGATGACTCCTCAGGGCGAATATGTCAACCCGGAAAACGCCTTGAGCTCGATCGAGGAAATTTTGGCCTCGCATTCACGCCCAGTTCAGACATTAAGACCATAATCGCGGCGGAGGTTGGAAACCCGGAGGTAACCATGTCCTTACGCATTCTCTCCCGCGGCGCGATCGCCGCTTTTGCCGGCGCGGCGATGCTCGCCGCCACAAGCGCGCCTTCGTCCGCTTTCACGCTGTCGTCCCCTTCCCTCGAGCAACCGATTGTCGGCGCGGACGTTCAGTCCGTTTGGTGGCATGGCGGTTGGCACGGTGGCTGGCATGGCGGCTGGCATCGCGGATGGGGTTGGCATCGCGGCTACGGTTGGGGCAGCGGCTGGCATCGCTGGGGCTGGGGAGGGGGTCCGCGTTACGGCTTCGCTCCGGGCTGGCATTGCTGGTGGGGCCCGTGGGGCCGTCGCTGCGGAGTCTAAAGCGCGCGACTGCGAAAGCGCCGCTCAAAGCGCGGCGCTACCCTTCCATCTTCTCCAACAGCGCCTCGGAAACCTCGAAGTTCGCGGTGACGGTCTGAACGTCGTCGTTGTCTTCGAGCGCTCCGATAAGGCGCAGGATCTTTTCGCCCGCCTCGTCTTCGACGGCGATGGTGTTCTGCGGCCGCCAGACAATCGAGGCCCGGAGCGGCTCGCCGAACTTCGCCTCCAGGGCTTTCTGCGCGTCGCGCAGCGCCACGACCGAAGTGATGACCTCGTGCTCTTCCGGGCCCGACGCCACGTCGTCCGCGCCGGCGTCGATCGCAGCCTCGAGCATCGCTTCGTCGTCCGCGACCTTGCGGTCGAAGACGATCACCCCGACGCGATCGAACATGAATGACACCGCGCCCGTTTCGGCGAGCGAACCGCCAGC